>JAUNQW010000014.1:0-5839 GCA_030535975.1 Atopococcus tabaci | reverse complement strand
CCACTTTCTTCACCTTCAATCAAATACTTACGCAGGGTCGGCCAGTTAAAAATATAAATCCCCATAGAAGCGAGATTGCTTTTAGGTTCTTCTGGTTTTTCATCAAATTCAATAATTCGATTGTTATCATCCGTATTCATAATTCCAAAGCGAGAAGCTTCATCCCAATCTACCGGAATAACTCCAACTGTTAAATCAGCCTGCTTTTCCTTATGAAAATCTAACATCTTAGAGTAATCCATACTGTATATATGATCGCCGGATAAAATTAAAACATACTCCGGATTATACCGGTCAATAAAAGATACGTTCTGAGTAACCGCATGTGCTGTTCCTTCGAACCATTTTTCTCCCTCCGTAGAAGAATAAGGCTGTAAGATAGATGCTCCGCCTGTATGACGATTTAGCCCCCAAGGCTCACCAAAGCCCACATGGTCATTTAATATTTGGGGCTGATACTGAGTAACTACACCTACATGAGAGATGCCGGAATTGGTGCAGTTGCTCAAGGCATAATCAATCATTCTGTATTTGCCGCCAAAAGGAACAGCCGGTTTTGCTATTTGTTTTGTTAACTTGCCTAAGCGGGACCCTTGCCCTCCGGCTAAAATCATAGCCAAAATTTCAGTTTTCATTATAAGTTGGTAGATCATTGAAGATCTAACCATTCACCTCTTTCGCTTTGTAGTGCTCATATGTTCTATACAATATATTTTATATTTTTGAAATAATTATTTTTTTGCTTTAAGAATCAAAACGCTCATAGCCGGAAGAATGACCTCGATATAATACTCCTGTCTATAATACTCACCTGATGGTACTTTTTCAGCAGACATGTCAGCTTGTGGATGTGTCCAGCTTCCCCCATACTCTTCCATTTCAGTATTAAAAACTTCTTGATAAGTCATTGGATAAGGTACTCCGACTCTTAGCGAATCATGTTGGTGAGGTCTGAAATTACAAATGACAATCAAGTGCTCCTTTTCATCTCTGCTCCAACGGATGAAATTAATGAGAGTTTCATCTGCCTTATCAGCTTGTAACAGTTCAAAACCTGAAGGCTGATGGTCGAGTTCCCATAAAGATTTATTTTCTAAATAAAAATGATTCAATTCTTTTATAAAGTATAAATGCTTTTGATTCACTGTATTTTGAAGATTCACCCAGTCCAGCTGTTCGTAAAAACGCCACTCAATATGTTGAGCAAATTCTGCCCCCATAAAACTCAGTTTTTTACCGGGATGGGTCATTCGATAGGCTTCCAGCGTCCTCAGTCCTGCCATTTCATTATAGTAGTCACCTGGCATTTTTTGCTGTAAGGATTTCTTTCCGTGCACAACTTCATCATGTGACAGAGCTAGAACAAAATTTTCGTGAAATGTATACATAAAAGAGAAAGTAATCAAATTAAAGTGATGTTTTCTAACTTCTGGATCCATTTCAAAAAACTTTAAGCTGTCATTCATCCAGCCCATATTCCATTTAAAATTGAAGCCCAGTCCTCCCTCATGAACAGGTGCAGTTACTTGTCGCCAAGAAGTGGACTCCTCGGCTATCATCAGCACATTCGGATGACGTTCGAATACTTTTGTATTCAACTTTTTAATAAAATCGACGCCCTGTAAGTTAATATTACTTCCCTCTTCATTAGGGGTCCACTCACCTTCATCGTAGTCCAAATACAGCATATTGGACACTGCATCCACCCGCAGACCATCCAGATGAAAAGTTTCCAGCCAAAACATAGCATTCGATATTAGAAAACTGTGAACTTGGGCTTTTCCAAGATCGAAATTCAAGGTACCCCATCGATTATTATCCGCTCGATTACGGTCCGCATATTCAAAAGTAGGGGTCCCGTCATAGTAAGCCAGGGCATAGTCATTTCGGTTGAAGTGGCTGGGTACCCAATCCACAAGGACTCCTAGCCCCTGGCGGTGTGCTTCTTCTACAAAATTTTGAAAATCTTCTACACTGCCATACTTTGAAGAAAGAGCAAAAAAGCCAGTAATCTGATATCCCCAAGAAGCGTCTAGTGGGTGTTCCATTAGTGGCATAAACTGAATATGGGTGTATCCTAATTTTTTTGCGTAGGGAATGAGTTCTATTTGTAAGTCAGAAATGCTGTACCAATCTCCATTTTCATGGTGTCTCCATGAGCTCATGTGCACTTCATAGATATTTAAAGGACTTTCATAAATATTTCTCTTCTGTCTCTGCTTCATCCATCGGCTGTCCTCCCACTGCTTTTCTGGTATCGTTCTTATGACAGAAGCATCTTTCGGACGGACTTCATATTTAAAAGCAAAAGGATCTTGTTTTAAGGCAATCCTTCCGCCGGCTTGCTGCACCCGGAATTTATAGGGATCATCTTCTTGAGCATCTTTGAAAAATGCGGTCCAGACACCCGTTGACCCCACGGGATGAAGTGCTTCTCCTTGATTCCAATCCGTAAAATCACTGACAACAGACACGCCTTGTGCCTGCGGTGCCCAGACAGTTAAACGATAGCCTTCCTGCCCATCATTCTCTTCTTTTTGAGGACCAAAGGTATGATAGGCGTCAAAATACTGGCCGGAGTTAAAAAGATAAATTCTTTTCTTGAAGCTTTCTGGCAAGACCAAACTATTTTTGTCCATCACTTTACACCTTCTTTACCCGAAATTATGTTCTAAAATTATCATATCACTTCAAACTTTAGAATTCAGTCAATATCTATTAGAAAGTCTCTGCTTATTTTTACAAGGATTTTATAGTAGCAGCGGGACTTTTTTCTGGTAAAATTAAAGTAGTAGCAGAAAGGAGTAAAACTATGGATATCTTTCAAAGTCTGCTTTTAGCTTTGGCATTTATCGGTGTGTTAGTTGCTTTGATAACAAGATATGTCGTGCCGGGTTTAGTGATAACACTCATCGGCTTCTTTACCTATTTTTATATCATAGGATTAGATTCTTGGTTTCCTCTCTTCTTATTTATCATTGGACTTTCGTTAATTGTTTTAGAAGTGTTTATCCCTGATTTTGGGATTTTAGGTATCATTGGATTGTCTTCCTTTATTGGTGGACTTTATATGACGGCGGGAGATTGGACAGTTGTCATTCAAGATATCAGCATAGCTTTAATCGTCACTTTTACACTTACTTTTATCTTAATTCGCGCGGGTCTGGTTACTAATCGCTGGAATTTCCTCGTCTTAAAAGAGGCTAAACCTGATTCAAAAGAAAAGATTTCAAAATATTCAACTCTGGCTAAAAGAGAGCAGCTGGAAGTCGGATTAGAAGGCGTCACTATTACCCCTTTACGTCCGACAGGTTTTGCAAAATTTATTTTAGAAAATAGCGAAGTCGTTGAAATCGATGTTACTTCAGAAATTGAAGCTCTGGAAAGTGGACAAAGAGTGAAAATTGAACGTATACAAGGAAATAAAATAATAGTAAGGAGCATTAGTTAATTATGTTTAATATAAATATACCTATTCTTTTAGTCGCTATACTCATTATTATCCTGCTGGTCATCTTCTTGAGATTTATCCCGGTGGGTTTATGGGTCGAGGCTTTTTTCTCAGATGTTAAAGTCCCTATAGGCACATTAATCGGAATGCGTTTACGTAAAGTAAGACCTCACCATATTATTCGTCCGCTGATCAAAGCGACCAAAGCTGGTCTCGATTTAAATCTTAATAAATTAGAGGCTCACTATCTGGCAGGCGGGAATATCAATGCCGTAATCGACGCTTTAATTGCCGCCGAACGTGCCAATATCGACCTTAACTTTGATCAGGCTGCGGCTATTGACTTAGCAGGGCGTAATGTTTTTGAGGCAGTGCAGGTTTCTGTCACACCAAAAGTCATAGAAACGCCTAACATTTCAGCGGTTGCTAAAAATGGAATCGAAATCATCGCACAAGCGAAGGTAACAGTCCGCGCCAATATCCAGCGTCTCGTGGGTGGAGCAGGAGAAGATACTATCATTGCCCGTGTCGGTGAAGGGATCGTTACTACGGTCGGCTCTGCAGATAACCATAAAAAAGTACTAGAAGATCCAGACTCTATCTCAAAAACAGTCTTAGAAAAAGGACTGGATGCCGGGACAGCTTATGAAATTCTATCTATTGATATCGCTGACGTAGATGTCGGTCGTAACATAGGCGCTAATTTACAAATACAGCAAGCGGAAGCGGATAAAAACATCGCCCAAGCTAAGGCTGAAGAACGTCGATCAATGGCTATTGCCAGTGAGCAGGAAATGCGTGCAGAAGCTCAAAAAGCTCGTGCTAAAGTTATCGAAGCGGAAGTAGAAGTCCCTCTGGCTATGGCTGATGCCCTGCGTTCAGGGAACTTAGGAGTCATGGATTACTATAATTTAGAAAATATCGAGGCTGATACTTCGATGAGAGAATCCATTTCTAAAGATGTTCAGCCAGATGATCGTCCGAATAAAAGAAAAGAGTAAATAATCATGTCTTCTATCCTAGATTTTATTAGTGATAATTTCGCTGCCATCATCAGTATTGTGGTCATAACAGGTTTTATTCGATTTTCTGTGAATCGAAAGGAAGATGAGAAACAAACAGAAACAGAGTCTAATCATTCAAAGAAAGACAGCAGTCAAAAGCCCCGATACCAAAAGACCCAAACTGCTCAGACAAAGTCTAATAAAAGAGATATTGATGCTGTCTATCCCGTTCGAAACAGAAAAAGAAATGTCAAAGATTCTCAGAAAAGAAAACAAAAAACTCAACAATTAGAATCTCCAAACTTAACACTCTCTGGCAAACAGAGGCCCTCTCAAGACTCTTTCAAAAGTTCCATGCAAAAGCAAGCGTCTGCTTCTCCGCATCAAGTAAATACCGAGCTGCAAGCCGCAAGCGTGGAAATTGAGCAGATGGCCGAGCCAAGAACCTCTTTTTTAGATGAATTAAACCAAGAGGAAAGGCACCAGAGATTCAGAGACGCTATTATTATGAAAGAAGTTATTGACTCTCCCAAAGCCATTAAAAAAATGAATAAAAGAAAATATTTAAAATAGAAAAAGCGCTTAAGTGCGCTTTTTTTGCCGAAAATGAGGAGTATAAAGATTTAATCATCAAGATGAAAAACTGTGCCCCCTCGATCATAGAAGGGTTCTTCAACCTTCATGACTTCATTAATATAACGGCCTGCTATAAAGAAATAGTCAGATAAACGGTTGACAAATATAAATGCATTCTTAGAGATTTCTTCTTCTTTCATCAAACTGACTAACTTTCTTTCTGCTCTCCTTGTGACGGTACGAGCATATTGAGCGACAGCAGCAGCTTCGTGCCCTCCTGGTAAAATAAACTTTTCTATCGGCTGTGTTAAAGAATCATAATGATCAATTCTTGCTTCTAACCATTTAGTAATATCTTCAGTCAGTCTCTCTTCAAGTTTACCACTTGGATCTGCTAAATCTGTACCCGCATCATAAATATGATGTTGAAGAAGAGATAATTCATTAGTTAGTGTAAGTAACTCTTTTTCTTTATGGCATAAAGCAATCAGCCACCCCACTAAAGAGTTCAATTCATCTAAAGATCCATAAGCTTCTAAGCGAAGATTATCTTTATAAACCGTCTTACCCCCAATTAAATTCGTATTGCCATAATCACCACGTCCAGTATAAATTTTCATACTTCCACACCTCTCAAATAATTTTCTATCTCTATCCTCCCATTATTTTTATGAATAGTAAATTTTTAAATTTAAAAAATAAAAAAGGGTTATCTCTTGAATAATATTTTGGTCCTCTTTAGAATGAGGTTAACTCATTGTCGCTCTCTCTATATAATTCCTTATGCGCTTTAACATAAAAGGAGAAA
>JAUNQW010000001.1 GCA_030535975.1 Atopococcus tabaci | reverse complement strand
ATAACTCCTATACTTTTTCTATTTTAACGTTTAAAGCATGTATGCTGACTATTCTACCAGTTTTCATTTTTAAAAGGAATGATAAAACAAAAATCTAAGCTTCTTCTTTTCCTTCTCTTTTCATTAAGTCCAGTGAGGCATTCTTCGCTTCAACCTGATTCGTTATGATTTGATAAATGGCATTCGTTATCGGCATATCTATATTTTTTTCTTGTGCTATTTCATAAACAGCCTTGGTTGTATAAAAGCCTTCAACCACCATCCCTACTTTTTCAACAGCTTCTTCAGGTGTCATTCCCTGCCCGATATAGTAGCCGCACTTAAAGTTACGCGAGTGGGTACTCATGCCTGTCACTACCAAATCACCTACACCGCTCAGACCCATGAAGGTGCTTTCTTGAGCCCCAAAGCATAAACCGAAACGGGTAATCTCGGCCAGGCCGCGGGTAATCAAGGCTGCACGCGCATTATCTCCATATCCCAGGCCCACTGTAATACCTGATCCCAGAGCAATAATATTCTTCAAGGCACCTCCCAGTTCAACCCCTGCCAGGTCGGAATTTGTATAGACTCTAAAATAAGAATTCATAAATATCTCTTGAACCAGTTTACGGCTTTCTACATTTTCAGAAGCCGCTGTCACTGTTGTCAGGTCTCTTTTAATGACTTCTTCTGCGTGGCTCGGTCCGGATAAGACGACCACATCCTCTAGCTTATCCGCATCAATTTCTTCTTTAATAATTGTTGAAATCCGTTTGTGTGATTTTTGCTCCAGCCCTTTGGAGGCATGGATGAAGAGTTTTTTCGACTTTATCTTTTCATTAATCTCCCGGACCAGGTCACGGATTCCCATGGTAGGAATAACCAGTAGATAGATGTCGGAAGCTTCTAAAGCCTGATCTAAATCATTTGTCACCTTTAAATCAGCTGACAGCTGTACATCTGTTAAATATTTTTTGTTTGTATGCTGATGATTAATCTCATCCGCCTGATCTGCATTCCGGGTCCATAAGTGAACCTCGTGTCCATTTTCTGCAAGTACATGAGCTAAGACAGATCCCCATGAACCTGCCCCAAAAACTGTTATCTTATATTTTTTCATTATCTAATTCCTTATTTTCTAATGACTTTGGCGCCTAACGTATCTTCAAAATGACTGAGAGCCCATTCATGTCCGTCCTCATTAAAACTAGCGACTCCGGCTTCGGGAATTACGATATCATAGTTTAAATTATAGGCATCGACTGCGGTGTGCAGGACACAGATATCAGTCACAACACCTGTAATCCAAAGCTCTGTAATTCCCCGCTCACGCAGACGGATATCAAGCTCTGTACCTGCAAAGGCAGAATAGCGGCGTTTATCTGTCCAATAAACATTTTCTTTACCTTTATTTTCTTGATAAACATCGTTAACTTCTCCGTAAAATTCACGGCCGGGACTGCCGGATATATTATGAAGGGGGAAAAGTTTTGTTTCGGGATGATACGCATCATTTTCTTCATGCTTGTCATTTGCAAAGACCACGTAATCTCCCTGGTCAATAAATTCTTGAGCAGTCTGTGCAAGATAATGCTCGAGTGCCTGAGCCGGCTTGCCGGCTGACAGCGCTCCTTGGTCATCTACAAAGTCTATTGAATAATCAATAATTAATAGGGCTCTCATCTCATTCCTCCTTAAAAGCTAACTTCTATCTTATCAATAAAATACAAGACTTTCTTCATTTCTTTTTTTATCTTTATAATATATCTTCTAAAAATCGCATAGCATTTTTATAAGCAAATTTTTCAATCGCATCCTCAGACCATCCCGCTTGATCTAAAGCCTGGAAGAGAAGCGGCATATCCTGAGGACCCGGGATTTCAAACTTGCCTTCCACACCATCGTAATCTGTGCCCAGAGCTACAAAATCCTGTCCGCCTTGATCCACCATATGATTGAGATGGACGACCATATCGTCGATTCCGCTGACATTCTCCAGATTATCTTCTCTTAGAAAATGAGGGGCAACATTTAATCCTGCGATTCCCCCGCCATCTGCGAGTACATGGATCATATCATCCGTCAAATTGCGTGGATGATTCGTGATGGAACGTGCATTCGAATGGCTGGCCATAAAGGGCCGGGAGGAAATATCGGCTACATCATAGAAACCCCCGTCTGACAAGTGGCTGACATCAATGATCATTCCCAGATCATTCATTTTTTCTATACTTTCTTTACCAAATTTTTTCAAACCTTGAGTCATCACTCGCGGATCTGATGAATTTGGAAAGCCCAGGCAGTTTTCATGGTTCCACAGTAAAGTGATCAAACGGAAACCCTGCTCATAATAATAATCTATTTTAGAGAGGTCATCCTGCAGTACTCTGCCATCTTCTATCGTAAGTATAGCAGATAATTTCCCCTCTTTTTCATTCTTAAGGATGTCTTCAAAGGCTGATACCAAATCAATTTTTTCTGGATGATCCGCAACCACCTGCTTCAAATGCCGGCTGAGCAGTTCAATATAATCTTCATCTGAAAGAGGCTCGATATCCACATATTTAAAATAGCTCTCATCTAAAAGAAAGACAGCGAAAAACTGCAGGAAACATCGGCCCTGTTTTAATCTTTCGAGATCGACTGCCGCAATATCATTCTGCAAAAGACTCTGATTCTTCTGCCGGCTGGTTCCTGTGAACATCAAAGTATCGCAGTGCAGATCGATATATTTCACAGCGGCTCCTCTATATCCTGACAGGTGAAGGTGTAGTGCTCCCCCTGATCATCTGAAGTATAAAAGACAGCAGACCCTTCCGTAAAATAATACACGATCGTATGTGGATCATTGCTGGAGTAGAGATCCCAGAGATCCGGGCGGTCGTTCAAGAGATGGGTCACGGCATCCCTCTTATAGGACGTCTTTAATTGACCTCTCACTCGTATCCAGCTGCCGTCGGCTTGGGCGCTTGTAATTTCAACAAAGTTATCTTTTTGAATTTGATTAAATACAGCCTTTTGATCACTGGAAAGGATACACAAACAGTCTTGATAGATCGTAATGGAGTCAAAGGGTCTGACTCTCGGCTGGCCATCTTCAAGAGTGGCAACAGCATAGAACGGGGCTTCTTCCAGAAATGTTTTTATTCTTTGAATGATTTCTTTAGACATAGGAGACTCCTTTAATTTTTCTTTATATATGATCTGCTTCTATCATATCAAAAATACTATTTTCCAAAAACAATAAGCCGGCTGTAAGCAGCTACAGCCGGCTTGATTTGATATTTATTATTCTTGGCGGGGTCTGACGATGAGCTGGCCGTAATTTGTGAAGTACTCATGATAGGAGAAGTAAACTCCTACTACACTGGCGATCGAGGCAGCTGACATCAACATAAAATAGACAAGTATTTGATACATGATGGCATCCATCGGGTCAACACCGGCGATAATCAAACCCGTCATCATCCCCGGAAGTGCGACAAGTCCCACCGTTTTAGTCGTATCTAAAGTGGGCTGGAGGGACCCTTTGATCGCTTCCGTAATGATGGGTTTAGACGCCTGCTTTTTATTCGCTCCCAGGGCTAATTTTTCCTGAACTTCCTGACGATTGCTGTAGAATTGATTTTCTAAATTTCTAAAAGACAAACCCATCACATTCATCCCATTTCCTATAATCATCCCATTGATAGGTATGACTTGTGAGGGCACGAAATTTATAGCTCCTGACAGCACCAAAATAGATAAGGTGACAGCGACACTTAAAAACAAAGCAATCAGGGAGTATTTGAAAGCGTTGGTCAGACCTTTGGCTCGACGTGAAGCATTCCATGCTGCATTGACTACCATGATGATAATAGAAGCCAGTGTGACCCAAAAGGAATCCACTTCGAAAATGGCGGTCAAGAGATAACCGACGATGATTAATTGGACAACCATTCGAAAAATGGACCAAAATATTTCTTTAGTCAGACCCAGCTTTTCTTTTTGACTGATGGCCATAGCGATTAAAACTAAAACAAATGAAATCACCAGCGACCAGGGGCTGATCATTAGATTAGACATGGTCTATCTCTCCATTCTCTACGAGCCGGCCTTGATCAATGACAATATGTCGAGTCGCCATCTCCTGCTCTTCACTCTTATGACTGACCCATACCAAAGAGATGTCGTGACGGTCTGCCTGGGCTAAGATCCACTGCCAGATTTTTTCACTCGATTCTTCATCCAATGAAGCAGTCACTTCATCCAAAAGTAACATTTCAGGCGGATACATCAAATGACGGATTAAGGATACCCTTTGTTTCTCGCCGCCGGATAAACTATTAATGTCTTGAGAGAAAGACAGATAATCTAAGCCCAGATCACTTAAATAGCTCTGAGCCTTCTCCATATTGAAGACTTCATCTCGGATAGAAGATGGAAAACTCAAATTATCTTGAACGGTCTCCCCAAAAAGATGGGGTGTCTGGTAGACATAGGAAACACTTTTACGATAGTCTGTATAGTCGATATCTTTCATATTTTTCCCTTTGAGATAAATGGACCCTTGACTGATGGGATGGATGGCTGCCATTATTTTTAATAAGGTACTCTTACCACTTCCTGATTTTCCTTGAATACTCGTTCGTTCATGATTTGAAAAGTGCAGGGAGATATTATTTAATATATTTTTTTCTTCTATAGTAAAGTATATATTGTTAAGTGTTAATAATTCAGACATGGAGCTTCCTCACTTTTTATATTTATTAGTTTAGAATGTTTTCACTTTGTAATGATTACATTTTAACATACTCTTTATTAAAAATTAAGCTTTTAAAATGAGGTCCATTTTCCAAAAAAAGATTAGCTTTACATCAGAATACTTTACTTATAAGATTGATTAATAAAAAGGAGGTGTCTTATTTTATGGAAGAAAATAATAAATACGGTTTAGCTACCGCTATATCTATGATTGTAGGTATTAGTGTGGGGTCAGGAATCTTCTTTAAAGTTGATGATATACTGACTTACACCCAAGGGGATATTGTACGGACGGTCCTTATCTTTGTCTTAGGAGCACTCTGTGTTATCTTTGGCAGTATCACTCTTTCCCAATTAGCACGGATCACTACGGCGAGTGGAGGAGTTATCGGTTATTATGAAGAGTTTATTTCCCCGGCCTGGGCGGGCGGATTTGCCTGGTTCCAGCTCTTTGTCTACTATCCTACTATCGTGTCTGTCGTCTCATGGGTAGCTGGAAGCTTTACCACTACCATCCTCCAACTGGAAAGCAGCTTAGAATTAGAGATTATTATTGGTCTTATCTACTTAGTTTTTTTCTATGGAGTCAATTATTTTTCTAAAAAACTCGGAGGCTATTTTCAAAATATCGCGACCGTGATTAAATTAATTCCTCTCATTGGTATAGGAATTATCGCCTTATTTTGGAATGAGCCTCTGCCGGAAATTCCAGTGAGTCAGATTATAAATATTACAGATGGCGGAAAGTATGGCTGGCTGGCAGCCTTAGCGCCTATGGCCTTCTCCTATGATGGATGGATCGTGACGACAAGTATCAGTCAGGAAGTTAAGAATCCCAATCGAACCATGCCGATTGCGCTGGCTGTCGGACCGATCATCGTTTTAATCGTTTATCTCTTTTATCTCTTTGGGATGGTCAGCATTGCCGGTACCGATTTTATACTTTTTGTCGGTGATGACAGTATCTATTTTATTGGGAATATTTTATTTGGATCGATGGGAGCAACGGTCACGACCCTGTTCATCCTGATCGCGATTCTTGGAGTCATCAATGGAGTGACATTGGGTCATATAAGAATCCCAAAAATCATGGGAGAGAAAAAGATGCTGTTGAAATCAGAAGCTTTTCTAGATGCTAATCCTAAAACATTCTTATCAAAAAATGCCAGTTTACTGGCTTTGGCGATTTCCTTGTTCTGGATGTTCGTGCATTATCTCACTCTAAAATTTCAACTGCTCGGTCAGAGTGATGTCAGTGAGATAGCGATTGCCTTTTCATACCTCGTCTATATGGCTCTCTATCTCAAAGTATTCCAGCTCTATCGAAAAGGTCAGTTGAAAAACTTCTGGCTCGCAGGTGTTTTTCCAATTTTAGCCTCATTCGGCTCACTCATCATCGTGTTTGGAAGTCTGCTGACCAATTTCCAATATGTTCCTATATTTATGCTCTTTAACGCCCTTGTGATTCTCCTTGGATTTTATGTCTTTCGATATAATGTGAATAAAGTGAATAAATAAAAGATACAAAATTAAATGGACATCTGTCGATCAACAGATGTCCATTTTTTTATTCATTATAAGCTTGATACTCAAAGGATGTATCAGATAAATTTTCCAAACGCTCAAGAAATTCCTTAGCATAATACTTGGCCCAATGCTGGCTGTGGCCTTCAAAATTTCCACAATCTTGGGCCGTTGCTCCTGGAATGTCTCCCTCATACTCAGAAATATACTCAAACATGTCTTTCATCAATTGTAAAATATCTGCGTGGCTCACTTGGTCTGTTAGAATAAGATAAAATCCTGTGCGGCAGCCCATCGGTCCGAAATAAATGACCTCATCTCCAAATTGGTCATGATTTCTTAACCAGGTGGCCCCCGTATGTTCGATAGTATGGATGCCGTCTAAATCAATCGGCGGCTCATCATTCGGTGCAGTCATACGAATATCATAGGTGATTAATTGGTGATCCCCTAAAGTATCAACACGCGAAATATAAATGCCCGGCTCTAATTCTAAATGGTCCACATTGAAGCTGTCTATTTTTTTCATAATGCTTCCTCCCTCTTTTCTTACCTTCATTAAAACAGTTTTACTTCCATCTTGCAATTTTCAGCAGAAAAAGTACGATTTCGAATAAATACAAGCCCTTATTATTTGTTATACTAGTTCTTAAGCTTATTAACTTTATGGAGGGTGCTATGTTTTTTCCTTTAAATGAATCGATCTCACAGACAAAAAAAGAACGCCAGATGAACAAATGGACAGTAATCACACGCAGTATCATCGTCCTTCTCATGATGCAGATTATTTTAGGTGCCCTGAGCGCCCTGCTCCTTCTGCTTCTTCCACCGGATGCTGCTCCCGAAGAATGGATTAATGATTTCAATATTTATTTTTCCTTATATGGTTCTCTTTTTAATTTAATCACTATCTTAATTTTAAACTTTTATGTGGAAAACAAATCATGGAAATCTCTCGGCTGGATGACATCATCTGCTGTAAAAAAACACAGCCGGATCATCGGAGCCGCTGTCCTGATTCTGCTGACTTTGATCGGAATTAATATCTTGACAGGATTCATGAGAATGGAATGGAATGAAAACTTTCATGCAGTCTTTTTTCTGCTGACGGTTCTTGGCTTTTTTATTCAGGCCGTCAGTCAAGAATTTATTTTTAGAGGTTACATCATGAATGGTCTTTCTGTAGACGGCCGGATCCTTCAAGGAATCTGGATCAACTCTCTCTTCCTTGCTCTCATCTTCATCGTCAACAGTCAGCTGTCTCTTTTTGGCAGTCTCAACATTTTACTTTTTTCAGGAGTTTTATCTTATATTTTTTATTTCACTTCTAATATCAAGCTGACCATCCTCCTGAATGCAGCCACACAAATCATCATCGGACCCTTGCTCGGAAGTAATTTTCAAGGCCAGGATATTCCGCATAGTCTGCTGATCAGCTATTTAGAATCATCCCAGGAAAGAGTTCCTATGGATCAGGATATTCTGTTTACTATTGTCCTTTTAATCATCGCAGCCTTCTTACATTTTAAACTTTATAGAAATCAATCGGAAGAAATAGAGACGAGGTAAAAAACAGTGACACAAAAAAACATCGGTAACCGTAAGGCATTAAGGTCTCAAAAGAAAATTAGTCAGGCCTTGATTGATTTAATGGCCGACAGACCTTATGAAGAAATTACCATTTCAAAATTAACTGACCATGCAGGTTTGTCCCGTCGCACTTTTTACAGGAATTACACATCCAAAGACGATATCATCAATCAGTATTATCATAGTATTTGGGAAGAATATACCGAAGAAGTTCAAAAGGAAGAAGATACATCACTCACGAATATCGCATTAGTTTTCTTCAATATCATCTACAAGCACCGGGAATTGTTAAGTCTTTTCAATCAAAACAATCTCTTTTATCTCTTCTTAAATCAAGTGTCTTATTTAATGATCAAAGACTATCCGAATCGCTCAACCGCTTTCGATTCTATGGATTCGGCAAGCTTAGCCTATATTACCCTCTTTATATCAGGAGGTTTCTTCCAGATGGCCAAAGCATGGTTCGACGGCGGACAAAAAGAAAGTCCGCAGGAACTGGCAGATTATTTAAAGGATTTAGAAAAAATATACTACAATTAGCTCCGGTTGTGTATTTTTTTGCTGAAAGGACTTGTCAGAGCCTGTGAATTGTGGTATTTTATAAGATACGATAAACATTTGTCTTTTATTGAAACTTTTGTCCTGGAGGTGGTGGCAATACTTTCACAAAATGAAAAACGGGTGCTGGATATTATTCAAGCCGATCCTTTTATTACACAACAGGATATTGCTGATGAATTAGACCTGAACCGTTCAACTGTAGCAACTTTAATTTCCGGCTTAGTCAGTAAAAGAATCATCAAAGGCCGGGCTTATGTCGTTAATAAGGAACCAGATATCATCTGCATCGGCGGTATGAATGTCGACCGCAAATATGTCATTCAAGGGAACATGGTCCCGGAGACCAGTAATCCTGTCTCTTCTACTCTTTCCATCGGCGGTGTGGGAAGAAATATCGCAGAAAATCTGGGAAGATTAGAAGAAGAAGTCACCTTTTTATCTGTTGCAGGTTATGACCATGATTATGAATGGATCAAAGAACAGACCGAATCATTTGTCAATATGGACAACATCACTCAGTTAAAAGATGTTTCTACCGGAGCTTATTCAGCCATTCTCGATCACGAGGGGGAAATGCAGCTCGCTTTAGCAGATATGTCGATCAATGATCAGATGGACCTGGCATGGATTAAACAGCAGATCGCTCTCCTTTCTGCGGCGAAGATGATCATCATCGATTTGAATTTGCCTAAAGAAACGGTCAATTATATTATTCAATTATCGAAATCCAAAGAAATCCCTTTAATCGTAGTGCCTGTCAGTTCTCCAAAAATGAACCGCCTGCCCCGTGATTTACAAGGTGTGGATACGATCATCGTCAACTTAGATGAATCAATGACTTTCTTTGATATCCCGGTAGATGAAGACTGCGACCCGGATGAATTGATCGACCTCTGGCTGTCGACCGGTATCAAACAGGTCGTCTTGACCAGCGGCAGCAGGGAAACTTTATATGGTCATCATGACGGTGTTCGGGCGAGTTTCCAGCCGCCTCAAGTTCCACAAGTCATTGATGTGACAGGTGCAGGCGACTCTTTTGTAGGTGGTTTTATTTTTGGCCAGTCACAAGACTATGACTATGAAGATTCTGTCAAACTGGCTTTAACGAACTCTTACCATACCATTCAGTCGGATCAGACGGTTCGCTTAAACCTGTCCAGAACAACTATCATTGAAGAGAAAAACGAATTATTTTAGAAAGAAGGAAAACAATGAACGAATTATTATCTTTTAACCCGGAAGTTCAAGAAGCGATCGAGAAAAACAAGCCGGTCGTCGTCTTAGAGTCTACTATCATCTCACATGGTATGCCTTATCCGCAAAACGTAGAAATGGCTAAAGAAACAGAACAGATCATCCGTGATAACGGAGCTGTACCGGCTACTATCGCTGTCATGAACGGCGAATTAAAAGTAGGCCTGACCGAAGAAGACTTAGAAACATTGGCTACTGCTGAAGATGTGGCTAAAGTTTCCCGCCGGGATTTAGCAAAAATTGTTGCTGAAAAATCACTGGGCGCAACTACTGTAGCTACAACGATGATGATCGCTAAGATGGCCGGTGTTAAAGTCTTTGTAACTGGTGGTATCGGCGGGGTCCACCGCGGCGGTGAAGTGACCATGGACATCTCGGCTGACTTAGAAGAGCTGGCTCAAACAGATGTTGCTGTTGTATGTGCCGGCGCCAAAGCTATCTTAGACTTAGGACGTACCATGGAGTACTTAGAAACTAAAGGCGTTCCGGTCTTTGGTTACCGCACCGACAGCCTGCCTGCTTTTTACTCGAGAGAATCAGAGATTGCGATTCCTAACCGTATCGAGGATACTGAAGAATTAGCTAAAGTCATGGCTGCTTCTGATCAATTAGGTCTGAAAGGCGGCTACTTATTAGCCAACCCTGTCCCTGCTGAACATGAAATCCCACATAAAGAAATTGATGCCATCATCAATGAAGCTTTAAAAGAAGAAAAAGAAGCGGGTATTTCAGGCAAGGATTCGACACCTTTCTTATTAGGTAAAATTGTCGAAAAAACAGAAGGCCGCTCATTAGAAACGAATATTCAATTAGTCTACAACAATGCTAAAGTTGGAGCAGAACTCGCTGTAAAATATAATGAATTAAACTAATCTCCTCATATAAAAAAACTACTAGTCTTCTAGTAGTTTTTCTTATTTTAAATGAATGAGTCTTTATTTATACTGAATAGTCTCTACATCATTACCTTTATGTCTCCGGCTGAAATAATACCAGACCGGATAAAAGAGGACGAGCACGATTCCTTGAGAGAAGCCGTTCGTATAGCTGTGCATCCAGCCGGTCAAGACACTTACATTTGCGGTATTCATCATATGCAGGACAGCGACAATAACCGCCGGGACGATTCCATCCCTTCTCACCACCGGACTCGAACCCGCAATATGCAGGGAAGCTGAAATATTGCCTATGGAAGTCAATTTCTGAATGGCTCCGGATAAAAAAGACGTTTGGGCAAAGAGCCCTTCGATACCGCCCAGAAAAAAGGAAGCGATGTAAACTGTGAAATACATGGGCAGCCAGGAGCGTAAGGTGACTCCAAAAGCTCCAAAGCCTGCCGCTGTAAATACACCGGCCAAAGTGCCGTCCTCCAGCTGACCGTTGGGTACGACAATGGCAACAAGGGTCAAAGCCACAATCGAAACGACACCGACATTAATCCAGGCCGTTCCTTTACTATACTCTGCGCAAAAGTCTCCTCCATCTGTTGATTTCCAGAATAAGGTGTTGAAATATTTACTTAAACCTTTATCGTAGATCGCCCCCATGAGGATGAAATAAAAAGCAATCATCATGAAAGTAAAATATGGACGCCAATCATATTCAGGAGTGGGTATCCCATCTATCGGTCCAATATCTAAGCCGATATACCTCATAAAATTATAAAAAAACCAGGCCACTACCCCTGTCGTAAGCCCCATGTTAAAGAGCAGGCGCCCGCCATGCAGAACCTTCATATAGCCGGCTAACATGCTGGATATAAAGCCCAAAACAAATCCCAGTCCAAAAGCCACAGCCACTGCTGAGAAAGAGCCGGGATTAAAACCGGAAAAATGGAAGATGATCGTTGAAACGATAGGTGATAAGGCAGTGGTAAACCAAGCGACTGCCAAGTTATCTGCAGCAGATTTCCCATTGACCTTAGCTTCTAACTGCGCTCCAAAAATAGAAGGCCATACCGCTATCAAGGATAAAGAAAAGAAGCTGAATCCAAAGATTTGAATCGCCGCTGCAATATCTATCCCTTTCATTTTTGAACGGCCTAAAACATAGGTGAGCCAAAAGCTGATCATAATCAAGCCGCTGTTTACCCAGAGCGATCCTGTATTACCCGCCACACCTAATAAATTGGATTCCGTCCGGTGATGGTGGATAAAAATATTGTAGATTCCTTCAGTTAATTCAATGACGTCTGTCGTGTAAACAAGGCCGATGGAAATAAGTATAAAACCTAATATTAGTAGAGTGATTCGATTATAGTATTCTAATATATATGTTCGTATAGACATTGTGCCTTCCTCTCTTTACTGACCTCGCTCTTATTATAGCTTGAGAGCTCGAAAAAAGCATTAAAAAACCGAGCGCTTTTCAGGCTCGGTTGAGTAGGTTAAAGAGGCTTGACAGCTAATATCTTACCTCGTTCGATATAACGTTTGAGATCCAGGTCATGTCCCCATTTGCCGGCATATGCTTCTGTTACCGGTTCTTGTATCACTGCAATCTGTTCAAAGCCGCTGGCAACTAAAATTTCATATATCTGTTCCACAGAAATTGCACCAGCCACTCAAGTCGCATGCAGGCGGGGATCATCTGCTATTTCTTCGGGCAGCGGATTATAAAGCACGATATCTGAAATCGATATCCGACCGCCTGGTTTTAGCAAGCGGAAGATTTCCTGGTAGACTTTTAATTTATCTGCCACCAGATTGATGACACAATTGCTGATGATGCAGTCTGCCATTTCATCTGGAAGATCGATATCATCAATGTCAGATTGAATGAAAGCAGTATTTTTAAAGCCTCTTTTATCAGAAATTTGTTCTGCTCTTTCTATCATTTCACTCAGCCGGTCAACACCGATGGCCCGGCCGCTTGATCCTACTTTTTTACTCGCAATAAAAGTATCCATTCCTTTACCGCAGCCTAAGTCAACGATGACTTCTCCTTCGACTGGATTGGCATTTTCCAAAGGATTTCCGCAGCCCAGGCCCATATTAGCTTCTTCAGTAATCTCTTCGGGGTCATAACCAAATGACCGGGAAATTTTTTCAATCTGCTTCGCGTTTTCTTCTTCTGTCAACTCTGAATACAGCTTACCGCTTAGAGCCACACCTGCGTATAAATCATTAACTGCCTGCTGTTTTTTATCCATCTTTATTCCTCCCTTTTATCATTTGTTAAAATTCACTTTTAGTTAAGTTCATGAAAATTTGAGTCATTGCATTTCTAATCGAATCTTTTATGTCTGTGTAGTCCGTCGCAAAAGCATACTCCATCACTTCATCGATAAAGACATAGTTGATAATTTTCATTTTTGAAGCCTCTATTTGAGGTGTCAAAATAATCCTGTGATTTTTATCTTCATATTTAAACTCTGCAAAGCCCATCGTTATAGGTTCGTATGCCTCAAATTTCTCCAGATGGGTGCCTTTAGGTAATTCTTTGAGCATATCATTAAAAGACAGTAAGTCATTCTCAGAGAAATAAGAATCCAGTCCGAAAATATCCGCGTAAGTAAAGACTCCGTCATAGAAATAAAGTTTGAGTTCGGCCTGTCTCTTCTTCTCTGTCGACGGGTTGATTTCCTCTGATTCAAATAAATAAAACAGATAGTCTTCGCGCTCACCTGCCTCCATATGCACAGGATCATTGGGACCGCTGAAATATTTTTGAATCTCTTCTATCCGCCGGCCATCCAGTTCCTTTAAGTTGAAGTCGGCTGGGGGATGGTTGTGATAAAGCGTTTTATAATATTGGTAGGCCATGCGACTGGCTGGATTTTCCATCGTCTGGGGGGTGATAAATGAATCAAATGGATGGGTGAGATGGGTGATGCTGTCTTCCAGCTGGGTATCTTTCTGAGCTCTTCGTAAGTGCTGATCAAAAGCTACCAAGTTTCTCAATAAGTTATTCCGCTCAGATTGAAATTCCCGAGCCAGGGTCGAGCTGTACCCCAAAGCAATTTTATTGTCGAGAAACATAAAGAATTCCGCATGTTCTACCCCCTGATCATCCACATAGGGAACAAATAATTCATAAGACATCCCGCCCTGCATCTTCATTTGAGCCAGGCCGAAAGTTTGAGGCTGAACAGCCTCTAATTCTTCAAGGTCTGCACGGTTTTTAATCCACTCTGTTTTTTGCTTTTCACTTATAAAATTCTTTTCTAAATCCGAGTCGGTCTGGATGCGTATTTCAGAGTAAAAGAGACGCCGTTCTAAGAAATGAAAATAAATGGTTGCCACATAATGATTCTCAGAGTCGGGCATCCTCTCTGCAGAGCGATAGGTGTATTTCAAAGATTCTTCGCGGGATTCAAAAGCAAAGTGCTCACTTGGAACTTGCGACTTAAATCTTTTATGGACCTCGTCAACTGTCATACCGTCGGAATAGATACTTGGAGCACCGGCATCTGAAAACACTGCCCTCGGTACAAAAGATTCATAGTCCTTCCATGCTTGATATAGAGCCGGATTTTTAAAAGTCTTCTCAGTTACAAAATCACTAAAAGCATGTCGTTCTGTCCTGTCCTTAGCCATTTCATTCTCCTAATTATGTCATTTGCATTTATCTTAACAAATTTAACCCTGTCTTTCACGATTTTATCTAAATTTAAGTTTAGTTTATAAATTAAAACGATCTTTAATTTTATCTATCCAGCTCTGCTGTTTTTTATTCGGCTGCTTCATCTCAATCTCTTTGGATTCCTCATCCTCCAGCTCAGTCAGGTCGCTGTCATTCTTTCTTCGAGACATCTGTTCTTTCATTTTGATTTTCATCAACTCTTCAAGGTCAGGAATGTCATCCAGACGCCCGGATTTTTCGGCTTTTGTGATGATCGATAAAACCTCAATATAAGATATCGCTAAAGCACTTGTCAGCATGGAAGCGGTTGCCCCGCCGATCGTCCCGCCGGCCAGAGAACCTGCTCCAGGTATGAGCTTCAATAAGTTAGAAGCCACATAGCGGCCGGCCTGAGTAGCTCCTGTCGTGCCAAAAACAGCGGCCACAATACTAATCAGCTTTGTTTTGTCGAGTGAGATTCCAAAAATAGCCGTTATATGGGCGATGAGCGTAATCTGCATCGGTACAAGAAGACTCGCATCTGAAAATGGAATGGGGATAAAACCCACACCAAAAGCAGCTGTTATATAGCGTTTAGCCCAACGCCTGGCAGATTTCGCTTTCCGCTCAATATCTGCGTGTTGGGCATTGTTAAAAGCCCGTTCAGCTTCGTCGGGAATAATGTCCAAGGTCCTTGCAATCAGAGTTTTTAAGCCAAATTGATCGATCACAAGATCATCTGCTATCTGATAATCCTGGGCCATCACATTGATGATGTCTGCTACGGGCAGATCCATTTGTTCCAGATACTCTTTAAATTCCTGGGCAGGCTGCCCGATTGACTGAGTTAAGACTAAAAGAACCGGCATCTTTTTACTGATGGACTTAATTAAGTCCATCTCTGCATCTTCGATCCGGTTGGAATTGGCATTAATACAATAGTATGTCACATAGATTTCTTGTTCCGTTCCTTGGGTCTCATCAAAGACAGCATTAATTTCATCCTTGACCTCCTCCTGCACTTGAGGGTTTAATTCCAGCCCCCTTGTATCATAAAGGGTAAGAGGAACACCTTCTTTTTCGATCTTCTCAATATGTTGGGTAACAGGCTGACCAATACCGGTGGTCGCCAGTTTTTCACGAAAAAGTCCGTTAATCAAGGTACTTTTACCTACACCTGTTTTCCCGGCCACTAAAATAGTGACGGGTGGCATTTTTTCTAATTCTTCTTCTGTCTTATTTAATATTTCATTCACGATATCCATATTCGTTAATTTGTTTTTATTAATAGCCACAGACTCACCCCTTCTCTCTATTAGTAGTTTAGCATGACTGTCTTAAAACTTACTTAAATAACTCTAAATTCTCCCGTCTTTCTATCCTTTTCCAGATAAAAAAACTGCCTTTTATCCTAAAGATAAAGAGCAGTTTAAAGCAAACTTAAAAACGCTAACTCATATTATTCTGCAGCTTCTACTGCAGTCGCCTGCCAGCCCTGACCGTCTACCCATTGAATATGGACACGGTACTGCTCGCCTTGATAACCATCGGAAACAGTAGCATACACTCCTTGGTTGGTCCCGTCATTCCCCACCCAATGTTCTGACATATTGTCAGGATCGATGCCGGTAGCCATAGCTGCAGCTTGTTTAATTTCTATACGGTCTTGTGATCCGCTGCTGTAGTCTGTCACATGATCACCGGTCTGTTCAGTCGGCACAGGGTCCCAGTCCCCGGTGACGACTTCAGTTTCAGTGACTGCTTCCTCTTCGACTGAAGATTCAACAGGCTCACTTGATTCCGTCTCGACGGAGCTTTCTTCACTTTCTTCTTCAGAACTTTCCTCACTCTCTTCACTCTCTTCTTCGGAGCTTTCTTGAGAGGACTCACTTTCTGAAGTCTCTTGTAAAGCCAGACTTATCTTCTCACTGGTGTCTTCTACCGCCTGATCTCGTGGACTAAAGACAGCCCGAAAAATCATAAAAAGCATCAGCAGGACAAGGACGGCTGCTAAAATATACAGATATTTTCGCTTGGGTCCTTGATTTCTTTGATAAGTCCTTGGTTCACTTCTCAGTCTGGATTGTTCTTCTTCAAGATATTCTTGATGACGCTCATGGTCTATCTGGTCTTGACTTTTCGTTTCTAATTGTTCTGAATCTGTATCTTGAGGTTCTGCTTTCATACGTTCGGAACGACTGCGGTAATCACGTTCTTTTTTATCAGTCATTTTATCACCTTCTTTATAACCAATCGACTAAACGAGTCCCTGCATCTGCATAGCATCTACTACGCGCATAAAGCCAGCAATGTTGGCTCCTGCTGTATAATTTCCTTCTTCAGAGTAGCGTCTGGCAGTCTCACTGATTAAATCAAAAATATTTTCCATAATATCTTTCAGCTGGCTGTCCACTTCCTCAAATGTCCACTGTAAACGTTGAGAGTTTTGTGACATTTCCAAGGCGGATACTGCCACCCCGCCTGCATTGGCAGCTTTGCCGGGTACGAAAATAATTTCATTTTCTTTAAACAGCTGGATGGCTTGATCATAGGTCGGCATATTGGCGCCCTCTAAAACATACTTGACGCCCTGCTTGATCATATTATTGGCCACTTCTTCATCGATCTCATTTTGAGTTGCACAGGGCAGAGCGATATCAAAAGGCTTATCGAGCATGAAAATAGACTTAGCCTCGACAAATTCTGATCCGGGAGACCGCTCCATATCTGAGAAATCTTTCCGGTTGTCAATCATATCTTTCAGAGTATCAAAATTAATTCCATTCTCATTATAAACTGCACCGGAAGAGCCGGAAATACCTACCACAACAGCGCCCAGTTCTCTTGCTTTGACAGCTGCATTGTAACCTACATTCCCTTTACCGGAAATAAGCACCCGCTTGCCTTGAATCGTGTCGCTATGAGCAGCTAATGTGTTTTCAGTCATATAAAGTAAGCCGTACCCTGTAGCTTCAGGCCGGGCATAAGAACCCCACATGCTTACCGGTTTACCAGTTAAAACGCCCGGCTCATATTGATTAAGGCGTTTATACTGGCCGTAGAAGTAACCGATTTCACGGGCACCTACTCCCATATCTCCTGCCGGGACATCCAGGTCCGGACCGATATATTTCTGTAATTCTGTCATAAAACTTTGACAGAAACGCATGATTTCAGCTTCTGATTTTCCTTTAGGATCAAAGTCAGATCCTCCTTTACCTCCGCCGATCGGCAGGAAAGTCAAGGCATTTTTAAAAATTTGTTCGAAACCTAAGAAACGAACAATACTTTCATTGACTGTCGGGTGGAAGCGAATCCCTCCCTTATAAGGACCTAAGGCTGAGTTGTACTGCACACGGTAGCCTAAGTTGACCTGCCATACTCCCCGATCATCCTGCCAAGGGATACGGAACTGGATGATGCGCTCCGGCTCTAAAAGAATATCCACCACATTGCGGTCGATAATTTCCTGGTGTTCGTCTAAATAAGGGACGATGCTTGTTAAAAATTCTGAAACAGCTTGAATAAATTCTGGTTTGTCTTGATGTTTTTCTTTTACATTCTCTAACAACTGCTGACAATAGGCTTTTGCTGTCATGAAATTCACACTCTCTTTCTCATCTCTCATCATTATACAATAGCTGAGTAATAATATTCAATCCTGCCCTTTATTTATGCGTGGATTCAATCAACATTTTATCCGTCAAGGAGTCTTCAGAACCGAGTTCCATAAATTTCTCAAGCAGGCGGTCCACGGTCAACTGATCTTTTTCTTCACCTCTGACATCATAAATGATCTGACCTCTATCCATCATGATTAAACGGTTCCCATAATCGATGGCATGCTGCATATTATGGGTGATCATCAAGCTTGTAATATTATCTTTTTCTATGCGGCTCTTCGTGAGTTCCATGACGACACGAGAAGCTTTCGGATCCAGGGCAGCCACATGCTCATCCAGAAGTAAGAGCTTGGGCTTTTTAATAGTCGCCATGATCATAGCGATCGTCTGCCTCTGCCCACCTGAAAGATTGCCAAGATCTTCATCCAGCCGCTGGTCCAAATTCAAACCGACGTCAGATAAAATATTCTGGAAATCAGCATATAATTCTGGTGTTAATATTTTTTTCAAGGAACGCTTTTCTCCGCGGCGACAAGCTAGAGCAAGATTCTCAGCGACTGTCATGCGCGGGGCCGTACCCATGCTGGGATCTTGAAAGACACGTGCAATGTGCCGGGCCCGGACTTCTTCTGCCTGCTTTTCGACAGCCTGGCCTTCTAATAAAATCTGCCCGGACTGGATGGGGAAATTCCCTGCAACGGTATTCAAAAGCGTTGATTTTCCTGCACCATTCCCACCGATTACTGTCATGAAGTCTCCATCGAAAACGGTTAGATTCAACTGACGTAAGACATGTTTTTCATTTTGACTGCCGGGATTGAATATTTTATTGACATCTTTTAATTCTAATAGGACTTCCTGCATCTTCCATCCTCCCTACTTTCTAGCCGAAAAGGGCTCAGTGCGACTGTTTAATAAATTTGGCATAGCAATTAAGACACCTAAAACGACTGCTGAAATAACTTTTAAGTCATTCGGCTGCATACCAAAGGCCAGCACTAAAGCTATAATCAAACGGTAAGCGATTGCCCCGATAGGTAAAGATACATAGCGCATGGACATATTTAAGTTGGGAATAAAAGTCTCTGCAATCAAAATTCCAGCAAGTCCGATGACTAAGGTTCCTATTCCCATTGAAATATCCGCATAACCATTGAACTGACTGATGAGCCCGCCGGATAAACCGACTAAGCCATTGGCCAGGCTTAAGCCGATGATCTTCATAGTATCTGTATTAATTCCCATCGAGCGAGCCATATGCTCATTGTCACCTGTAGCGATAATCGACTGGCCGTATTCTGTCTTGAAAAAATGACTCACAAGAAAAATGATCACAGCCAAGATGATTAAAGCTATAATAATCGTATTGTAAAATGGCGGTAAATCGATATAGTCACTCAAGAAAGTGGTCAGGCGGGGCGCATTGATTAAACTGAGATTCGACTTGCCCATGATCCTTAGATTGATCGAATATAAGGCCGTCATGACTAAAATACCGGCAAGCAGACCGGGGATCTGCAGCTTGGTCATCAAAAGACCAGTGACAAATCCAGCTAGGGCCCCTGCCAGAAAAGCGCCTAAAGTGGCCAGAAAAGGATTGACACCGTTGACAATAAGGATAGAAGCTACGGCTGCTCCTAAAGGAAAGGACCCTTCTGAGGTTAGGTCCGGACGTTTCAAAATTCTAAAGGAAATAAAGATACCCACCGCCATAAAGGTCCACAAGAGTCCTTCTGCAATGGCTCCAAGTGCTATCGTCATTAGTCATCCCCACTTTCTAAGCTTGCAGCATCGATGGCTTCTTCTGCCATCTCATCCGGTATATCCACATTTAATCGCTCAGCTTGTTCAAAATTAATCACTAAATCAAATTGACTGGCCTGCTCCACCGGCGTTGTCGAAAGGTCTGTGCCGTCTTGCAGCACACGGACGGCCATCATCCCTGCTTGATAGCCTAATTGATATTGGTTGATCCCGATAGTAGCAAGTCCACCTTGGGCAACCATTATATCCACTGCAGGATACACAGCCACACCGGCTGCGCTGGCATTTTCTATCACTGTAGGAAAAGCACTGGCAACGATATTGTCATTCGGTATCCACATCACATCGACTTCCTCAGCCAGCTGCTGAGAGACCTGGTTGACATCATTGGTAGAAGAAACAGTCTGGATCACAGGTGTAAAGCCGTAATCCGCAGCCAGTTCTTCAGCTAAGTCCGCCTGGATTTGTCCATTCACTTCAGAGGAAGCATAGATAACCCCTAACTTTTCAGCCTCTGGATGAAGCTGACGGATTAATTCCAGCTGCTCAGCCACCGGAGTCATATCACTTACTCCGGAAACATTTGTCTCGGGCTGCTCGTTGCTTGCGACAAGACCTGCAGCTTCCGGATCAGTGATCCCGGCTAAAACGATAGGAATCTCACCAGTGGCATTGGCCGCCGCCTGAGCAGCAGGAGTGGCTACTGCTATGATGAGGTCCATCTCACCATTCACAAATTGAGTAGAGATCGAACTCAGGTTACTCTGGTCGCCTTGACCATTTTGCAGGTCCAGACTGATCGTCTCCTCATCGACATAGTCATAGTCACTTAAAGCATCGATGGCTCCTTGAGAGATGGCATCAAGTGAGTCGTGGGAAATGAACTGGATCAAACCAACTTGGATTAAATCTTCTGTTTCCTGCCCGTCGCCTGCGCTGGTGACTTGATTTTCATCTGTTTCCATTGGATTAGACGTATAGTAGTAAACAGCACCAAAAACTAAAAATAAAAACAAAACTGAAAAAGAAGCGATGAGTCTTTTCATTGTTGACCTCTTTTCTTATCCAAAAGTAAAATACTTATCAATCATATTATAGATTTAAGCTTATTTGTCAAGAAAGGCTGAGAATGTTAGAATCAAGTATTGTATAACCACCATCCTAATAAATGAAAGGAGCACGAGAATGTCTTTTGACGGAGTTTTTACACGTGCTGTTGTTAATGAGCTGGATCAAGCCTTAGCTGGAGGAAGAATTAACAAGGTTGATCAGCCCTTTGAAAATGAGGCTGTCATAACGATTCGCAACCAGAGAAAAAACTACAGCCTCTTACTTTCCGCCCACCCCCAGTATGCCCGGATTCATTTGACCCATCTTTCTTATCAAAATCCGATGCAGCCGCCCCAATTTGTCATGGTCCTGCGCAAATATCTCAACCGGGCCGTTCTGGAAAGAATTGAGCAATATGAGAATGACCGGATCGTCCATTTCCATTTTCAAAATAGAGATGAATTGGGAGATGAAAAAGAATTAATTCTGATTTGTGAGCTCATGGGCAGACACAGCAATATCATACTGATCGACCAGGCAGAAGGCAGAATATTAGAGAGCCTCCGCCATGTTCCCCCTGCGGTCAATTCCTACCGCACGCTTTTGCCGGGAGCTGAATTCAAACCGGCGCCGGCCCAAGATAAATTCAATCCCTTTGATGTCGAAGCAGAGACTTTGGTCGCCGCGTTAAAAAACTCTCAAAAAGATGCTTTGGGTAATCAAATTATGGAAACCTGCCAGGGAATCGGCCGGGATACCGCCAGGGAAATCGCTCTGAGAAGTGGTCAGATGGCTATCCAGGTCCCTGAAACGCTTGAGCAGTTGGAAAAGAAATTGACAAACCCCGAGTATTCTCCCTGCCAGTACTTTGATCAGACCAAGTCTTATTTCACGCCCCTTCCTTTCCAAATCTATGAGGACTTAGAATCTCAAAGTTATCCTTCGCTGAGTGAGTTACTGGATGCTTTTTACAGTGATAAAGCGAGTAAAGATCGAGCCCATCAAATGTCGCGTGAACTGGACACTTTGGTAAAAAATGAAATTAAAAAGAACAGGAAGAAGCTTCAAAAACAAGAAGAAGAATATGCAGAAACGGAAACCGCTGATGACTGGCGGATTAAAGGCGAAGTGTTAACCGCCTACATGCACCAGGTCCAAGCAGGAATGGAAGAAATTACTCTGCCGAACTTTTATGATGACGAAAAGGAAATTCAGATTGAATTAGATCCTCAAAAATCACCTGCCGAAAATGCCCAGTCTCTTTTTTCAAATTACCAAAAGTTGAAAAACCGCCGCAGTCATTTAAGTCAGCTGATCGTCTCTACCCGGCAGGAACTGGACTACTGGGAGTCCGTCCAGACCCAGCTTGATCTGGCCCAGCCGGAAGATATCGAAGATATCCGTGAAGAGCTGATAGCTGAAGGCTATATCAGGCAAAAAAGGAAGAAGAAAAAGAAGAAGAGAACACAAAAAGCCAAAGCTCATGCTTATGTGACATCGGATGGAGTTTCTGTCTCAGTCGGCAGGAACAACCGCCAAAATGATGAATTGACGATGAAGACAGCTAATAAAAATCATTATTGGTTCCATACGAAAGACATACCCGGCTCCCATGTGATTTTACACACCGATCAGCCCAGCGATCAGGCTGTCCAGGAAGCTGCTGAAATCGCTGCTTATCATTCCAAGGCCCAGGCTTCTTCCAATGTCCCTGTTGATTATGTAGAGGTCAAGCAGGTCCGTAAACCCAAGGGAGCCAAGCCTGGTTTTGTCATCTATGACAATCATAAAACAAGCTTCGTCACGCCAAGTAAAAGAGTGATCGACCAAAGAAAAATTAAAGAAGATTAACAAAAGGTCCAATGGTTGAATTCTATCAATCATTGGACCTCTTATTTTTTTATAGGGTTTCATCTAAAATTTCCTGGAAGAAATCAGGTAATTCCGATTCAAATTCAAGCCACTCCCGGCTGACGGGATGATAGAAACCTACCTTTTTTGCATGAAGACAGTAACGGTCCCCCTCCAATTTTTGAGGAGAGCCGTAAAAGTGATCCCCATAAACCGGATGCTTTAAATGACTCAGATGGACACGGATTTGATGAGTCCTTCCTGTTTCTAATCGAACCTTGAGCAAGGTCAGTGACTTAAACTCCTTTTCCACCTTGAAATGGGTGATCGAAGCTTTACCCCCGACCTGAACTGCGAACTTGATGCGGTTGTGAGGATCTCTGGCCAGAGGCATATCGATAGTGCCCTGAGGAGATTCCATATGGCCGTGCACGAGAGCTGTGTATTCTCTTAAGGGAAGATTTTCTTTGAACTGCCGGGCTAAATCTTCATGGGCCTCATTTGTTTTAGCCACCAGAAGAACACCCGATGTATCCTTATCCAGGCGGTGGACGATGCCCGGCCGGAACTCTCCGTTGATATCAGAAAGCTGGCGGGTATGAGCAAGCAGGCGGTTGACCAAAGTCCCCTTCGGATGGCCCGGTGCCGGGTGCATCACCAGACCGGCCGGCTTATTTAAGACAAAAAGAGCTTCATCTTCATATAAAATATCCAGCGGAATTTCTTCACTCACAAGCTCCAGGACTTCCTCTTCATATTCCATCCACACCTGATCTTCTTTTTTCAATTTATAATTCGCCTTGACCGATTCATTGTTAACCAGAACCTGGCCGTTTTTGATGGCTTCCTGGATTTTGGATCGGGATATTTCATTGATATGTTGAGTTAAAAACTTATCCAGACGTCCTTCGTCTTCTTTTACTTCAAATTCATAAATTTCCATTTAATTTTCCTTGCTTTCTTTTTCTTCACGATCAAAGAAAATATATTGAATAAATAAGAGGATGACACCGACAGTTAAAGCCATGTCAGCAATATTAAAAATAGGGAAATCAATAAAATCAAGTTGAATCATATCGATCACATACTGATGCAGGAGACGATCGATGAAATTCCCGACAGCTCCCCCTAAAATAAACGCCAGGCCTGTCTGAAGCAGGGGTTGATTTTTTGTTTGCTGCATATAATAAATAATCATAAGGGCGACGATGACCGTAACGATGTAAAAAAACCACATCTGACCTTCCAAGATACTCCATGCCGCACCGGTATTATGAATGTGGGTGATGGACAAAAGACCCGGCAGCCCTTCCACCTGTTCCCCCAACTCTATATAAGCGGTGGTCAGGTATTTACTTAGTTGATCAACGATAACAATAATAAAACTCAGCAGATAATATTTCATGCACTTACACCTCATTTTTTAGTCTAGCTTAGTATAACAAAAATATCCGGCTGAATAGTACAATAAAAACAGCTGACTCTTTAGTATTCTTGCCAAATGTGTTAAAATTTATAAGGAATTAACAGAACTTAAGGAGAGTACATATGTTTTCAAATACTATGAATTCATTCAAAGGAATTCTTTTAATCGGTTTAATGCTAATCATCGGGGCTTGTGCACGTGAAGAAGAAAATGTCATCAATGCTGCTGAAAATGCAGATGCTCATGCTTCTAATATCATTTCAGAATTCAATACGATCAAAGAAGAAGAAGCGAACTTGCAAAATCAATTTACAGAAGCTCTCAACAATGATGAAGAGTTGGAAAGCTTTCAGAATCAAAGTGCTCCAGTTTTTCAAAATCTTGAAAACAGACAAGCTGCTTTAGAGACGATCCGCTCCCAGACAAACGAATTGAAAAATACTTATACGAATGTCCAGGAGTTAAATTTTGATGCTCTGGACAGGGAATCTGTGACAGCTATGCATGAAGATATGCAGGCGGCTATCGATCAACTGGAAACTTATATCAATGAATATGAGCCTCTGCTCCAGGCTCAGACGGACTATTTTACCTCACTGGCCGGACCGGAGGCTGACTATGAAAGTTTCATCCGAGGTATTCAGGAAATGGCAGAACAAGACCAGCGATTAATCGAAATAGAGCAGACCTTAAACAAGGTCCTGGTCGAATTAGATGCGTCCGCAACAGCTGCTTTGGAAACAGCGCAGGACCAGTTGGATGGTGGAAATTAGGTGAAATATAAAATGAATAAAAAAATAATATCTCTCGCTGCATCTGCTCTCCTGCTCCTGCAGGCCGGCTTACCCGGCCAGATGGCAGCGGCACAGGAAAGTGAAGGACCGTTGACTATGCGATCGGGCCCTATCCTCCAGGTGCCGGATGAATACCCTAAAAAGTTCGTTTTTGATGATGGTGTCGATATACCTTATCCGGAAGACGGTGTTAAAGGAATTTATCTGACAGGTTCTTCCGCAGCCGGTGAGGCTATGGAGGGCTTGACCCAATTCGTTAACGAGACCGACTTAAATGCCATGGTCATCGACGTCAAGGAGGATCACGGAAACATCCTCTTTGACTTTGAAAGTGATCATGAGCTCATTCAAAGCAATACTAATCCTCTGATGGAAGCGGAAGACTTGATCGATCATATGGAAGAAAATCAGATCTATCCGATTGCCCGTATCGTAGCCTTCAAGGACACCGTCTTAGCAGAACAGCATCCGGAATATTCTTTCCGCCAGGCTGACGGCAGTATCTGGAAGGATTCCAACGGGGAAGCTTTTGTCAGTCCTTATTTGAAAGAAGTGTGGGATTATAATATTGAAGTAGCTAAAGAAGCTGCTAAAATGGGCTTCAAAGAAATCCAATTTGACTATGTCCGCTTCCCTGAAGGCTTTGAGAATATGGCCGGAGATTTGCAGTTTGACATGGGCGACTATGCAGACTTAGAAGCAGATGAATCGGATTACCGTGTCTCAGCTATCTCTGACTTTGTGGAGTATGCCAGTGAAGAGTTGAAGCCTTACGGAGTGGATGTAGCTGTAGATATCTTTGGTTACACGGCTACTATTGATGAAGCATCAGGTATCGGCCAGAATTTCCTTGAAATCTCTCAACACGTGGATGTCATCTCTTCCATGATTTATCCGAGTCATTGGGGACCGGGCCATTTTGATCTGCCGGCTCCGGATCTGTATCCTTATGAATTAACTGACCGTTATATTCAACTGGAAAAAGAAACCTTGAATCAGCTGGAAAATCCGCCGACTTCAAGACCTTGGCTGCAGGACTTCACCGCCTCTTATCTCGGCGCGGGGATGTACATGGAATATGATGCCCAAGCTGTCGAAGACCAGGTCAGAGCTTTAAGTGATAATGATATCCATGAGTTCTTATTGTGGGATGCATCCAATCAATATACGACCGGGGTCGATTATGCGCCTGAGAGTAATGATGAAGAAAAAGAGACAGCAGATTCCGAGGAGTCTGAAAGCAGCGAATCTCAAGAAAACGAATAAAAATAAAAAGAGTCTGGACATGTGGATGGAAGCTCTCCATCGCATGCCCAGACTCTTTCTTTTGTCTTTATTCTTGCTGATTCACCTGCACGATTTGATTGGTGTCCAATAAAACAAGATAGGATTCTTTGACTTTTTTACCTAAAATATTTTCTAAGGCCAGGTCGTAAAGATTCACCTGTCCTTGATATTTCTCCAGCATGATTTCTATGCCGCGGTCGCCGAATCTTTGAATGGCATCGGTCTTATAGTCAAAAAGTACCAACTCTCCATCCTCTTCAAAATAACCATCCGCAATACCGTGAACCAGGATATCTTCACCCGCATTGATATTAGAAAATATTTGATCAGCAGGTAATTTTAAGGAAAAGGATACTTCCCTTTCCAAGCTGTCAGAGTGTCTGATCATACGGTCGGCCAGTTCTGTTTCTAAAAAGTTCATGATCGAATCTATCCGTATGCGTTCAGCGACCTGACGGTTCAATCTTCTTTCTTCAATCAAGCGGCTGATCACAGCCTGGACATCGGAACGTGTGGCTTTTTGGCTGAAGTTCAAACTCTGCAGCAGCAAATGGGTAGCCATCCCGATCTCTGCCGGGCTGGCTGCCGTGCTCTCGGCTATAAATTGCGGCCGCTCCAATTCATCGATGACATAACGGTTTTGACCGAGAGGCTCGGAGGCATCCAGCTGCAGCAGGTCCTTCATATCAGGGTCTTCAAAGACCCGCTTGATCTCCGAAACAGACTGATAGCTGGTCGTTTGTGCGGCTAAAGGATACTCGTATTGGGCCGTCATCAGACCTACGGCAAGATCAACTCTGGGGTCTTTTTCTATTCCTTTTCCACTCTTGACTTCTTTATACCAGTCAAGCGGCAGATCCGCTTCTGTCTCTTCCAGAAGCTTGGACAGCAGATCAGTCTGGGAGATAAATTCCAGCTGGAAGCGAGCAGGATGATTATACAGGCTTGACTTCCTGTGAGGGACAGCTGCATCGCCTTCAAAGTCATGATGGCGGTAGACAGCTTTACCTATCCAATCCATCACATTGCTCGACTTTAACCGAGCATCTTCTGGTAAGACCACATCATCCAAACCTTCGACCTCACTCCATCTCTTGATGAGACTGTCTTTTTTATCGGTATTGCCGATGAGGATTAACTTCTGCTCCGCCCGAGTGAATGCCACATAGAGAACCCGCATCTCTTCAGAATAGGAGCGCCTTTTAATCTCGCTCTCCAAGGCTGCCGATTGGAGAGTATCGGCTTTTATTCTTTGAACTGGATTAATGTATTTGCTGGCCAGTCCATAGTTTTTATCGATGATGACATCCTTGGTATAGTCCTGCCGGTTAATCTGTCCGGACAAACCCAGTAAGATAACTACCGGGAACTCTAATCCTTTACTATTATGCACCGTCATCACTTGAACCGCTTCTTGATCATCAGCTAAAGCCAGGGGCTCGGATAAATCATCATCACGCTCCTGCATGCGCTCAATAAAACGAATAAAGGAATAGAGCCCCATCTGGTTCATCTCTTCGAAATCCAAGGCATGCTTATAAAGAGCATGTAAATTGGCCTTTCTCTGTTTACCATTGGGCATACCGCCTGCATAATCCATAAAGCCCGACTCATTGTAAATTTTCCAGATAAGTTCAGAAATAGACAGACGCTTAGAAGCTTCCCGCCATCGATTGAGCTGCTCATTAAAAGAGACCAGCTTTTCATGGAGGCCGGGATCAGCGACTTGAGCAGCCTGTGAATGAACAAAACTCATAAAGGCGCCATAATAGTCGCTCGTTTGATTATGGATACGAATCTGTGCTAAATCATTTTCATCCAAATGAAGGACAGGCGACCGGAGGACAGCTGCCAAAGCAATATCCTGTCTGGGATTGTCGATGATATTTAACACAGACATCATGATAGAAACTTCAGTTGTTTGAAAGTAATTCTCTGTCTTTGGAATGATGGTCTCGATTCCATACTCGGCAAAGATAGACTGAATGTCGAAGTTAGAAGCTTTCTTCCGCGTCAAAAGAACGATATCCCGGTAAGAAATCGGGCGATTACTTTTCAGCTTCTTATCATAGATTTCAAAACCCCCGGCGACTAAATCTTTGATCTTCTGGGCCGCCAGCAGGATTTCTGCTTTTCTCACATCTGATAAATAGTATTGAAGTTTATCTTCTTCTAAAGATGCCTCTTCATCACTCTCCTGCGTATAAATTAAAATTTCAGTGTGAAAACTGTCAGAGTCCGGAAAATCCTGGTAACCGGTCACCAGCTCGGCCTGTTCATCATAGGCCATCTCTCCTACCCGCCGGTCCATGATCTGCATAAAAATCAGATTGACAAAGTCCACCACATCACTGCGCGAACGGAAGTTTTCCTGTAAGATGATCCGCTGTCCAGCTTCCTGATGGGCATATTCATCGTATTTCTGCATAAACAAATCAGGTTCAGCCATGCGGAAGCGATAAATGGACTGTTTAACATCCCCTACCATGAAGCGATTACCCGGCTGATTTTCCGGGGCTGCAATAGTTTCTAATATTTTTTCCTGCAGAATATTGGTATCTTGGTATTCGTCAATTAAAATTTCTGAAAAACACTGGCGGTAGTAATCCCTTGCTTCACGATTCCCATCTTCATTTGTCTGAGTTAAAATTTGATAGGTAAAGTGTTCCAAGTCATTAAAATCTAATAACTTATGTCTGCTTTTATACGCTTGATACGCTTCTGTATAATCGCCTACCACTGTCTTTAAGGTTTGAATATAATCTTTCATCTCACCCGCCATGGAGAGTTGTTCATCCAAGGGAAAGATGAAATAGTGTTGAAGTAAATCTTTATTTAATGAATCTTTGGCTGCATCCCGTAAAGGCTTGACTTCCTTTTGAAAGTCTAAGGCTTCTTCACTGATGCCCTTTCTGACCCTGCTCCAGTCTTTACTTCCTTCTTTCCATGATAAAGCTGTCGCCCGGGCTTTGGAAAACTCATCATTTTTTACCGACTCCAAGATCTGCCCGGTCATATTCTTGTCATATTCAACTATCTCAATATTCTTTTCCAGATCGGGATAAGTCTGAAGTTTTTCCAGAGCATTGGATAAAATAAATAAGTTGTTTTCCAAAATTTCTATCATTTGAGGCTGGAGCAGGTCGCGCCAGAGAGGCTGCACGTAAAAATCACCGGAGCTAACTTCAAATAAAGTATCCAGCCGGTCCAGCCATTGTTTCGGATCGGGCTGGGCCTGCGACTGTCTATAGACTTTTTGAACCAGCTCAGTTAACCCTTCGTCCTTACGATCAGATGAGAAGACGGTAGATAAACGTGTGAAATCTTCTGCCTGTTCCCCGCTGAAATAACTTTCTCTCAAGTCAGCCCAGATATCATCTTGAAGGATCGCCAGTTCCGTTTCATTGGTCAGCATCGAAAAGACCGGATCAAAATCAATCAAATAATAGAAGCGACGGACGACTTCACTACAGAAAGAGTGAATCGTCGATATATAGGCCCCGGGCAGGAGTGAAAGCTGGCGGACCAGATGAGCCTGCTGGGCCTTGTCGTCCGTTTGATTGATCTGCTGTTGAAATTCTTCACGAATGCGGTCCTTCATCTCTTTGGCTGCTGCCCGGGTGAAGGTCACGATTAAGAGACGATCGATATCCTCGCCTGCTTTTACCTTGGCCAGGACCCGCTCGACCAGGACCCGCGTTTTTCCTGATCCGGCAGATGCTGAAAGCAGTAAATTGTTACCAGTCGAATGAATAGCCTGCCACTGCTCATCAGTAAACATAACACCTTGAGGTTTCTCTGGAATCTTATTCATCTCTTTTCCTCTCTTTCTCTAATAATCTTTTCATATCTTGAATGTCTTTATCGGGTAAGAGGAAATAATTATTTTCCGGCAGCATCGCATCAAATTGTGAAACCGCCCGGAAAGGCCCTTTGACTGATGGGATAAAATCCTTTTTATCATAAGGTCTTAAATCAACCTTCCCTTGTAAAATCTCATTCCCTGCTTTTTTAATCAAATAATCGATATAATCAAATACAATTTGCAGGTCCTCTTGATCGAGAGACTTAAACTTACCCAGATCTCCACCTGCCTTTTTAGCCATCTTAAAGGCCAATGACTCTTCTCTAGGCTCCAAGCGTTCAGCCAAAGCTTCAAAGAGCGGTTCATCTTTGACAAAGAAACCTTCCAGACGATGCGTCCTGAGTCTTTTCTCTTGAATCTTACTTGCTCCTAAAGGCTCATCTATTGTCAAAAAAGTATTATGGACATGCGAGTAAAAAGCGCCGGCCGGTTTGGCACGCTCGCCATACCTGGCCTCCATAGCATGCAGGATAACCTTAAAGTAGGTCATCAGCTGGATGGCCAGACCGTGGTAAATATCCTTAAAATTGATCCTGTGATCACTCGATTTGTAGTCGATAATATTAAAGTATTTATTATCATTGATTTCCCACTCATCGACCCGGTCGACTTTTCCACGAATAGAAATTTTGCCTCCATTATCTAAAGGATAGGACAGGGTTTCCAGCGAGGGATCAGTTCCCATGCGGCCAAAAGTCACTTCAGTAGCTGCAGGCTTAAAATCACTGTAGCCGGACTGCTCTTTCATCGCCCATACCATACGTTCGATGGTTTGACGGAGCTGATAAAACATGAAGTTCATCCGGCCAGATTTTGAAAAGATAGAATATTTGGTCTGGGCCAGCATCTCTTGATGAATTTCATCGACCAGAGCTTCTAATTCACTGCTTGAAAAATCCTGGATGGTCTGTTTTTCCTTCTTTAATTTATCGACAACAAGCTCCAAACTTTCATGGAAAAACTCGCCTGTTTCCAGGGCCGTCAAGTCCATGACTTTGCGCTCCCGCAGTCTCAGGCCGTGTTGTAAAAAGTGGCTGTAAGGATCCAGATAATAGGTTTCTAACTGTGAAACAGACAGATGCAGGTTTTTACCATATAAGTCTTCAGCGATTTCCGAAGACAAGTCAACGGGAATATTTTGATAATCCAGGCTTTCAGTCAATTCCTTAAATTTAGAGTCCCTGTCTTGAATAAAGTACTGATAGAGATTCAGCCAGATGACCGGCGGCTTGCGGCGAGTCGTCACTGCTTCTCTTAAAACAGATAAGACCTGACCGAAAGTTTCTGTTTTAGAACCGATAAAATCTAAGGCTTGGATATTCCCCTGACTGAGGCTGCTTCCTGCTTCATAACTTTTGGTCTGTGTTTCTATTTGAAAGACTTCTTCCAGCCGTGTGTAAAAAGGTGAGGCATGAATCTGATGGTTTTCCTCATTCAGGCAGGTATAAGAAAGATAAAGTTTTTCTTCAGCCTGAGTAAAGGACCGATAGGCTATATAAGCCTCTTCAGCATATTTTCTTGATGACATCCCGCTTAAGTAAACCTCTTCAGAAGTCATATTATCAATGACTTGACGGTCTTCGTCAGACAGGAGACTGTCATTAGTAATTTGAAGAGGAAGTGCATCATCATCCAAGCCTAAAATAAAGACGATCTTTGTCTTTCTCGGCGGCTGACTGGTCAGCTGGGTAAAGATCACCTGATCAATGGCCGGGGGAACATTACTGTAAGTGGTCTGTTCCAATCCTGTCGTCAAGACCTGGTAGAAAAGATCGATGGACCATTCTTCCTGCCCTAATATTTCGACAAATTCATCTAATAAATTGATAAAAGTCGTCCATATCTGTTCATATTCACGTGCTTTTTCTAAATGGCCGCTTTCCAACTCCATATCTCTCCAGGCCAGAAGTACTTCGCGGATATGGTTAGTTTCGATAAACTGGTAAATGTAACGACTGGCTTCTTCATTCGTCCGGGCCTTATCCAGCCTGCCGTATAAAACTTGCAGGTTCTCGACTAAAAAGCTTCGAATCTCATTTACTCTTTCCTGCCTGTCCAGATCATCATCAATCTCGACATAGGTCCAGTCCTTCGGCCACTCATAAGGCTGGATGCCGTACTGCAGGATATAATTCTCCAGAAGATCGACCTGTTCACGGAATACTTTGGACAAGTCGTTAATATAAGTTTTACGGTCTTCATCTTTTCTCGGCAGACCCTCTTCTGAAATAGGCAGGAAGAGTTCTGTCTTCAATAGGTTAAGTACATCATTTCTCTGCCACCTGTAGCGGTAGATGTCGAGTAAGAGCTGGAGGAACTGCGCAAAAGGATGATGGATCATCTGGTCCGCATGGTCGATAAATAAAGGAATATCATTACGCACGAAAAAAGCATCGATAATGGTTTGATAGTCCTCGATATTTCGACTCATGATCAAGATGTCCTGGTAACGGTAACCTTCCTGATGCACTAACTGTCTGATACGCGTCGCTGTATGCAGAACTTCTGCCTGCCGCATGTCCGCCTTCCACAGCTCTATATTTCGGCATGGGGGGCGTTTCTGTTTGTCTTTGAGGAGGTCCACCTGGGAAAGGCTCATCACTTCTTCCACTGCATCAAAGGCTGGTATTTTTTCCTGAGCAAGGTAGCGGTCATGCCGGACTTGCAGCCCCCGCTGCCTGCAGGCTTGATATAATTTATGATAGGTCCGACCGGGAAGGTAGAAGACATTTTGATCATCCGGCTGCTCTGAGGCATAGGACCGATCCAGGGTCAGTCCGACTGTGGTCTGCTTGGAATGTTCAATAAAAGTTAAAATTAGATCTTGTTCCTGAGCAGTAAACTGGTTGAAGTGATTAATATATATATAAGCCTCTGCTTCTTGTGCCTGGATAAAATAGTTTTTCAAGGCGTCCAGCACATCCTCTTTCTCGACATATTTATCCAGTAAGACTTCATTGTATTTGTCATAAATAAAGCTGATTTCTTTCAGTTTTTGAGAGAAAGTCTGGGACTGGCCGTCTTCAGCCGGCAGGGAATCAATGATCACTTCCAAGTCTTCCTGAATCAACTGACCTTGACGAAATTCTCTAAACAAGTCTCGTAGTTTATGAATAAAACCCTGCTGGTAGATTTCCCCTTTATATATTTTCAATTCATCCTGATGCTCTATTAAAAGTTTTTGAATGAGCATGGACAGTCCTGAATCTGTCAGCTGGACCTGGTTAAAGATCGGCTGGTCTTGAAGCAAGTACCAGGCCAGCCGGCTGAAACTCAAGACCTGGAGCCGAATCATACCAAAGTAGTCCTGCTCTTTAAAGTGGGGGTGCTGGTGCAGTTTTTGAAGCACATTAAGTTCCGATTCAAATTTCATATGGTCGGGTACAAGATAGTAAATATCGACCTCTTCCTCCTGGTGGAGCAAATCTGCTATATCCTCTATGATGACTTCTTCTTTGTCCGCATAGGAGCGACCGAGTATAAATTGTAATGCCATCCACTTTCCTCCTTCAATCCGTCCATTTATCCTTTTAAATATACCATAAAACTAACAGCTCTTATCCAGTGACTCATCTCTCCTCTTTTAAGAAGAAAAGTCTGAACAAGATTTCTTTGTTCAGACTTTTTATTATTCGAAATAGAGACTCAGCTTTTCCCAGCTGACGCCTTTTCTTATCATTTCAAAGACCTCTTCTTCTTTCTCTTGAGGAAATTCTCCAAAAGATGACAGATTCAAAGGCCTTGAAAGGAATTCCTTTTTATAGCCCTGCCCCCAGCGATGCCCAAGTTCAATAAAAGAGTCGGGACCTGCTAAATCATCCAACAGCCGGCCAGCGACTGTCAGATGAGGATCATTAAAGGCCTTTTGGTAATTTTTAACCGCCTCCAGGTCCTCTTTTTTACCTATCTGTTCCAGCATATCAATCATACCCTCTATGAAAGCGATGCCGTCTTCCGCAAATTGCGACTCTGCGTGGGGATGTTCTTCAGCTGTCACAAGGGTCCGCTTCATCCCCTCGTCAACCACTTCAATGGCATGTGTTTCTTCTATCCAAAGTAAATACATGAGAAAAATATGGATAAACTGAACCTGTTCTTTCTCTAATCCTGTCGGAGAATAAGGATTCAAGTCCATGGAGCGGAACTCCAGATAAGAAATTCCTGATTGGAGCAGCTCACGCAGCTGCTTTCCGTAGCCGCCCTTGAGACGAACATCTCCATAGTATTCTCTTTCTTCCCTCAGACGTTTGAGCTGAACATTTTCTTCAATATCAAAGATATAATTTTCCAGTTGGTCATAGCGGACTTTGACATCTGTCCCATTAAAATAACCATAAGAAGAATTACGAATACTGCGGATAGGAAATTGAACAGCCTTATTCTCTATCATTTTGTTTTGCTCGATAAAATCTTGACCGGCCAGAGGAGTCGCTCCAAACAAATAAATCAAAATCCACTGGTATCTTAAAAAATTCTGACTGAGTTTCATATAGAGATAGTTTTGAAAACTTTTAAGATTATCTATATTCTCCTGTTTTTCATAGAGAGCCAGGATAAATTCAGAGTTCAGGGAACAGTTAATATGAAAGCCGCACATCAACTGGCGGCTCCTGCCATATTTCTCTCCTGTATATTCGCGGTATTCTTTCACTTCAGAGGAAGTACTTTCTGAAATACGGATAGCTGAATCAGCCGGCAGATGCGGCGGAATGCTGAAGGGCCACAAGTACTCATCTTCATTCATCCCATCGTATAGAACAGAAGCTGCCAGCTTTAAAAAATCCAAGGATTGGAAGAGCGTAGAAAAAGGCGGTGTGATCAATTCGGGCTGGGCTTCACCATAATCCGTCTGGATATAGGGATGGGACAGCGGATCTCCTAAGCTGGAGGGATGATCCGTCATAGTTACATAATCATTCTTTTCGAGCACGCGAAGGCCCTCTTTTTCAAGTCCATATTCATTATCATAAAATAAATCACATAAATCAAACTTGAGTATCATCTCTTGAATCGTCATAAGCAGTCCTCTTTCATAAGAATTATAATAAAATGGGAAGGCGTTCGCTTTCCCTTAAATGAACTGGAAAGGGTCTGTATTGAGGTCAGACGCCCTTATCTCAATATCCCAGTTTTCCTCTTTGGCCCACTCCTTGAATAAGGCTGTCAAATGCTGAATACAAACACTTTCAATGTGGTGGCCTGGATCTATGGCATACATGCCGGATGCTTGAATGTCATGAGCCACATGATAGGATAAGTCACCTGTAATAAAAACATCCGCTTCCTTTTCCAGGGCACTTGAAAAGTAACTGCCTCCGGAGCCTCCCATGACAGCCACTCGGCCGATATTTCGCCCGGTATCCTCACCCACATAGCGCACAGCTTCGACGGCAAAAGTAGATTTAACTTCTTCTAAGAAAGAGTCGAAAGAGACGGCTTCTCTCAGATTGCCCACTCTGCCGTAACCATAGTCTTTACCATCTATCGTTTGGGTGACTTGCATAATTTCAGGGTTCTCCAAGTCTAAAGCTGCAGCTAACCAGTCATTCATGCCGTTTTCAGCCGCATCTAAATTAGTATGGGCAGCATAGACGGCGATGTCATTTTTAATGAGCCGGGCATACATTTGATTTTGTGGAATGTTTAAGTCGAAAGAAGCAACAGGCTGAAAGATAGGAGGATGATGGGCAAAAATAAAGTCACAGGACTGGTCAATGGCTTCCTGAACAGTCTCCGGACGTACATCTAAAGTGACCAGCACTTTCTCGATGGTTTGATCCAAACTTCCAAAATGCAAGCCTATCGGATCTTTTTCATGAGCTAAGTTTCTAGGAGCATAGCGTTCAAAGCGGTTAACTAAATCTTTAACTTGTATCTTCGTCATGTAATCTCTCCTCTATTAGATTTATTTTATGCTGAAAATCAGTCAGCGTCTTGTCATTATTTGCTTTAGAATATTGCAGGGAGGCGATGATATTTTTTGTTTTTCTTTTTTCATTCTGCCATTTCTCCTTGAATATCTGAGGATCAGCTGCCTCAACAAAACGACCGAAGAGTAAATCTTCCTCTGACCATGCTTCTGCTTCCTGCCCGGCTTGGTATTTGGCTACAATGATTTCATAAAAGTGTTTATTTTCAGATAAGATACTCTCTTGGGTGATCTCAAAATGATTTTCTAAAAGAAAACGCCTGAGATGAACCTCTTCATTGTTTGGCTGCAAGACAAAAGATTGACCGTCAGATACTTTGTGATTCAGGAGCCCTTGTTCGAGAATCAAAGCTATTAAAAGACCTCCCATACCGGCAATCACCACATGGTCAACGGCATCGTCTTTTTCGAGAACATCTAATCCGTTTCCTAAACGAACATGAATGCGATCTTCTAAGTTCCGATCAGTAACTTCTTCTTGTGCATGTTGTAAAGGACCTGCAGCCACCTCTCCAGCTACAGCAAAATCAATTTTCTCTTGTTGGATCAGATAAATGGGAAGATAGGCATGATCAGATCCAATATCTGCCAGTCGAGAAGCCGGGGGAATAAAATCTGCAATCTCTTTCAGGCGTTTTGATAATTTTATCATATTTACCTCCTTTTAAACGATATAAAAAAACCAGCCAAATAGTAAATTTGGCTGGTCTGGATTGACTTTTGGTTTACTCTTCTTCTTCGTCTTCTTCGTCATCATCAGATGCACCGATAAGTTCTGGTTCAGGCATATCCGCTGCTTCTTCACCAGGTTCTACCTCGATAATTTCTTCAGGAGCAGAAATGGATACAACTGTCGTATCTAATTCAGTAATGATTTCGATATCGCCTTCAAGTTCCAAGTCAGCAACTGTCAATGAGTCACCGATTTCTAAATCAGAAACATCGACATAGTATTCTGATGGAGCTGATGCAGGAGCAACCTCGATTTGAATCTCAGTTAAGGACTGGTTGGCAACAGCTTCTTCTAATTCCGCATCACCTTCAAGGTAAACTGGAATATCCATGATAACTTTTTCACCTTTAAGGAAGGCTTGTAAGTCTGCATGATAAATCTCATCTTTAAGCGCAGCGTTCACTTGCTCTTTTACGAAAACTTGGTATTCTTCATCACCTTCAACATCCAGTGTGAATACCCCGTTCGCTCCAACTTCGCGCAAAACATCTTCAAATTCACGACGGTTAAAGACAACAGAGAAAGTATCCACTGAGCTGCCATAAACAGCAGCAGGGATTGATCCTTCACGACGTACCTTTTTAGATGCGCGAGTACCTGTTTCTGTGCGCATTTGTGCATTTAATTTCATATTTTTTCACCCTTTTAAACAAATAAGTTAATTTCTATTTACCTTCAAAATAAGTCTCTTGAGTAAACAGTTCCATTTGGCATTATATCAAACCTTAAGTAAAATAACTAGTCTTTCAAAGCATTTTATTCTAAAAAGTCTTTTAATTGTTTGGACCGGCTGGGATGACGCAGTTTGCGAAGGGCCTTGGCCTCAATCTGACGGATTCTCTCACGCGTTACACCAAACACTTTACCGACATCTTCTAAAGTACGCTGGCGGCCATCATCAAGACCAAAACGCAGTCTTAAGACATTCTCTTCACGATCTGTCAGCGTATCTAAAACATCACGCAACTCTTCCTTCAGTAATTCACCAGATGTGTTCTCTTCTGGACTGATGGCTTCATCATCTTCGATAAAGTCTCCTAAATGAGAGTCATTTTCCTCTCCGATAGGTGTTTCTAAAGAAACAGGATCTTGTGAAATCTTGAGAATCTCGCGCACTTTTTCGGTCGGCAGGTCCATTTCAGCACCGATTTCCTCCGGAGCAGGGTCGCGTCCTAATTCTTTCACTAAATTACGTTGAATACGACTTAATTTATTGATGGTTTCAACCATATGAACTGGGATTCTGATAGTACGAGCCTGGTCAGCGATAGCACGTGTGATCGCCTGACGGATCCACCAAGTCGCATAGGTAGAGAACTTAAATCCTTTCGTATAATCAAACTTGTTAACAGCTTTCATCAGTCCCATGTTTCCTTCCTGGATTAAGTCCAGGAAAGACATGCCCCGACCGACATAACGCTTGGCGATAGACACCACCAGACGCAGGTTAGCTTCTGCTAATTCATCGCGAGCAGCTGCAGCATCTTCAGCGTCCCCATCATCTTTATCTCCTGCTTCAATCCTTTTGGCCAGCTGAACTTCTTCATCAGCTGTTAAAAGGTCGACACGTCCAATTTCTTTGAGGTACATACGAACAGGGTCGTTAATCTTAACCCCTTTAGGTGCCAGGTCATTTTCACCCATAATTTCGTCTACCATGACTTCTTCTTTTTCTACCTGTAAGTGCATAGGGTCACCGTCTTCATCGACAATACCTAAGCCCTGGTCTTCAAATTGCTGGATGAGTTCTTCTATTTCATCTTTATCTAACTTATATGGAATAGCTATCTTTTCAGTTAGTTCTGTATAATCGACAACTGTAATATGGAGTACTTTCTTTTCATCAATAAGGTCTGTGATCGCTTGATTTAATTTTTTAGTTTCTGTGTTCGCCATAACTATTACCCCCTAGTTTTGAATCTTTACGGACGAGAGTGATGCTAATCAATTTGTCTTGTAAGTTCTACAATTTTTATTAAATACTCTTCCTGCTTTTTTATATCACCTTGCTGAGAGGCTTTTTCCATTCCTGTCTTAGCATTTTCCAACTGCTCATGCAGATTGCTGCTTTGAATATAATGGATACATTCCAAGATTTCATCTTCATTCAATTCATCAGATAAAGTCATCATCTCAATCTGGGCGACTCTTTCTTTTAAGTTTTTTTCCTGTAAAAAATCAATAAATTTACTTGTTGAAAGAGAGTCAGACCTATTCATAAATTCTTGAAAGAGCAGAGCTAGGACTTGAGCCGAGTCACTGTAAAAATGAAAGTCTTCTGCATATTCCAGCATCCGATACACTTCTTCCGGATAGGAAAAGAGGCGGTGGAGAATGATATTTTCTGCTTTCTCGCCTCTGCCCGGCAGCTCGTAGTAGGTCTCTGTCGGTGTCTGTGTCAAGCTGCTGCTTGTGTTTTTGTCTGCATATTTTTCTTGGATTTTCTGATGCCGGTGCTGACTGATGATTTGGCTCAATTGATCTTTGAGGGAATCTATTGTTAAATCAAACTCGTCAGCAAGCTGCTTCAAATAGACTTCACGTTCAACAGCCGATGCCACATGAACCATTTCTTTTAACACTTGATCAATATATTCTAATAATTCTGACTCATTATTCAAATTTCTATTTTGGCGGTAATACTGTAGATAGAAGCCTGTGGGAGTCAGTCGACCATGGTGCATCAGGTCTAAAAAGCTCTCACTTCCTCTTTTTTGAATATAATCATCAGGATCACTTTTATCTGGAAAAAGAACAAGCTCTAAATCGAAATACTCCTTAGATAATAAATCCAAAGCTCGATCGCTGGCTTGCAGCCCGGCCGAATCTCCATCGTAGGCAATAATAATTTTATCAGTCAATTTTTCAATCTGCCTGATCTGAGACGCGGTTAAACTCGTTCCCATGGAAGCTACTCCGTTAGGTAAGCCGGCCTGCCATGCGGCGATAACATCCATGTAACCTTCAAAAAGATAAATCTCTTCCTGACGCCTGACTTGAGCTCTGGCTTTGGCATAGTTATATAAAGTATCGGACTTGTTAAAGATGGGTGTATCTGGACTATTGACATACTTGGCAGGCGGATGTCCGCTGCTTTCAATCCATACATCATCATCTTCTAAATCTACATGACGGCCTGAAAAGGCGATGGTTTCTGATTGGTGATTCGTGATAGGAAAGATGATTCGATTAGAAAAACGATCGAGCAGCTCTTTTTCCTGAGTTTCTATAAAAAGAGCGGACTGCACAAGTACATCATAGCTGATATCCTCGAGTTTGCCTTTAAGATAATCTACCAGAGCCCCTCTTTGAGAGGGTGAATAGCCGAGTTGAAACTCTTCAATCGTCTCATCTGTCAATTGACGTTCATGGAGATAGGCGAGAGCTTTTTCCCCTGTTTGTGTTTGAGTTAACACTTGATGATAGAAACGATTTGCTTCTTCATAAATCCGAATCAACTGAGCTTGCAAACTATCTTTTTTAGGCTTTTGAGACTGGACCTGGCTTAAGATCGCGTCATCTAATACCACACCTGACAGTTCTGCTACTTTGATCACAGCTTCAGGGAAGGTTATTCCTTCAATTTCTTGAATGAAATTAAAGACATTGCCTCCTCTTTTACAGGAAAAACAATGATAGAACATTTTTTCTTCCTGCACGGAAAAAGAAGGAGAGCGGTCTTCATGGAAAGGACAAGAAGCAAAATAATTTTGACCCTGCTTCTTTAACTGGACATATTCCGATATGATTTCGACTATATTGGATTGACTTCTAATTATATCAATGGTCTCATCCGGAATCCACATAGCTACCCCCTGACTCCAAAAAGCGAAAGAATAAAAGAAGGCCGCATAGACTATGCGGCTCAATTGTATACTTTAGCACTCTCTATTATAACCTTTATGAGAGAGTTATTCAATCCCTTTGATCTTTATTTTCTAATTAATTTAGTGACATAGGCAAAAGAAATAATAATAGTGGATAACTCCAGAATCATTAAGAGACGGTTGTTGCGTTTGATGTCATCTTCGGTCATGACCATATTGTCATCAAAGAAATCGGAAATAGTATCTGCCATATCTAAAAACTCTTGATAGAGGGTTGTGGAACTGGTGGTTTTATCATAGTTTTCAAGAAGATAGCTGATTTCTTCATAAAGCTTTTTCTCTGACTCTGTTTCAAAAACAGCCGGATCTAATTCATAGCCTTCCGGTAAACTTTCGATGGCTTTTTCTCTGAGATTGACCACTCGGGACAGGGATTCCATCAATTCCTTATAGGATTCTTCATTTTGATGCTGCTTTAAGACATTGGCATTATTGATCAGATTACGCATATTATCTTGGCTGGAGGCTAAGATGGCCTCAATAATGTCTGATTTGGTTGCACCTGCCTCTAAGTGCTGGCGGATTCTATTTTTTAAGAAAGTCAGAATCGCTTGACGCTGTTCATAGAGGTTTTCTTTAATTTCTTGATCCGGGTAAGAAATGCTGGCTATAATCTCATCGATCAGCTCAATCATGTAGATGTTCCACTCTTTGTCTAATAAAATTCTCAAGCTGCCGTAAGCTTGACGTCGCAGAGCAAAGGGATCATTAGAGCCTGTAGGGATTTGACCCGCAGCATAGAACATGATGACACTGTCCAATTTATCTGCCAGAGCCAGGACAGCACCAGGATTAGACCGGGGCAGTTCTCCTTCACTTGTCGTAGGCATGTATTGTTCACGAATCGCCTGTACGACAGCCGGGCGTTCGCCTCCATGTTCTGCATAATAGGATCCCATAACTCCCTGCAGTTCAGTAAACTCATTGACCATCAAGCTGGATAGATCAAACTTAGATAATTCAGCTGCACGATCAAAATCCTCTAATTCCTGTTCACTCAAACCTACTTTTTGGCCGATAATTTTTCCAATCACACGAATCCGCTCAACTTTATCAGCCATCGATCCCAGACTGTGATAGAAACTCACATTTTTTAACTTTTCATTAAAGTCTTCGATCAATACTTTTTTATCTTCTTCATAGAAGAACATGGCATCATCTAAACGGGCAGAAATCACTTTCTCATTCCCCTGTGCTACATTTTCGATATAATCCTCATTACCATTTCTCACACTGACAAAGATCTCTTTCAAGCTGCCGTCTTCATCTGACACAGAGAAGTATCTTTGGTGGTCACGCATAGAAGTAACCAAAATTTCAACAGGAAGCGTGAGATATTCCTTTTTGAAATGACCATAAAAAGCCGTTGGATACTCTACCAGGTCTGTCACTTCATCGAGCAGCTCCTGATTGCGGTCGATGGTAAAACCTTCTGCTTCTTCCAGTTCTTCCAGCTGTTCTTTTATCATGGCCTGTCTTTTATTTCGATCGGCGATGACAAACTGCTGCTCCAGCAGCTCTTCATAATGATCCACATGGTCAACAAGAACATCTGCGCCCAGGAATCGGTGACCGGCGACTGTATTTCCACTTGAAGTATCCAGTACTTGGAAAGGAATAACCTCGTCATCTAAGACGGCTGCTATCCAATGAATGGGGCGAATATATTCAAAGTCATTTCTAGCCCAGCGCATACTGACCGGGAAAGTCATACTCTCTACTATCTTGTCCAAGCCCTGCAGGACTTCTTGGGCAGATTTTCCAGGTGTATCTTTTTGAATATAAGCATATTCCTCGCCTTTTTCTTCGACAAAGAAAATATCTTCAGCTGTCTTACCCTGACCTCTGGCAAAACCTTCGGCTGCCTTAGTCCAGCTGCCTTCCTCATCTTGAGCGATCCTTTTAGCCGGTCCACGGACTTCTTCGCTGAGATCTTCTTGTTTCTCGGACAAGTCATTGACGATAACAGTTAAGCGACGGGGCGTTGAAAAGCGTTGAATAGACTTAAAGTTTAAGCGCTGCTCCTCCAGGAAATCTGATACACGCCTTTCTAATTGTTCTTCACTTTGAATAATAAAACGAGCAGGAATTTCTTCCAGTCCAATTTCTAATAATAATTGATGGGTCATTCTATTCGGCCTCCTCCAGCAAATCTTCGTCCAATAATGGGAACCCTAATTTTTCTCTTTCATCTACAAAGGCACGGGCTACTTTTTGAGCCATGTGACGGATACCCGCTAGATATCCCGCCCGATCTGTCACAGAAACAGCTCCACGGGCATCCAGTAAATTGAAAGTATGGCTGCATTTCAAGACATAGTCATAACCGGGGTGGACAAGACCCAGCTCAATACATCTTAAAGCTTCCGCTTCAAACTTTTTAAAACTGTCAAATAAAGTTTCTACATTACTTTCATCAAAGGTATAGACAGAGTGTTCATACTCGGGCTGCTTAAATATTTCACCATAAGCAACGCCGTCCACCCACTCTAAATCATAGACCGAATCCACCTCTTGAATATAGCTTGCCAGACGTTCGATTCCATAGGTCAATTCTGCTGTGACCGCATCGACCTGCATGGATCCTACCTGCTGGAAATAAGTAAACTGGGTCACTTCCATACCGTCCAGCCACACTTCCCAGCCCAGACCTGCACAACCTAAAGAGGGGTTCTCCCAGTTATCTTCCACAAAACGGATATCATGCTGCAGCGGATCAATACCGATCACTTTTAAGCTGTTTAAATAGAGTTCTTGTATATTTTTTGGCGATGGCTTCATGACCACCTGCAGCTGGTGATGCTGGTAAAGTCTGTTGGGATTTTCTCCATACCGCCCGTCATCCGGCCGGCGGGAAGGCTCTACATAAACGGCATTCCATGGTTCGGGACCTAGAGACCGTAAGAAAGTATAAGGACTCATCGTTCCTGCACCTTTTTCAGTATCGTAAGCTTGCAGAACTAGACACCCCTCATCTGCCCAGTATTTTTCTAATTTAAATATCATATCTTGTAAATTCATTTTTTTCTCAGACATATAATCCTCCTCCTAAAAAAATAAACACCCCTATACCAGATTGGTATAGGGGCGTTTGACACGCGGTTCCACCCTAATTGAATACTTAATCTCATTTTTCATGACTCGAAAGCGCCACTAAAAGTTTTCATACCCCTTCACACCAGGCAGGGCTCTCTTGGATGAATGAACTTTTATTCTTCTTTGTCATTGTCATTATTTTAATTAAAATTAGCAAATTTTTATAGAGAAGTCAACTTAAGCTAAGCCCTGTCTACTGAAAGAGACCCCTTTAATCGGTACCCTTCTTTCTTTTGGACCAGTCGACATGCAACTTTTCAAAGTCATACATATGATCGATAAAAGACTTGCTCTTTAAATGAAGGCCGACATTCTCTTCGTAAAGACTGTCAATAAAAGAACGCAGCTCTCTTTTAGTCTCATCGCCTACAGATATATTACCGATCTGTTTGAAAGAAGTTCGTGAAAAGAGCCGGATAAAATATAGAGTGCGCTGAGATAGATGGTAGCGCCGCTCATCCAAGTACCAGTGCCTGCTGCACAGGAGCCCGTTATATTGACTCGAATAGTCAAAGTTTCCTTTTGTTTCTCTGCAGACCACACAAGCTTTCCATTCCTGCTCTACTCCAAACCATTTCATCATATGAATTTCATAGATATTGGTAATAATTTCGGGATCTTTTCCCTCATTGATGGCTTCAAGGGCTGATTTCAATTCCACCATTAAAGATGGATCGACCACTCGATCTTCAAGAGCTGCATCAGCCAGATTGGTGAGATAAGTCGCATAAGCCTGCTTAAACATGTCCCCATAAATATGGTTCATCAAATTTAATTCCTTCGTATCCCTCAAGAAGCTTAGGCCTTCATTGCGAATATCAGCTATATATTTTGCATTAGCAAAAGGCTGGATGGCCTGCTCTAAAGACTGACTGCTCTTTTTAGAACCTCGGACAAAAAACATAAGCTTTCCAAATTGATCGGTGAATATTTTTACTAAGTAATCTCTTTCTCGGTGTTTGCGATTAAATAAAACAACACCTCTTACTTCTTTAAGACTCACCTCACCGCTCCTTTTTTAATAATCTTCTCGATTATAACCGAAATCTGTCAAATAATTGTCTCTATCCCGCCAGTCCGACTTCACTCTGACCCACAAGTCCAGGTAGATTTTCTCTCCTAAAAGAGCTTCTAATTCCCGTCGGGCTCTCTTACCGATTTCTTTAAGCATGGAGCCTTTTTTGCCGATGATGATCCCTTTTTGAGAAGGCCTTTCAATGACAATATTTGCACTGATTTCTAATTTATCATCGTCATTGCGGAAAATATTATCTATGACTATGGCTGTGCTGTGCGGGATCTCTTCACGGGTTAATTCTAAAACTTTTTCCCTGATAATTTCTTTAATGATGAAGGACTCCGGATGATCAGTGACCTGGTCTTCTGGATAATACTGAGGCCCTTCCGGTAAATAGCCCACAACCGTCTGAAGAAGATTCTTAATATTATTTCCATTGGCAGCTGAAATAGGTATAATTTCTGCAAAATCATAATCGTGAGTGTAAGTTTCTGCAATGCCCGGCAGATCATCCGGGTGCACTTTATCGATTTGATTGATGACTAGAAAGACAGGTTGGCTGATTTTTTCCAGACGTTCCATGATGAATGAATCTCCCGGTCCTCTTTTTTGGCTTGCATTGACTAAAAAGAGCACAACATCCACTTCATTTAATGTCGTTAAGGCCTGGTCATTCATGAAATCTCCCAAGCGGTGCTTAGGCTTATGAACCCCCGGCGTATCGATAAATACCATCTGTTCTGATTGTGTCGTATAAATACCCGATATTCTATTGCGGGTTGTTTGAGCTTTATCAGAAATGATGGATATCTTCTCACCGATGATTTCATTGACCAGAGTTGATTTACCTACATTGGGCCGGCCGATTAAAGAAATAAATCCTGATCTATATTCTGGTGTATTTGTCATTACATATCTCCTTCGGAAAAAGCAGCGGGTAATAATTCCCCCACTGTTCTTTCAATTTCTATTTCACCCCGTTCATGAGTCATAAGGACCGGCATGTCACTCGAGCAGAACTCTGAAATAACTTGGCGGCAAGATCCACAAGGAGATGTTGCATGTTGAGAACGGCTGGTTACGACAAGTGCAGCCAAATCATAATCCCCTTCAGAAACAGCCTTAAATAGAGCTGTTCTTTCTGCACAAATAGTTACAGGATAAGCTGCATTTTCGATGTTACAGCCGCCGTATATTTTGCCGTCTTTGGTTAAAAGCGCAGCTCCTACCGGAAACTTTGAATAAGGGGTATAAGCACGTTCAAGCATTTGATTGGCAGCTTCAATTAATTTTTCTTTATTTTCCATTATCTCACCTTTAAAATGTATTCCATAACTTGGGTCCAAATATAACTATCCCAATAATCACTGCAAACAGACTGGCCATAATCACAACAGCGGCCCCTATATCTTTAGCATCCCGGGCCAGGGGGTGGAGCTTGTCACCTACGACCAGGTCAACGATGGTTTCTATTGCCGTATTCACAAGTTCACAAATTAAAACTAAAAATACAGCGGACAAGAGCCATAACCATTCAATCTGTCTGAGTTGAAAAAAAGAACCGGCTAATATTACCAGTCCAGTAAATAAAATATGGGTCCGCATATTACGCTCTGCACGGACAGCTGTTTTAAGACCATTCCAAGCATGTTTTAATGAGTGCTTAAAATTTTTGTTTTTATAATAGCGTCGGCCTTTTTTATCTTTCAAGTCCAAACCCCTCCAAAATAGACTCCTGCAGGCTGAACATCCTTTTTTCATCTGCTTCATTCTGGTGGTCATATCCATTCAGGTGTAAAAATCCATGCACACATAAAAAACCTAATTCTCTTTCAAGCGAATGGCCGTAAGAATGAGCTTGTTCTTTCAATTGATCAAAAGAAATAATAATATCCCCCAGTTGTCTGGGGATGCCGAATTGTCTCAAGTCTAAACTATAATCATCATTATCTGATTCATCTTCAATAGCAAAACTGATCACATCCGTCGGTCTGTCTTTGCTGCGGTATTCTTTATTGATCGCTTGAATTTCATCGTTATCAACAAGAGTCACAGACATCTCTGCCTGATCCTCAATTTTTAAAACACCGCCTGCATACTGCAATATATTTAGAATCAATTCTTCTTGAGCAGTGTCTAAAAATTTCTCCTCATCATATAATTCAATCTGCATCATATTCCCTACTCTTCTTCGTAAGCTCGGATAATACGGGAGACTAACGGATGACGAACAACATCACTGGCCGAGAAACGCACCATTCGGATACCCTCTACTTTTTCTAGAGTGTCTCGCGCATTGATCAAGCCGCTGCTGGTTCCTCTTGGTAAATCGATCTGTGTTGTATCACCGTTCACAATCATTTTTGAGCCGAAACCTAAACGCGTTAAAAACATTTTCATTTGAGGAATAGTTGTATTTTGAGCCTCATCTAAAATGACAAAAGCATCGTCTAAAGTCCGCCCCCGCATGTAAGCAAGAGGAGCAACTTCAATGATTTCCCTTTCCATCAGCCGGTTGGTATGTTCCACTCCAAAAATGGCATAAAGAGAATCGTATAACGGCCGCAGATAAGGATCTACTTTTTCTTTTAAATCTCCTGGTAAAAAGCCCAGACTTTCTCCAGCTTCCACAGCTGGACGAGTCAAGACGATACGTTTCACCTCAGCTTTTCTTAAAGCTTCAACTGCCATAGCTACAGCTAAAAAAGTTTTCCCTGTTCCGGCGGGACCGATCCCAAAGACAACATCATTCTTTTTCACTCCATTGACATAATTAAACTGACCCATATTTTTTGTTCGGATGGGCTTTTTATTATAGTCTTTAGCTACTTCGACCTGATAGATATCTTGAAAGCGGGCAAGGGTACCATCTTGTCCCATTCGAATGGCATTAACCACATCAGATTCAGAAATAGAGATACCGGCTTGGATTAAAGCCTCCAAATTAGAAAATATCTCCACAATCAGCTCAACTGCTTCTTTTTTTCCTATGATATCCACTTGAGTGCCGCGACTTCCTACTTCTACATCCATTTCACTTTCCATTAAATTTAAAAAGCTGTTTTGAACACCAAATAAAGTCATAGCCATTTCTTGATCTTCAAAATCGATGGATCGTCTGTATGTTTCCCTGCTACTTGTCAAATTTAATAACGCCCCTTTTTTATCTTTATTTACATGAAACACTATAATCATAATAAATTTTAACACAAAAACAGCTTATATTATAGTCAGGCTCACTTAAAAAACCTTTATTTAGTCTCATTTTTATAAAAAACAAAAAACGTTATTTAGTTCACCTAAATAACGTTTTTGAATTTCTTAATTAAAGATATACATCTACTTAAAATTTACGTTTACGTGCAGCCTCTGATTTCTTTTTGCGTTTCACGCTTGGCTTTTCATAAAACTCACGCTTACGAGCTTCTTTTAACGTACCCGTTTTTGATACATTACGTTTGAAACGACGAAGAGCATCTTCTAGAGATTCATTTTTTCCTACATCTGTTTTAGTCATTTCGTTCCCTCCTCCCGTCTTATCAAACTAATGTGTTTGAAAGACACATCCTCAATATTGTAGCACTATCATTTTTTGACGTCAATCCTAAATTATATGTTATTGATCTTTTAACAAGTCAATGTTATGCCTGACACTCGTCACACAAGCCGAAGATTTCAAATCGGTGCTCCATTATTTTATAACCCGGCAGTTGGTTTTCATAGATTTCCATCGGACAAGTTAACAGCTCTTTTGATTTACCGCATTTAGTGCAGATAAAGTGATGGTGATGATCGTCAATATCACAGCGAAAGCGGTAAGCTCTTTCATTGTCCCATTCTGTCTCTTCTAATATACCTAACTCTGAATATGTCTGCAGATTACGATAAATAGTATCTAAGCTGATCGACGGATACTTCGCCAGTATTTCTTCGTAGACTTCTCGAGCAGATAAATAACGGTCTTCTTTTGATAAAATTTGAATTAGCTTTTCTCTTTTATCTGTCAGCTTATATCCTTCATTCTTTAAGACTTCCAAAGCCTCTCTTATTTCAGCCATTATTCTACCTCCTTAAAGCTTGTTAATTATATCGCAACTTGACCCTTTTTTCGATAAAATACGGTCAGGAGTACTTTATTTATAAAAAAGGAGTTTAACTATGATCCCTAACGATATGACTATTCATATTATTTCTGATTCCATCGGGCAGACAGCCCTGACCGTTGTAAATTCGGCCACTGTGCAGTACCCTCAAATTAAATTTAACATTATCGTTCATAACTTTGTCGATAATCAAGAAGAGCTTTTGAATATACTCCAGAAGATCAGAGGAGAAAATGAAGTGATCATTCATACTTTAGCTCAAAATAATCTCAATCAGATCGTAGAAAACTATTGTAAAAATAACGATATCACTCATTTAGACTTTCTGCATCCTCTACTCTCTGTCATTGAGGAAAAAACAGGTCAACAAGCTTCAGAAGTCGTCGGAGCAAAACCTGTCATGGATGAAAATTACTTTGAAAGAAACAGTGCCATGGAATTTGCGGTCTCCTATGATGACGGCCAGCAGACGGAGGGGCTGGCCCATGCGGATATCATCCTGCTGGGCATCTCCAGAACGTCTAAGACTCCATTGAGTATCTATCTGGCCTATTTGAACTATAAGGTAGCTAATATTCCTCTCTACCCCGAAGTCCAAGTGCCTGAAGAAATTTTTGACATCGATCCTAACAAAATTATCGGGCTGACCACTAATCTGGATGCTTTGATCAAAATTCGTCAGGAAAGGATGAAATCTTACGGCATGGATCCTGACAGTTCTTACTCCAGCTGGACAAGAATCCGGGCGGAGCTGGAATATGCTGAAAAATTATACGATCAGCTGGGCTGTCTAGTGATCGATGTGACCCACCGCTCCATCGAAGAAACAGCCAGTCTCATCCTCAGTCATTTTAAATAGAAAAATCCTGGACGTTTTATAGATAGGTCCAGGATTTCTTCAAGTCATTCATTTTATTTTAATTATAGTCAAGGCCATTCATTATATCTTCTTTTAATGTGGGAATAAAAGTCTGCATTTTCAGCATATGGATTTCATAGGCATAAGGCGCTTTTTTATTTTTCTTATCCTCACCCACATAAGGTGTTTCTAATATCTTAGGTAATTCTTGCAGCTGAGGATGATGGACGATATAATTCAGGGCTTCAAAGCCAATCTCGCCGAAGCCTATATTTTCATGCCGGTCCTTTTGAGCGCCCTGTTTATTTTTAGAGTCATTAACGTGGATAACTTTGAGATAGTCCAGACCGATGATGCGGTCAAACTCTTCCAACACACCATCAAAATCCTCACGCACAGGATAGCCGGCGTCATGACAGTGACAGGTATCCAAGGTGACAGACACTTTATCCTTCAAGTCGATTCGCTCGACAATAGCTGCCAGCTCTTCAAAGCTTCTGCCGATTTCAGTCCCTTTACCTGCCATGGTCTCTAAAGCGATACTGACTTCCTGTTCCTCACTTAAAAACTCATTAAAGCCTTGAGCAATCTGCTCGATAGCGGCTTGTGGACCTGCACCAACATGGGCGCCGGGATGGTAGGTCATCTGCTTGGTCTTTAGCGCATCGGCCCGCTTGACTTCCTCTTGCATAAATTGAACACCGAATTGAAATTGTTCCGGCTTGTCTATGTTGCCTAAATTAACGATATAAGGAGCATGGAGAACAATTTGACTGATTCCCTTCTCCTCCATCAAGGCATGGCCTTCCTCAATACGCATCTCAGAAGTATCTTTGCGGCGTGTATTTTGAGGAGCACCTGAATAGATCATAAAAGTAGTCGAACCATAAGAAGCTGCCTCTTCAGCAGCTCCCTCCAACATGGTCTTACCGGACATAGATACGTGAGATCCGAGAAGCATTAGTCCTGCTCCTCCTCGTCGATATCCACATAAAGAGATAATTCTTCCAGTTGTCTATCAGAAACAGGTGACGGTGCTTTGGTCATTGGATCCATGGCACTTGAGTTTTTAGGGAAAGCAATCACTTCACGGATATTCTCTTCACCTGCTAAGATCATGACCAGGCGATCTAATCCAAAGGCGATTCCTCCATGCGGCGGGAAACCATAGTCCATAGCTTCTAAGAGGAAACCAAACTGTTCTTCATATTCTTCCACAGAAAAACCTAAAGCTTTGAACATGTTCTCCTGCAGCTCACGCTGGTAAATACGCAGGGATCCGCCGCCAATTTCATAGCCGTTTAAGACAATATCATAAGCATCAGCATAAACTTCTTCCGGCGCTGATACTAATTTATCCACATCTTCTTCTTTCGGCATAGTGAATGGATGGTGGGCGGCTACATAACGTTTTTCATCTTCATCGTATTCTAGCAGCGGCCAGTCAACAACCCAGACAAACTTAAAGACAGAATTATCAATTAAGCCCAATTCTTTACCGAAGCGGTTACGTAAATGACCTAAAGCATCATGGACAACCTCAGCTTCGTCTGCAACAAATAAGATCAAATCTCCAGCTTCAGCTTCCATCTTTTCGACAATAGCTTTTTCTTCCGGCTTATCTTTAAAGAATTTGGCGATAGGTCCTGTCAGTCCCGACTCATCTACTTTAATCCAAGCCAGGCCTTTGGCACCATAGATTTTAACAAAATCTAATAAACCTTCATCAATATCTTTACGCGTATAGGCATCAGCGGCACCTTTCGCATTGATAGCTTTAACTATACCGCCTCTTTCTACCGTGCCGGAGAACACTTTAAAATCGGTCTCTGCCATGTCTTCAGTTAAATCCACTAAAGGCATATCAAAACGCAAGTCCGGCTTGTCTGTTCCATAAATATTGATGGCATCATCATAGGCCATTCTTTGGATCGGCAGTTCGATTTCTACACCCATGGATTCTTTCATCACATAGGCGATCAATTCTTCAATAATCTCTTGAATTTCTTCGTCATCCATAAAAGTTGTTTCAATATCTAACTGAGTAAACTCAGGCTGGCGGTCTCCACGTAAGTCCTCATCACGGAAACAGCGAACAATTTGATAATAACGGTCAAAACCGGCACTCATCAATAATTGTTTGAAGAGCTGAGGAGACTGAGGTAAGGCGTAGAAACTTCCTTCATGCACACGAGACGGAACCACATAATCACGTGCACCCTCAGGCGTTGATTTCGTCAAGTAAGGCGTTTCGATATCGATGAAACCGTCCTGGTCTAAATATTGGCGGATAGCCTGTGTAACGCGGTGGCGTAAAAGAATGTTTTTCTGCATTTTATTCTGGCGCAGGTCAAGATATCTATAGTGGCCGCGGATTTCCTGCGAGACCGTTGTGGAATCATTTAAGACGAAAGGCAGAGCCTTGGATTTATTGATGATCTTAATTTCAACAGCTTCAACTTCCAACTCACCTGTTGAAAGCTCCGGGTTAACCGTCTCTGCATCACGTTTGATGACTTTCCCTCGAACTTCAACGACATACTCTGACCTTAAGCTGTCAGCCACTTTCCAGGCCTGATCTGAAATATCAGCATCTGCCATGATCTGAACGATACCTTCCCGGTCGCGCAGGTCCAGGAAAATAATGCCTCCCAGGTCCCGACGGTTGTCAATCCAGCCTTTTAATACAATTTCTTCATTTAATAATTCTTCATTAACGAATCCACAATATGTTGTGCGTTTCATTTTAGTCCTCCCCATTTTCTTCTGTCAGTTGGTTGAGTTTATCTTCAAATCGATGAGCAAAGTCCGCCCGCTCTAAATCTTCCAAGGCAATCTTGTCCTGCCGGCCTTGAGTCATTTCTTTAATCGAGACACTGCCTTCTTCCAGCTCCTCTTCGCCGAGAATCATCACAGAACGTGCATTTAAGCGGTCGGCTGATTTGAACTGAGCTTTTGGTTTCCGGTCCAGATAATCCTTGTCTGCTTTTAAGCCTGCCTGACGCAGCTGCTGGACAATTTTGAAAGCAGCTTGACGGACATTTTCTCCTCCGATCCCTACCACATAGACATCCAGTGACTGCGGGCGGGGCAGCTCCACTCCTAAACTTTCCAGAGTCAGCAGCACACGCTCAAGTCCTAAAGCAAAACCGAAGGCCGGCGTTTCAGGTCCGCCCATATCAGAGACCAGGTTATCGTAGCGCCCTCCTGCACAAATCGTTGTAATATTTCCAAAGACTTTGTCGTCTGACATGATCTCAAAGACTGTGTCTGTATAGTAATCCAGTCCGCGCACCATGGTGGGGTCGACTGTATATTCAATATCCAGATCATCCAACAACAGACAGACAGCTTCCAGGTGGTCTTTGGAGTCTTCATCTAAGTAATCCAGTATTTCAGGTGCTCCTTCAACAAACTGCTGGTCCTGTTTTTCTTTACTGTCTAAAATACGTAAAGGATTCTTTTCCAGACGTTTTTGAGAGTCTTTGCTGAGTTGATCCGCATGCGGTTGGAAATAGTCTACCAGAGCTTGGTGATAAAGTTTCCGGGAGTCTACATCACCTAAAGAGTTAATGACCAGCTTTAAGTTTTGCAAACCTAATTTCTCAAAGAGCTCAACAGCCATGAGCATCACTTCGACATCGGTCTGCGGGCTGGCTGAACCAAATACTTCAACCCCCAGTTGATGGAATTGACGCATTCTGCCCCCTTGAGGGTTTTCATAGCGGAACATCGGTCCGATATAGTAAAGTTTCTGCGGCTTGTTATGTTCCGGTCCGTATAATTTATTTTCTACATAAGCACGAACAACAGATGCCGTACCTTCAGGCCTTAAAGCTATGTGACGGTCTCCCTTATCATAAAAGTCATACATCTCTTTAGAAACAACGTCACTCGTCTCTCCGACTCCACGTTGGAAGAGTTCATAGTCTTCGAACATAGGCGTTCGGACTTCATGAAAACCATAAGTGTCGAGTACTTCTTTTGAAACATTTTCTATATATTGCCACTTAAATGATTCTGAAGGTAAAATATCAGCTGTACCTTTTGGTTTTTGATGTTTCAATCGCTTCACTTGCCTTTCTTATTCTGCTCAAAAAAAATCCTTATTCTTAAAATATAAGAATAAGGACGAAGTAATTATTTTAAACGTGGTACCACCTTTATTTTGAAATGATCAATTTCACTCTTGGTCTAACGCCCACGCGTAATAGTTTTTAACTATTATCCTCCAAAGTGTCTTTCCGTTCACTTGATGCCTTTGCTTTCACCACTCACAAAAGTCTCTGTCCCACTCGTTGAACATACTTTCTTTTTCATCGGAAGTTATTATTTACAAGACAAATTTTACTAAAGGTCAGCTTAAATGTCAAACTTGTCAGGTTTTATCTTTATTTTATATATATTTATTTATATTATAATCATTCTTTTGACTCCATATAGACTTTTCCTGTCTTTTTATATAGACTTATACCTTAGACTGAATCATTTAACCAGTTATATTTTATCAATCGAGGAGAAAATAAGAATGAATAAAGCAGAGAAAAAAGGCTTAATTAAAAAAAGAATATTTTTTATTTTTGTTCTCCTGATCCTCCTGGTGACCGTCTCTTCCACCCTGGTGATGGCCCAGAACAATGTCGTCACTGTCGAAAGCAGTTTCTTGAATGTCCGCATGGGGCCCGGTCTCTCGTATGAAATAATGGATGAATTGAATCATGGGGACGAGATCAATGTGATTGAAGAGACTGATGAATGGTACAAAATTCGTCTGGCTGATGACCGGATCGGATGGATTGCCAGCTGGCATGTGAGTGAAGACAGTCCAGATGCCTATCAAAATACCTACGCCAGAGTAAGCAATGATTTTGCTAATGTCAGACTCTATGCAGATGCTGAATCCGACTTACTGGGCACGGTCTACCAAGGAACAGAACTGGAAGTTATCTTTACCGAAAATGACTGGGTTCAAGTGCAGTATATGGGGACTCTGGGATGGATCCGCGGCGATCTCCTCGAAATTTATGAAGGCTCACAAACACCTGAAGTCACTCAGAATGACGAAACAGAAGCCGATGAAATGGAACTGGACCTTGCTCCGGCTGCACCGACCATTCCTCTCTCGCAGGCAACAATCGTGCTGGATGCCGGGCATGGGGGCGTTGACCCCGGAGCAGTATCCGATGAATTTCATGAAAAAGAAGTAGCCTTAGAAACCGCCAACAGACTCCAGCAGCGGCTTCAAACAGCCGGTGCCGAAGTGATCTTAACCCGTTCCGATGACTCAGATGTCAGTTTGACGGACCGTGCTTATATCTCCAACCTGTATGGAGCCGATGCCTTTATCAGCCTGCACTATGATGCGTCCAATGCTCCCAATCAAAGATCTGGAACCTCAGCCTACTATTATGATGATAATGACACAGCCCTGGCTGAAACGATTAATTCTTATCTCCTTTCCTATGGTTTACTGCCAAATCACGGCGCTCATTTCGGAGACTTCCAAGTCCTGCGTGATAATGACCGGCCCGCTGTCTTACTCGAACTGGGCTATATGAACCATGATCTGGACCACAGCCTCATCTATACCGACCATTATCAGTCAGTCATCGTTGAAGCTATTTATCAAGGATTAGCAGATTATTTTTATTAAAGTTAAAAAGAGATTAAAAACAGTCCAGAAATAAGAGAGAGCTGTCCCCTGTCAAGTAGATACTTGAAAAAGTAAAACTACTTGCGGGGTTTTTTTTATGCTTTCCAACAGTAAAGATACAAGAAAGCATTCAGAAAAAATCATTCCCCTTCATTAATCTTCCTTAAATTGCTCCACTAACTTGTACTTCTGGATTTTCCCGCCCACCGATTCAGGCAGCTGATCCGTAACGATAATCCGCCGGGGAGTCTCAAAGGACGCTAAAAACTTCCGGCCATAAGAAATAAGTTCATCTTCTTCCCATTCACTATCTGCTTTCTTCACAACCACCGCAGTCACCCGCTCTCCCAAGACTTCGTCAGGCAGGCCGATAACAGCAACCTGGTCTACGCCGGGGTGACCACTCAGAACTGCCTCTACACGGGACGCAGAGACACTTTCACCATTTGTTTTAATCATATCTTTTATCCGGCCCTTCATCACATACAGGCCCTCTTCTCGACGATAAACGGAGTCCCCTGATTGAAACCAGCCGTTCTTGACAGCATCTTGTGTAGCCGTCTCATTTTTATAATAACCAGAAAAGGCGACCGGTGACTGGTAAACAGCCTGCCCCGCCACCTCTGGCGTTTGAATCTCACGCCCTTTTTCGTCGACAATTTTCATGGCGAGACTGGGATCGGCTGACCCCACATGATTAACTAACCCGGCATCTGCTAGATAAAGGTCTTCATTCTCGAGGTTATAAAAACGCGTTCCAGCTATCACCTCTGTCTGGGCAAAGGAATTCCATAGTTGCAGGCGGTCTGAACAAATCTCCAGCAGACGGTAGTGAGTCGCCACTTGGAGTGCAGAATAGCCATAAAGAACCGAAGTCAGCGACTCGAAATCATAGCTCGCGGGATCTTTATCATAAGCCTCAACGATCGATTCAAGAAGATTAGCACTACCCGACCAGAGGGCTGTCGGCTGGTAGTCTGTGATGGCGGCGGCCATTTGCCGGGCATCATGCCTGCGGCCCAAGACTAATGATCCCCCATGGAAAAAGGCTGAAAAGGTCAAGGTGTGATCGGCCACGTGATAGATGACTGGAAGGCTGGATAAAATTTTATACTGAGAGGGCTGGTCCAGACCACGAGAAAAATGCATCCCATAGTTGTAACCCGCCAAGTAAGAATAGGTATGTGAGATCATGGCACCCTTGGGCATAGCAGTTGTACCTGACGTGAAAAGGATCTCCCAGATGTCGTCGCTGTGAAGGTCCACTTCAGGCGCGGTTGTACTTGCCCCTTCCAGCCAGTCTGCAAATTCATGATCTGCCTGACTGCCGGAATCACTCAAAGGCAGGGATACATTCATGGCGAGACCACAGCTTGCAAATAAATCTACAAAGCGTTTCTCATAAATATTATCGATGATCACGTAGGCAGGATCTGTCAGTTGGATGATATGCTCCATGACATCAGCCGCCAGCTTGGGGTTGACAGGCACGTTCACTAAACCGGCCTTAGCCACCCCGAACTTGGCTGAAAGCGCCTCACTGGAATTGTCGGTGACGAACAACACCCGATCCCCCCGTTGCAGACCCGCCTCCCTCAATCGGTTGGCGACTTGATTGGCCATCCAGTCGAAGTCCTGGTAGGTCATCTTTTGATTTGTCGAATAGGCATAAGCTCCCGGCAGGGCTTCCACCGCTATGTGGTCAGGTCGACTGAGACGCAGGCGTTCAGGCACATCCCCCACCACCATCCGGTTAAAACGCTGATTGTTTCTTCGGTTAAATAACTTGTTCACATCTAAGCTCATCTTATTCCCTCCATTTGTTGTTAAAATACCTGAACCCTTCAGACATAACAACTTTTGGACGTTAATTCCTGACAAATGAAAATAAGAATAGGTATTTCCAAGGCTTTTAAGATACAATTTTGTGCTTTTGAACAGGACCTGGTCGTCACAGACAAAAAATTTCTGCAGACTCTATGACCATCCTCACCCTGCCAAAAAAAATGGAGCTTCTGGTTTCCGGCTGACTACCGGAAACAAGACACTCCCTGCATTATTTTATTATTCATTTTTACATCTGTGCGGCATTCGTTTCATACTGGCCCGTCTCAATATGAATGGACAAGAAAGTAATGTCTGATGGATTCACCCCGCTGATGCGGCTGGCTTGACCAATCGTTGCCGGCCGTATGGTTTCCAGTTTCTCTCTGGCTTCAATTGCTAAATTATGGACCTGCTTATAATCCAGATCTGCCGGGATCACTTTTTCTTCCATCTTTTGGAATTTGACAGCATTTTTTAATTCTTTATTAATATAACCTTCATAGTGGGCACGAATATCGATCTGTTCCGCTACCTGCTTATCAAAAGCAAAATCACTTGGAGTAAATTCCAGAACTTCTTCATAAGTCCATTCCGGCCGCTTAATTAAGTTATAAGCTAAGATACCATCCCTTAATTCTTTCGCTCCCTTATCTATCACTTTAGCGTTTAATTCAGGAGTCGGTTTCAAGAATGTCGACTGCAGACGGTCAATTTCAGCATCTACTTGAGCTTTCTTCTCTAAAAAGACTTCGTAACGCTCATCAGAAATCAGGCCGAATTCATGACCATATTCTGCCAGTCGATAATCAGCATTATCATGACGCAGTAAGAGGCGGTATTCCGCACGGGAAGTCAACAGACGGTAAGGTTCGCTCGTCCCCTTGGTGACTAAGTCATCGATCATCACACCGATATAAGCCTCATCCCGGCGCAGGACAAAAGGCTCCTTGCCCTGAACAGCCAAAGCCGCATTGATCCCTGCCATGATACCTTGTCCGGCTGCTTCTTCATAACCGGAAGTCCCGTTCATCTGACCTGCCGTAAATAAATTTTTAACAGCTTTGGTTTCCAGATTGGAGCCCAGTTGATAAGGTAAGACGACATCATATTCAATCGCATAGCCGTCCCGAATAACTTCCGCTTCTTCCAAGCCTGGAATGGTATCCAGGATTTCTCTTTGAACATCAGCCGGCAGAGAAGTAGAAAGTCCCTGCACATAGATCCGATCATTGCGGAGGCTTTCTGGTTCAAGGAAAACTTGTTGGCGTTTTCTATCAGGGAATCGAGTCACCTTATCTTCAATAGAAGGACAATAGCGGGCTCCTACCCCATCAATAATTCCTGTGAACATAGGAGAGAGCTTCGAGTTCTTTTTGATGATCTCATGAGTCACTTCATTCGTATGGGTCAGCCAGCAGGACAGCTGATTTTCTAAGTAGCTGCTGTCTGGAGTTTCATGAGAAAAATGGTTGGGCTCTTTGTCTCCGGGTTGTTCTTCCGCTTTAGAAAAATCGACTGTGTTTTTGTCTACCCGAGGAGGTGTCCCGGTTTTAAAGCGATCCAGGACAAAGCCGCGCTTGATCAGGTCTTCCGATAGTTTATCTGAAGACTTTGAGTTATTGGGTCCTGATGAGTAGCGCATATAGCCGATAATAATTTCTCCCCGAGAAGATGTTCCAGTGGTTAGAACAACGGCCTGGGCCTGATAGGCTGTGCCGGATTCAGTAATCACCCCTTTAACCGTCTCTTCTTCGACGATCAATTCATTGACTGTGTCTTCAACTAAAGTTAAGTTTTCCTGGGCATCCAAGGTTTTACGCATCTCTTCAGGATAGACCAGGTTGTCAGTTTGAGCTCTTAAAGCCCTCACTGCAGGTCCTTTGGCTGTATTCAACATACGCATTTGAACATAACTCTTATCTGTAGTCTTTGCCATCTCTCCACCCAGAGCGTCAATTTCTCTGACAACAATACCTTTAGCAGGCCCTCCAATGGAAGGATTACAAGGCATAAATGCGACAAGGTCCAAGTCGATAGTAATCAGTAAGGTATCCATACCCATCCGGGCAGAAGCTAAAGCTGCTTCACATCCGGCATGTCCTGCTCCAACGATGATCACATCATGTTCATTTTTTTGAGTCATGTGCTTCCTCCTCCTATTTTCCTAAGCAAAAACTGCTGAATAATTCATTTAATAATTCGTCCTGCATGGTCTCTCCGGTAATTTCTCCCAAGGTCTCCCAGGCATGGGTCATGTCAATTTGAACCAAATCGACAGGCATTCCCATCTCAAGACCTGTGATCACATCTTCCAGTGACTGCTGTGTTTCTTTTAATAAAGAAATGTGCCGGGTATTCGATACATAATTAGCGTCTTTTTCGATCGTCTCTCCTTGGAAAAAGAGCTGGGCGATAGCTTCTTCCAAATCGTCGATGCCTGACTGATTAGTCATAGAAGTAGAAATAACAGGCGAATTACCGGCTAAATCTTTTATCTCTTCCAAACTTACAGCCGTTTCCAGATCTGATTTATTTAAGACAAGGATCCGGTTTTCGTCCTGCGTCAACTTCATCAAGTCATGGTCTGTTGGATTTAAGGCTTGACTTTGATCCAGCACGAACAGGATAAGATCAGCCTCCTTGATCGCCTGACGACTGCGTTCGACTCCAATTTTCTCCACCGCATCATCCGTCTCGCGAATACCCGCTGTATCGATCAGTTTCAGCGGAACGCCGCGGACATTCACATAGTCTTCTACTATGTCGCGGGTGGTCCCTTCAATGTCGGTGACGATCGCTTTTTCTTCACCTAAGAGTCGGTTTAAGAGGCTGGATTTACCTACATTGGGCCGGCCGATGATTGTGGTCTTTAAGCCCTCCCGCAGGATTCTCCCTTGTTGAGCAGTAGAAAGAATAGAAGTAATCTGGTCCAGCAGCTCTTCCGCCTCAGTCATCAGTAAAGACGATGTCATCTCTTCTACCTCATCGTATTCTGGATAATCAATATTGACCTCCACTTGAGCGAGGACATTGAGAATTTCCTGTCTCAGACTTTGAATGACAGCGGATAAGTCTCCACTCAGCTGATTAAAGGCATTGGATTTTGAAGCCTCTGTTTTTGATTCAATGACATCCATGACAGCTTCAGCCTGTGATAGATCGATGCGTCCATTCAAAAAGGCACGCTTAGTAAATTCACCGGGCTGGGCTGCTCGGGCACCTTGAGAGAGAATGGTTTGTAAAACTTGGTTGATGACCAGCATGCCTCCGTGAGTATTAATCTCGACAATATCTTCCCGCGTATAGGTCTTAGGTCCTTTTAAGACAGTGACCATGACTTCATCAAGGATCTGGTCGGTCTTAGGATCTATGAGATGACCATAATGAATCGTGTGACTGTCCACTTGACTGAGTTTCTTTCCCTTCATCCGATAGAGTTTATCTGCAATACTCAAAGCATCTTCACCACTTATACGGACAATACCAATACCGCCTTCTCCCGGCGGTGTAGAAATAGCTGCAATTGTATCAAAATCAGTTGCCATTTTTATCCTCCTTTATTTCTATTTCAATAAAAAAAGCGCCACCCAAATAATAGGCGACATTCTGTCATCTTTTTTGGGTCAAGCACTTTCACTACTCTCACTCGTTATTTAATTTAGTCGTAAAACATTTTATTGTTTTTTCAGTAAATTGTCAACTTATTTGTCTTTACTGTCAATAATAATCGTGACCGGTCCGTCATTAACAAGAGAAACCTGCATGTCTGCACCGAATTCACCGGTTTCGACTGTCAGACCTTCTTTCCTCAAGCCTTCATTATAAGCTTCGTAAAGAGGCAGGGAATGATCCGGTTTGGCTGCATCGATAAAACTGGGTCTGTTGCCTTTTTTCGTATTAGCATGAAGAGTAAATTGAGAGATAGACAAGACCTCTCCGCCTGTATCTTTTAAGGAAATGTTCATTTTCCCTTCCTCATCTTCAAATATACGCATATTGGCAGTCTTTCTGACGAGATAGTCTACATCTTCCTGACCGTCTGCTTCTTCCACACCCACCAAGACCAGGAAACCCTGCTCAATCTGCCCCACTGTTTCCTCATGAATAGAAACACTGGCCTGGGCTGCTCTTTGGATAACGATTCTCATCTTATTCTTCTCCTAGCTTATGATATGACGCGGTCAACAGTATAAATATCAGGTACATTCTTGATTTTATCAACGACATAGTCCAATTCACTTGTGTTGGATATTCCGATGGTCATACGGATAGTAGCCATATTATTCGTCGGATTGGTCGTCGCTGACATATTAGATATATTGATCGTTTCCGGTAAATTACTCACTGTTTGAATGATTTCATTAAATAAGCCGGGATGATCATAGGCCGATATCTGCAGCTCGGCATTATAAGTAATCTTGCTTTGTTCTTCGCTGTCCCATTCTATTTCTAAAAGTCTTTCAGGTTCGGCTCCCTTGATATTTGGGCAGTCATAGCGGTGAATGGAGATTCCGCGCCCGCGTGTGACATAGCCGATGATTTTATCCCCCGGAACAGGGTTGCAGCAGCCGCTTAAACGAGTGAGTAAGTTACTTGAACCAGAAACACTTACCCCGCCGTCATGCTTGATTTTCATCTTTTCATTGCGTTCTTTTTGGTGCTGGCTGGCAACCGGTCCGGATGTCTGCTCTTCTTTTTGTTTCGTTTCTTCTTCTTCACGGACATCTTTCAACAGGAAATTGACGATGGTCGTCAGACGGATTTCTCCAAAACCTACAGCCGCGTATAACTCTTCCTCCGAGGAATAATTAAAGCGTTCACAGGTCTGATCCAAATTAGAACGCGTTAAGATTTCTTTTGTTTTATAGCCTTCTGTTTGGATCGCCTGTTCGATCTGATGTAAGCCGTTTTGAATATTCTCTTCTTTATTTTGCGTTTTAAAGAAATGCCTGATGCGGTTTCTCGCTTTTGAAGTCGCCACATGTTTCAGCCAGTCACGACTCGGACCATAGGAAGATTTAGAAGTTACAATCTCTATGATATCCCCATTTTTCAACTTATAATTCAAGGGAACGATACGTCCATTCACCCTCGCTCCTGTGGACTGATGACCCACTTCTGTATGTATGTGGTAGGCAAAGTCGAGAGTAGAGGCTCCTTTTGGCAGCTCATAAACGTCATTATCCGGTGTGAAAACATAAACTTTATCATTGAGTAAATCATGTTTAACACTGTCTACAAAATCTTCAGCGTTTGAACTTTCAGATTGGTAGTCCAGAATATCCTGAAACCAATTCAATCGCTGCTGGTCAACTCCACCTGCAATCCCTTCCTTGTAGGCCCAGTGTGCAGCCACTCCATACTCTGCAATTTCATGCATTTCTTGTGTACGGATCTGGACTTCTATCGGTGTGGCTTTCGGCCCCAGTGCTGTCGTGTGTAAAGACTGGTACATATTTTCTTTGGGCATGGCTATATAATCTTTAAATCGTCCGGGAATCGGTTTCCACTTAGTATGAATAGCACCCAGTACCGCATAGCAGTCTTTGACGGACTCGGTGATGACCCGCACGGCCAGTAAGTCATATATTTCTTCAAATTGTTTTCTCTGTGTTTTCATTTTTCTGAAAATAGAGTAAATATGCTTGGGACGGCCGGTAATCGTTCCTTCTATATTTAACTCATCCAGGGTTGCGCTGATTTCCTCGATAATTTGGCTGATATAAGCCTCGCGCTCTTCCCGCTTGGCCTGCATCAGTTGAACGATACGATAATACTGCTGCGGATCAGTGTAACGCAGAGATAAGTCCTCCAGTTCCCACTTAATGGCGCTGATTCCCAAGCGGTCTGCCAGAGGTGCATAGATGTCCAGCGTTTCCTGGGCAATAGACCTTTGTTTCATCGGATTACTGTGATATTCCAATGTGCGCATATTATGCAGGCGGTCTGCCAGCTTGACTAAGATGACCCGCATATCCTCAGCCATAGCCAATAACATCTTCCGGTGATTTTCAGCCTGTTCTTCTCTTTTAGAGTCAAATTTATATTGTCCCAGTTTGGTGACTCCATTGACGATCTGTCCAACGACCGGGGAGAATTCCTCGGCCAATTCTTCAACAGTAATGTCTGTATCTTCAACCACATCATGCAGGTAGCCTGAAGCAACTGTGGATGGGTCTAATTCTAATTCAGCTAAGATAGCTGCAACTTGAGTGGGGTGAGTAATATAAGCCTCACCAGACTTCCGGAATTGTCCTTCATGAGCTTTTTCAGCATACTCATGAGCTTTTTTAATAAAATTTATCTCTTTGTCAGTCTTCATGTATTTCCGGCACTTTTCCAAGACTTGCTCTGGACTATAATCTTTACGACGACTCATTTTTCACCCTCCTGTCTTCATTCTTATACTCTTTAATTATATAATGATTCAGCTGTTTATACAAATTCTAAATACAAGCAGTTAAAGTTTTCTTTTTAAAATGTAGGCCACCCAATCCTGCATTTCCAATTCGAGAAGAATTTCAAACTCATTTTCTTCAACAGCCGCCAGGACATCCTCTTGTAAATTATTTAGAACACCTGAAACGATTAAATAGCCCTCTTGCTTTAATAGAGACTTAGCTTGAGGTATGAGCTGGGCGACGTATTCAGCTACAATATTTCCTACGATAATATCGAAAGAGTCTTCAACGTCATGAAGTAAATCATTGGTGAAAGCTTGAAAAGGAATATCCAATTGATTGAGTTCCCAGTTGCTTTCTGTGCTTTCTACAGCTTGAGGATCAATATCGCAGGCGGTTACTTGACCGGCTCCTAAGCGGGCAGCCGTGATGGACAGTACACCCGAACCTGAGCCTACATCGATAACTTTTTCCCCGCCTCTCATCACTTTTTCAAGACCCAGCATGGCTAAAACGGTTGTCGGATGCTGGCCTGTTCCAAAAGCGAGGCCCGGGTCTAAAATAACCGACTGACTGGTCTTTTCTACTTTCTTAGAATGGATTTTACCAGCAGGGACGATCTGCAGATAACGCGAGATATGAATCGGTTCATAGTGCTCTTCAAAGGTATTCTGCCAATCTTCTTCGTAAATATCTTCGACTGTGATTTCCGGCCGGCTCGTCAATAAGCCTAACTCGAGTAACTTGTCTATCTTGTCATCCAGTTCACATTCGATTTCCTCAATATCTGAGTCTTCAGAAAAATAGCCCGTGACAAGTAGTTGCCGGCTGTCTTCTATTTTTAAGTCCTCACCTGACCATATCAAATAGTTTGTTTGTTTTATTTTTTTAATCTCTTCCGGATCATGAATACTTGCACCGGAAGAACCTAAATCCATCAATATATTGGAGATAGCTTCTTGAGCTTGAGAATCAATCTTTAATTTAATTTCTGTCCATGTCGTCATAATGGCCTCCTTTAAAATAGCTTTTAGTGTACACTACATTTTATGCTGCCCTCCACATTGAACCTATATCTTAATATCCATTGGCCAAGTATTCATTTTTCTGCTGGTTTTATTCTAAAAAAATTAAAGGAGTAGCTGTTAATGACTACTAAAGAAAAAGTTTTAAGAATGTTACTCGAACAAAAAATGACCACCCTCTCAGGCACAGCTATGGCTGAAGAAATTGGCGTATCCCGTAATGCAGTATGGAAGGTCATTCAAGACCTGCAAGCTTACGGTTACACGATAGATTCTATCCCCGGCAGGGGCTATCAGCTCGTCGACTATACGGATCAAGTCGATCCTGTCCTGATTGAATATCTCCTTACTGATGCTTCAACATTCAAAGTAAGCTACCATCCGGAAGTCTCTTCGACTAATGATTTGGCCCGCCGGGATTTACTCGATTTTCCCGACCAAAACACTTTAGTTATTGCCGGGAAACAGAGCTCGGGTCGCGGCAGACGGGGACGGGTTTTTTATTCTGATCTCAGTCATGGTTTGTATATGTCTCTGGGGATTCGTCCCCACACCGATGATTTCAAAGAAATCCCCATCTATACTTTATTAACCGCAGCCGCCTGTCTGCAAGCTTTTGACCCCTATATCGAGGATGAGCTGCAGGTTAAATGGGTGAACGATCTCTTCTATCAAGGAAGAAAAGTTGCCGGTATCTTGTCTGAAATGGTGACCCATCTTGAAAATCATGATGTCCCCGGTGTCGTGATCGGTATAGGTATAAACTTGGCAGGCCAATTTTCCAAGGCCGGCCAGGAAATTCAAAATGTTGCCGGCACGATTTTTGGAGAAGAGATACCTGAGTCTTTCAATGTGAATGAATTTATTGTTCATTTCCTCAATTATTTTAACACCTATCAAGACCAGCTCCCACAAAAAGCTTTCTTAGAAATCTATAAAGAACGTCTGCTCGGCTTAAATCAGGAAATCTACTATCAGATTGGTCAAGAAAAAGAGACTGGCATCATCCGTGGCATTAATGACGATGGACACTTACTGATTGAAGATGATCAGCGCCAGATCAAAGCCTTGTACGGCCAGGAGATTCACTTCTCCAGCTCACAATTTTTAGACAAATAAATCATTTTTACTTTACAGATAGTAGATAAAAAAAGTGCCGCTGTCTCAAAGACAAAAGCACTTCTACTTACTTTTTTATTGATGACTCTCTACAAACCGCCTTAAGCGCTCAATGTACTGCTCGAGCTCCGCTTGACTGGCTGCATAACTTAAGCGGAAATAACCTGCCCCGGCTTCTCCAAATGAACTGCCTGGAATAACTCCGATTTTCGCTTCTTCTGCGAGATCCAAGCAAAACTCATAATCTGAGTCCTTGTACCAAGCAGGTATTTTTGCAAACAGATAAAAAGCACCGGATGGATTACTGGTTGTAAAGCCTAATTGACCCATTTCTTCTTTCAAATAATCCCTGCGCTTCTTATATTCATCGCGCATGTCATAGATATACTGGTCACCAGCTTCTGAGTATGCTGCAATACTTGCATACTGGGTCACCGTATTCAGCGTATTGATAGAGGCTTGATTCACCTTAAAAATCTGATCCATTATCTCCTTAGGAGCAGCAATGAATCCTGATCTCCAGCCTGTCATAGCATGGGACTTAGACACCCCATTTAATACGATGGTCTGTTCTGGTAAATATTTAGCAATCGATACATGCTTTTCATCATAGACCAGTTCTGAATAGATCTCATCCGATATGATCAGGGTATTTGTCCCGCGAACTTCATCCGCTAAGTCTTTTAACTGCTCTTCAGTATAAGTCTGTCCTGTCGGATTCGAAGGATAATTTAATAAAATCGCTTTAATCTCGCCATGTTCCTTCCGGGCCTCTTGAATATGATCCGGAGTTAAAACAAAATCAGATTCAGACACATCCACTGCGACCATCTCACCATGAGCTACATTAATGATTGTTTTATAAACAGGGTAATGGGGTGAGGCAAGTAATACTTTATCCCCTGGATTAAGAAGTGCGTAGATGGAGGAAAACAAAGCACCTGTTGCACCATTGGTTACAATAATTTCATCTAAAGCATAGGTTAAATCATTGTGGCGTTTTAAGTATTGAGAAATTGCCTCACGCAGTTCCTCCAGCCCCATAGAACTTGTATAACCATCAGCATTATTATCTATCGCTTGGTGCGCTGCTTCGTGCACAATGTCAGGCGCATGAAAGTCTGGCTGGCCTAAGGTCAAGTCAATTAATCCATCAATATGGCTGATTTCTCCTTTAAATAGACGAATCGGACTTGCTTGCGCTTCTAAAACTTTATGATTAAAACTAAATTTTGACATCCTGTCACCTCTTTATTCCTTTTCTATATGAATCTTCACGAATACTAATACTACCATACTTCCTTTCTCAATACGCATACATTTTAAAAATAGTCCCTGTTTTCTATAACACTTATATTCGAATAAGACTTGATAAATGTCTTGAAATACTGTATTTTTAACTAAGAAACCGTTTACATGACAGACAACACTTATCTGTAAACGTTTATTTATTGTGTTATTTTTACGTCAATCAGGTTATAATAAACCATGTATGTCTAATATTTATATAACTATTCTTGAAAGAAGTGAAAATTTAATGAATAAAATTCAAAAAGTACTAGTTGCTAACCGTGGCGAAATTGCCCTGCGTATCATGCAGGCCTGTGAAGAGCTGGATATTAAAACGGTGGCTATCTATTCCAAAGAAGATCAAAATAGTCAACATCGTTTTAAAGCTGATGAGGCTTTTTTAGTTGGAGAAGATAAAAGTCCAACAGCTGCCTACCTCGATATTGAAAACATCATTGAATTGGCAAAGGAAAATGATGTAGATGCGATTCACCCCGGCTATGGTTTCTTAAGTGAAAACTTAGAATTCGCTAAACGTTGTGGTGAAGAAGGCATTAAATTCGTTGGACCCAACCTTGAACATTTAGAAATGTTCGGGAACAAAACTCGTGCAAGAGATACTGCTATCGAAGCAGGATTAAAGGTTGTTCCGGGTACTGATGGAGCCGTTGATTCTGTTCAGGAAGTAAAAGATTTTGCTGAAGAGCATGGCTACCCTATCATGATCAAAGCTGTCAGCGGCGGTGGCGGTAAAGGGATGCGGATCATTCGTGAGGAAGCTGAAGTCCAGGAATCTTACGACCGTGCAAAATCAGAGTCAATGAACTCTTTTGGGGATGATTCTTTATATGTAGAGAAATTTATTGAGAATCCAAAACATATCGAAGTGCAGATTTTAGGGGACGAGCACCGAAATATCGTTCACTTATTTGAAAGGGACTGTTCGGTTCAACGCCGCCACCAGAAAGTTGTGGAAGTCGCCCCTTCATTCTCCTTAACTGAATCAGTACGTGAAGAACTGGCCCAAGCTGCTTTACAGTTAGCTCAAAATATTAAGTACATTAATGCCGGTACCGTTGAATTCCTTGTCTCAGGAGAAGACTTTTACTTTATCGAAGTGAACCCTCGTATTCAGGTTGAACATACGATCACTGAATTAGTGACAGGTATCGACATCGTTAAAGCTCAGTTATTAGTTGCTGACGGTGAGAATTTACACGAAGAAAAAATTAATATCCCTTCACAAGAAAGCATCACATTAGACGGCTATGCCATCCAATGTCGTGTAACGACAGAAGACCCTGCCAACGACTTTGCTCCGGATTCAGGCCGTATCGTTAATTATGTAGCCCCTTCTGGTATCGGAGTCAGACTTGACCAAGGAAATGCTCATGACGGTGCTGTTATCAGTCCTCACTATGACTCTTTACTTGTGAAAATTTGTGCCTATGGAGAATCTATCTCTGATGTTTTAGATAAAACAGAACGTGCTTTAGACGAAACAAGAATTGTCGGCTTAAAAACAAATATTGCCTTTTTGAAAAACATCATCAAACATCCTCTGTTCAAATCAGGTGATTACAGCACTAATTTAATTAATAACCATCCGGAATTATTCGACACGGACGAAGCAAAAGATAGAGATGTTAAATTACTTAACTATCTTGCGAATGTAACAGTGAATGGATTCCCAGGTATTTCAGATGACACTAAACCTAAATTTGAAACCCGCTCAGTGCCTTCCATTACAAGTATGGCATCTGATCAGAGAACGCTGAAGCATATCTTGGATAAAGAAGGACCAGATGCTGTAGTTAAAGCTGTTTTAGCTGAAGATGATGCGCTCATCACTGATACTACTCTGCGGGATGCCCACCAGTCGATCTTAACGACGAGATTACGTACACGCGATATGTTAGAACTAGCACCTTACATCAATGCTACGATGAAGGATGCATTCTCACTTGAAATGTGGGGAGGAGCAACCTTCGACGTGGCCTATAACTTCTTAAATGAAAGTCCATGGGACCGTTTAGAAAGGTTACGTCAGGCTATTCCTGATATTCCGTTCCAAATGTTATTACGTGCTTCAAATGCGGTCGGTTATAAAAACTATCCGGATAATGTCATCAAGAAATTTATTGAACAGTCGGCAGAAGACGGCATCGATGTCTTCCGTATCTTTGATTCTCTCAACTGGATGGAAACGCTGAAGCTACCTCTTGAAGCTGCATTAGAGACAGGTAAGCTAGTTGAAGGTACCGTCTGCTACACGGGAGATATCTTAGATCCTGAGCGTTCAAGCACTTACACATTAGACTACTATGTCGATATGGCGAAAGAACTGGAAGCTTACGGGGTGCACACCTTAGGTATCAAAGACATGTCCGGTATCTTAAAACCAGAAGCTGCCTACTTATTAGTGAAGACATTAAAAGATGAAGTTAATATTCCAATCCACCTCCACATGCATGACACTGCCGGTAATGCTGTCACAGCTTATTCCCGTGCTATCGATGCGGGTGTGGATATCGTGGACGTGGCCAATGCGGCCATTTCTGGAACAAACTCTCAGCCGGATGGAAATGCCCTTTACTATGCCCGCCAAGGAAAAGACCGCGGCGTGAAAGTTAATCCAGATGCTAATGATGAAATGGAAAAATATTGGTCAACTACCCGCCAATACTACAAACCATTTGAAAGTGACCTGGTCTCTCCGTGGACAGGCGTATACAAATACGAAATGCCGGGTGGACAGTACTCCAATATCTTGGCACAAGCACGTTCAGTTGGTTTAGGCGACCGCTTCGATGAAGTACTGGAAATGTACCGCCGAGTTAACTTATTATTCGGTGACATCATCAAGGTAACACCTTCTTCGAAAGTAGTTGGAGATATGTCACTCTTCATGGTACAAAATGATTTGGATGAGGAAACAGTTATTTCTGAAGGGAAAAACTTAGACTTCCCAGATTCAGTCGTATCTTTCATGAGAGGTGAAATCGGGCAAACCGTCAACGGATTTAACAAAGAATTGCAAGAGGTTATCGTGAAGAATGGCGATATCATCACTGACCGCCCGGGTAACCATATCCCTGCTTACGACTATGAAGCAGCTAAGGAAGAGTTACTTGAGATTATGCCGGAAGAAGAGATTGATGATCGTGCCCTGTTGAGTAATGCCATCTATCCAAAAGTATTTAAAGATTATATTATTAATCATGAAACGTTTGATAAGATTGAAGTCCTTGACTCCCCAAGCTTCTTCTATGGTTTAGATTTTGGAGAAGAAATCGATGTTACGCTTCGAAACGGTAAGCAGGTGACGATCAAATATCTTGCACAAGGACCAGTTAAAGAAGACGGTCAAAGAACAATGTTCTACAGCTTAAATGGTAAGCCGGTAGCTGTCGAAGTCATTGACCATAATCTATCAGACTCAGTAGCTCTCAAAGCTAAAGCTGATAAAACTAATCCTAAGCATGTAGGTGCTCAAATGCCGGGTACTGTTATTTCGATCAGCTGTAAAGTTGGAGACGAAGTGAAGCAGAATGATACAATTATCGTTACAGAAGCGATGAAGATGGAATCAGCCATCCACGCGACGAGTGACGGTGTTATTAAAGAAATCTATGTCAATGAAGGTGAACAAATTGAAGGTGGAGACCTTCTCATCGAATTTGAATAAAAGCGCAGCCAATCAACAAAAGCACGCCTCGGTTTTTAATCGAGGCGTGCTTTTTCTTGATCTCATTTTCACTTAATTAGTCATCTTTTAATTTTTCTAAAATGTTTTTATCTTTTGTTTCCGTTAAATCAAATGTTATTTTATCAAAGTCATAACGCTGAGTATCTTTTAATGTTTTTATAGTCTGCCTGAAGCTCTCATCTTGCCAGGTAAAAGCAAACTGTTCTTCTGGTACTTGTGTATTATCCTGCTTGAGAAAGTTCTCTAAGGCGACACGTTGTCCATTCACAAGCTGATGAAGATATTTAATAAAAGCTTCTATAAACCCTTTTTCAATACCTTCCTCCTTATCGACTGGAAAGGCTTTTAAGTAAAAACCGGGGTCAATATATGAGCTTGAAAGATCATAGAAAGCTATCCGATCAGCTAAAAGAAGTTTCTCACTTGTGTTGACTCTCCCCCTGGCATCCATCAACTTGTAAGATGCATCTTCGGGTATTTCGCTTTCCAGCATAAAAAAACATTCATGAATTTCTTGTTCTTCATTATAACTTAAATCCCAATAAAAATTAGCCTGACTCTCTTCCATCATTTTACAAAAATAAGTCGAAAATTCTGTTTCTTCCATAAGGCACCTCAATTTAACATCTGATTAATTTACCGGCTGGTTACTCTAAGTCTTATTCTTCGTCTAAATTTAATACAGCCATGAAAGCTTCTTGAGGAACTTCTACGGCTCCAACATTCTTCATCCGTTTTTTACCTGCTTTTTGTTTCTTCAACAACTTATCTTTACGCGTCTGGTCTCCACCGTATAATTTGGCCGTAACGTCTTTACGGTAAGCTTTAATGTTTTCACGGGCAATAATTTTATGCCCGATAGCTGCTTGAACCGGAATCTCAAATTGTTGTCTGGGAATTAATTCACGCAATTTTTTCACAATTTGGCGGCCACGTAATTGCGAGTTGCTTTTATGAGAGATAAAGCTTAAAGCATCGACACGTTCACCGTGTAGTAAAATATCCACTTTTACTAAATCGCTTTCCTGATAGCCGATGAGTTCATAACTTAAGGAAGCATATCCTTTTGTATTCGATTTTAAGCGGTCAAAGAAATCATAAACAATCTCTGATAAAGGGATTTCATAAATGACATTGACTCGGATATCATCCATATAATCAATGGTTTGGAAACTGCCGCGTTTCTCTTCACAAATTTCCATAACCGCCCCGATATAATCACTTGGAACGGTAATTTCTGCCCGGGCATAAGGCTCTTCAACAGCTTCAATTTCTGTGGGGTCCGGCATCTCTGAAGGATTATCCACTTCAATTAATTCACCATCTGTTTTGATGACATGGTAAATAACAGAAGGAGCTGTGGTGATGATATCTAAACCAAACTCACGCTCGATTCTTTCTTGAATAACGTCCATATGAAGCATACCTAAAAAGCCGCAGCGGTAACCAAAACCTAAAGCTTGAGACGTTTCTGGTTCAAACCATAAAGCGGCATCATTTAACTGCAGACGCTCGAGGGCTTCTTGTAAATCTAAGTAATCCGCTGAATCTGTCGGATACAGTCCACAGAAAACCATCGGGTTCATTTGACGGTAACCGGGCAGTGCTTCTTCGGTCGGAGTTGAAGCAAGGGTAATAGTATCCCCTACCCGTGTGTCACGGACAGTTTTAATATTAGCCGTAATATAGCCTACCTCTCCCACCATGAGCTGGTCGCGTTTTAGCGGGCTCGGTGAAAAAACACCCACTTCTGTTACTTCAAATATTTTGCCATTCGACATCATTTGAATCTCGTCTCCCGGCTTAATTATTCCATCGATAATACGGACACTTAAAACCACCCCACGATAAGAGTCATAAGCAGAATCAAAAATTAAAGCTTTCAGCGGGGCATCTAAGTCGCCATCTGGAGCAGGCACTTCCTGGACAATCATTTCCAGTATGTCTTCTATCCCCTCGCCTGTTTTGGCACTGGCCGGGATAGCAGTATCTCCATCTAGTCCGATGACATCTTCGATTTCTTTTCTCACTCGTTCCGGATCTGCAGCAGGCAGATCGATTTTATTAATGACAGGTACTATTTCTAAATTATTATCCACAGCTAAATAAACGTTGGCCAAGGTTTGCGCTTCAATCCCCTGGGCAGCATCTACTACTAAAATGGCTCCTTCACAGGCAGCTAAACTCCGGGAGACTTCATAGGTAAAATCTACGTGTCCGGGAGTATCGATCAGATGAATGATGTAAGTCTCTCCATCTTTAGCCTGATATTCCACTTCCACTGTATTTAGTTTGATAGTAATTCCACGCTCTTTTTCTAAGTCCATGGAGTCTAATACTTGTTCTTCCATTTCCCGCTCACTGATGGTATGGGTTTCCTGTAAGATTCGGTCAGCTAATGTCGATTTCCCATGATCAATGTGTGCGATGATTGAGAAATTTCTTGTATTTTCAATCCTTTTTTGGGCTTCTTTCTTATCCATGTATACAGTTCCTACTTTCTTTCAATAAAATTACTCATCAATTATTATATCAAATAATCCAACTATTAGACAATTTAGACAGAGACTTATCTCTCCAGTTAACTATGGAGGCTGAATAAGTCCAAAATTTCTATTTTGAGCGTCATAATAAAAACTCCTTTGAAAAAATTACAAAGGAGTTTTTATTTTCTTTTATTTGTCACCACGGAAAACATCTTTTACTTTATTAAAAAAAGAGTCATCTGCTTGTTCCTTGACCTGGATGTCACTGACATCAGCAAATTGACGTAAAATTTCAGCTTGTTCTTTAGTCAATTTTTTAGGAATTTCAACTTTAACTTTCACTTGTTGATTTCCAGTGCCGCTGCCATTTAACCTGGGTGCTCCCTTGCCTTTTAATCGGAATGTTGTTCCTGTCTGGGTTCCAGCTGGAATTTTTAAGCTGACATTCCCATGAACAGTAGGGATCTGTACATCATCACCTAAAGTTGCCTGGACAAAGTTGATCGGCATCTCATAGTAAATTTCACTTCCGCGACGGACAAATTGACTGCTTGGTTTAACATTGAACACAACATAAAGATCACCATAAGGTCCGTCATTTTCACCGGCATTTCCTTGACCTTGTAAACGGATTTGATTTCCGTCTTCTATCCCGGCTGGAATAGTCACTTTTACTGAGTGAGTTTCGCGCCTGCGTCCAGCTCCGTGACAGTCCTGGCATTTTTCTTTAATTTCTTTACCCGTTCCTCCACATTGATCACATGTGGTTTGAGTTTGGAAGGTACCAAAGGCAGTCTGCTGGGCACTTGTCATCGTTCCACTCCCGCGACATTTACTACAGGTTTGAGGATCGGTCCCCGGCTTAGCCCCACTCCCAGTACACGTAGAACATGTTTCATCTCGTTTATAATGGATGGTCTCTTCCTTACCAAAAACAGCTTCTTCAAACTCTAAATCCATAGTGTATTGCAAGTCATCACCCTGAACAGGAGCGTTCGGGTCTCTGGTGGCTGAACCGCCGCCGAAGAATGTATTAAATATATCTTCAAAGCCGCCGCCTCCTCCAAAGCCGCCGGCATTAAATCCACCGTAACCGCCGGCACCTTGACCACCACCGAAACCACCTTGAGCACCGGCATGGCCAAATTGGTCATATTGCTGGCGCTTTTGATCATTACTTAAGGTTTCATAAGCTTCTGTAGCTTCCTTAAATTTTTCATTAGCATCCTCAGCATCGTTAATATCCGGGTGGTATTTTTTAGATAATTTACGATAGGCCCTTTTGATTTCATCTGCTGATGCATCGCGAGAAACGCCTAAGACATCATAATAATCCTTTTTATCTGCCATTACTTCCTCCCCCTTTTAATCTTATATTTTCTCAAAAACAGCGTGCTTTAGACGGCATGTTTTTCTTTGAAAATAGAAAAGCCAAAGACTTTTCCTTTGGCTTTCTAAAGCTTATATTTTATTGTACTTTATTTTTTATTCTTTGTCGTCTGCTTCTTCAAATTCTCCATCGACAATATCATCATCTTCAGAAGAATCATCTGCTGCACCGGCCTCGCCTTCAGCTGCTTGTTGAGCCGCTGCTGCCTGCTCATATAATTTCACTGTCAAGTCCTGGACGATTTCGCTTAAAGCATCACTCTTAGTTTTAATCTCTTCGATATCTTCACCTTCTAAAGCAGTTTTTAATTCTTCTTTAGCTGATTCTGCTTTATCTAATTCATCCTGGTCAACACTTCCTGCTTCTTCTAAATCTTTTAGTGTTTTTTCAGTTTGGAAGACTAATTGGTCTGCTTCGTTGCGAGTTTCTACTTCTTCTTTACGCTGTTTATCTGCTTCTGCATTGGCTTCCGCATCTTGAACCATTTGTTCAATATCCTCATCTGATAAACCGGAAGAAGATTTTATTGTAATTTTTTGTTCTTTATTGGTACCTAGATCTTTAGCAGATACATTTACGATACCATCTTTGTCAATATCAAAAGATACTTCGATTTGAGGGACACCGCGTGGAGCCGGCGGAATATCCGTTAATTGGAAACGTCCCAGAGTCTTATTATCTTTAGCCATCGGACGCTCACCTTGTAACACGTGGATATCAACGGCCGGCTGATTATCTGCTGCTGTCGAGAAGGTTTGTGACTTACTTGTTGGGATAGTCGTATTACGCTCGATTAGAACAGTCATTACCCCGCCCATTGTTTCGATACCCAGTGATAATGGTGTAACATCCAGTAAGACGATATCTTTAACGTCTCCAGATAAAACTCCACCTTGAACCGCTGCTCCAAGAGCTACTACTTCATCAGGGTTCACCGAACGGTTAGGTTCTTTTCCAGTTTCTGCCATTACAGCATCAACTACTGCTGGAATACGTGTGGATCCACCCACTAAAATAACTTCATCTAATTCGGATGCAGATAAGCCGGCATCGCTTAGAGCTTGGCGGACTGGTTTTTTCGTACGCTCAATTAAATCATCTGCTAATTCTTCAAATTTTGCACGCGTTAACTTACTTTCTAAGTGAACCGGCCCTGCATCCCCAGCAGAAATGAAAGGCAGTGAAATATCAGTCTGCGAAGTTGAAGATAATTCTTTTTTCGCTTTTTCAGCTGCATCTTTAAGACGCTGCATAGCTGTTTTGTCTTGTTTTAAGTCAATAGCATGTTCTTTTTTGAATTCCTCTGCTAAGTAGTCAATGATCTTGTCATCAAAATCATCTCCACCTAAAGAGTTATCACCTGAGGTAGATAATACATCAAAAACTCCGTCTCCCAACTCTAGTATAGAAACGTCGAAAGTTCCTCCACCTAAGTCAAAAACTAAAACTTTTTCTTCCACTTCAGTATCATTTAATCCATAAGCTAAAGCTGCAGCTGTAGGCTCGTTAACGATACGATCTACTTCTAGACCCGCAATTTTTCCTGCATCTTTTGTCGCTTGACGCTGAGCATCATTAAAGTAAGCGGGTACAGTAATAACAGCATTTGTTACTGTCTCGCCTAAATAATCTTCAGCATATGATTTTAAGTGTTGTAAAATATAAGCTGAAATTTGTTGAGGGGTGTAGTCTTTACCATCTACACTGATTTTGTAATCTTCATCACCGATGTGACGTTTGATAGACCCAACAGTGTCCGGGTTTGTCAATGCCTGACGTTTAGCGGTTTCACCTACTTGAATTTCGCCATCTTTGAAAGAGACGATAGAAGGAGTCGTACGGTTACCTTCCGGGTTAGGGATGATGACCGGTTCTCCCCCCTCTAATACTGCTACTGCCGAGTTCGTTGTTCCTAAGTCTATACCGATAATTTTACTCATTATTTCACTCACCTTTTTAATTATTTACTGATAAATTGCTACTTGAGCCGCTCTTAATGTACGGCCGTTCAATACATATCCTTTAGAAAAGACTTGGGCAACAGTGCCGCTTTCCTTGCCTTCCTCTGCCGGAAGCATATTAACTGCTTCATGGACATTAGGATCAAAGACTTCACCTGCAGGATCGATCACTTCAATGCTCTCACTTTCAAAAGCTTGATAAAAGCTCGAAAGTACCATGTCGATTCCTTTTTGGATGTTTTCGCCTTCTTCAGTTTGCACTTCGACGCTCAGCACTCTTTCCAAGTTATCGATCGCCGGAATCAGTGATTCAGCTAATTGTTGAGAGCGGAACTTCGCACTGTCTTCTTTGTTTTTTCTATTTCGTCTCTGCAAGTTTTGGATTTCTGCCTGCAAACGAATATTTTTATCTTCTAATTCTTCAGTTTTTTCTTCTAATTCATTGATATAATCTGCTTCACTCTCAATGTTTTCTTGAGAAGACTCGCTATTTTCAGTTGTTTCTTCTTGAATTTCATCTTGAATCATATCTTTTTCATTGTCTGACATCAGTAACCTCTTTCCAATAAATATTAATCATCATGATGCTGATAGTAACGCTCAATCACGACTGGTAAAACATTTTGAAATGCTTCGATTAATTGAATATTCTTTTGATAAGCCATATTAGTCGGTCCTAATATAGCAATGATACCACTTCCATAATCTTTAACATTATAGTCAGCGGTAATCAAACTAAAATCAGATAATTCATTAAATTCCAGCTCGCCGCCTATTCGAACATTGATTGTGTCAGATGAATTGTGGGCTAACAAGTTCAATAGATTTTTATTGTCATCTAAAAGTTGATAGACCGATTTAAAATGATTTAAGTTTTCTTCTTTCATAAAATCAATTAAGTTTAATTCTCCATCAACATATAAAGTCTTGTCCGACGTCTGTTCAAATATTCCTATAATATCTTGGAATACATTTTCAACATTGGCCGCATAGCGGTGAATTAATTTAGGTATATCATTATTTAAACGACGGTAAACTTCATATAAAGTCTGACCCACTAATTCCTCTTCTATAATTCGAACCATCTTAACCATACTGCTGTAATCGATACTCGGAGGCAGTTGGAATATTAAGTTTTCAACCCTGCCGTTATCAGTCACTATAATTGCCATCATCTGTCTATTGGCGATAGGAGTCACTCGAAAGCTGATTAATTTATTATGTTCAGCTTCAGGCCCCAGAATAAAAGCAGTATAATTAGTTAGTGTGGATAATATCTTTGCTGAGGATTGAATGATATCACTGATCCTTTGAAAAGGATTATCTAATGTTTCGAAAAGCATCTGATAATTCAAGTCTTTTTCTTCAGTGTCTTCCTCTGCTTGGAGCAATTTTGATAAGTTATCGACATAAAAACGATAACCTTTTTCAGATGGTATCCGTCCTGATGATGTATGGGTTTTTTCTAAAAGTCCAGCCATTTCCAATGCTTTCATATCATTGCGTATGGTGGCGGAACTGTAATCTAATTTCTTAAATTCAATTAATGTTTTTGATCCAATCGGTTCACCATGTTTTGCATATAATTCGACAATTGCTTTAATAATATATAATTGTCTGTCCGATAACATGTTTTCCCTCATCTCTTCAAACAGAAAAGCTTCACAAAAACTTTTTTTAGCACTCAATCCAACCAAGTGCTAACACACATAATATATCAAAAAGTCGAGGCGATGTCAAAATTAAACAGCCTTTTGGAGAGCGTTTAAAAGGCTGCTGAATCAAACTTGCAGACAAAGTTTATTTTCTTAATAATTTTTTAATATCTTGCGGGTAGTTACTTCATCTTGGGCCAGCTGGGCGATTAAATCTTCCAGCGAATCAAATTTTTCTTCATCACGCATATACTCATACCAAGCAACAGTGATGTTCTCACCATAAATCTCTTGATCAAAATCTAAAATATTGGCCTCGATGGTATATTCTTCACTATCTCCAAAGGTCACATTATACCCAATCGATGTCATGGCCTCATACCACCTGCCCTGCACACATACTTTACTGGCATAGACACCCACTGCTGGAATCAAGAGCCCCTGATCAGGATACACATTGGCAGTGGGATAGCCCAGCTGTCGACCGCGAGCCATGCCATGGATGACGTAACCTGTTGTTGCAAAAGGTCTGCCCAGCAGTTGATTGGCTTTTTCAACCTCACCTTCCACTAAATATTTTCGAATAGCTGTCGATGAGATCTCCTGACCGGAATCTAATCTTTGCTCATCTATCATTATCACTTCAAAGCGGTCATCAGCTAGATCCTCCATCAGGGACATATTGGTTTGCCCCGGGGGACCAAAAGTATAATCATAACCGGCAACAACAGCCGCTGCATTCAAACCGACAATATATTGAGAGATAAAATCTTCCGGCGCCAAAGACCCGAAAGCACTCGTAAATTCCACCTCATAGTAGAGGTCTACACCTAACTTTTCCATTTCTTTCTGCTTCTGTTCAGATGTAATTAAATACTGGATGTCTCTTGGATGAATTCTTGAAAAAACCAGGCCGGGATGACGATTAAAAGTCATCACAGCCAGTTGACAGCCTTCTTTATCTGCTTTTTCCCTGCCGGCATTTATTAAGGCCTGATGACCCAGATGAATGCCGTCGAAAAAGCCTAAAACTAAGACGACTCTGCTCTTTTCAATTAAGTTTGGATGATAAGGATGCGTTAAATAGATTGTTTTCATGCGACCTCCAACTAACTTCTAATCATTTTTAAGGGCTTAACCCAGCCCGGTCTCTTAGGATTTTCTTCATAGACTGCCAAGGCTTCCTTATTATAAGTCAAGAGAGCTGGAAACTCTGCTTTTCTGTCTCTGAAATTATTCATATTTAATTGAGCGCCGTGCTTAATTCTCTGGCTTAAATCCTGACTTACCTCTAGAAAATCATAAGAGGTTAGAAAATCTTCAATCGGCAGGATGAGTTCTTCTAAATGCCCGGCTTCTTCAGCCTGGATTAACTCTTCCATCTTATAGGTCTGGCCGGCACGGATTCCCGCACTCTCTATACGAGTAAGAGAGGACATGTGAGACGGAATATTCATGGCCTGGCCGATATCCACAGCCAATGTTCGAATATAGGTCCCTTTACTGCAGTGAACATCAAAAGAAAAAGTAAAAAGTTTATTTTTTTCATCATATTTTACCGGCGATGTTCTTTCCAAAGCAAAAATAGTTACTTTCCGACTGGGGCGGTCAATCGTTATGTTCTGACGGGCGAGTTCGTAAAGACGGACACCATCCACCCGAACGGCAGAATACATCGGTGGAGTCTGCTCGATTTCGCCTAAAAAAGAAGAAAGAACTTCATCGATTCTTTCATCATTCAAATCATGAGACCCAAGCTCCTTGTGTTCCACCCGGTCTCCGCTCGCATCTTCTGTGGTGGTAGAATAACCCAGGGTGACAGACCCTTGATACTTTTTATCCGAGTCCAGCATATATTCTAAAACTTTAGTTCCACAGCCAAAAGCCACTGGCAGCACACCATCGACATCGGGATCTAAAGTTCCAGAATGCCCTACTTTTTTAATATCTAAAAGTCTTCTGATTTGAGTGATATAGCGCTGGCTGTATACTCCCTTTTCTTTCCATAATGGGATGATTCCTCCATCCATACCTTCACCTGCTTTTCATTATTTTTTACCGGTCCTCCCGGTATTTTCTTGTAAGAATTTTCTCAATAAAAATAGTGCCGGCAACATTTATAAGTCACCGACACTACTTCATCCAACCTGTTATACTTTTTCACTATGACTTATATTAAAGAAGTGAGGGGCAGTTTTATTCATCCTGGTCTTTAATTTTATTGAGCAGCTCATCAATACGGTTCCCCGTCTCAATTGACTTGTCTCTTTTGAAGACGAGACGAGGAGTATGGTAGGTGGTCAACCGCTGACCAACTTGAGATTGAACTAAGCCTGTTGCTTTATCCAGTCCTTTTTGAATGTTTTCATTCTCTTCAGCATCCTCATTTAAGCTGCTGTAATAAACAGTCGCATCTTGCAAATCTCCGGTCAATTCTACTTCTGTCACAGTGATACCCTGCACACGAGGATCATTAACTTCCTTTTGCAGGATATCTGTTACATTTCTTAAAATCTCTTGTTGTACACGACCATGTCTTTGTTGGTTTGCCATGTTATCACCTTCCATTAAAGAGTCTTACTGAACGATTTCAACCATTTCATAAGCTTCAATCTCATCATCGACTTTAATATCATTATAGTTTTCTATCATTAAACCACATTCGTAGCCGTTTGTCACTTCACGAACATCGTCATTGAAACGCTTCAGACTTGCCAGCTCACCTTCGTAAATCACTACGCCATTACGGATTAAGCGCACACCGCTTGAACGGGTAATACGTCCCTGGGTGACATAGCAGCCGGCAATCGTTCCTACTTTTGTTACTTTGTAGACTTCGCGCACTTGCACTAAGCCGATAACCTGCTCTTTATATTCCGGATCAAGAAGACCCTTCATCGCACTTTCGACATCATCAATAGCGTCATAAATGACATTATAGGTCTGGATGCTTACACCTTCCTGCTCCGCAAGAGCGCTTGCTTGAGCATTTGGCCGCACGCTAAATCCGATGATAATCGCATTAGAAGCTGCTGAAAGCGTGACATCCGTTTCATTGATCGCTCCAACCCCTGTATGGATGATATTTACTTTAACACCTTCCACTTCAATCTTTTGAAGTGAAGAAGCTAAGGCTTCAACAGAACCCCGGACATCTGCTTTTACAACGAGGGCAACTTCTTTCAACTCTTCATCACGAATATTTTCAAATAAGGTCTCTAATGACATGCTGCTGGTTTTTCTGCGGGATTCGACCTGCTGTTTTTCCGCACGTTTTCGTCCGATAGCCCGGGCAGTCTTCTCATCATCAAAGACAACAAAATTATCTCCAGCTTCAGGTGTGTCGTTTAACCCGGTAATTTCGACCGGTTTAGACGGACCGGCTTCAGTGATATCGTTACCCAGGTCATCTGTCATCGTACGTATACGTCCATGCGTATAACCTACAACGATAGGATCTCCTACTCGAAGTGTTCCTTCCTGTACCAAAATAGTAGCTACAGGTCCACGTGACTTATCTAAGCGTGCTTCAATCACAGAACCCAGTGGACGACCTTCAGGTGGTGCTGTTAATTCCTGCACTTCAGCTACTAAAAGGACCATTTCTAATAACTCATCTAAGTTTTGACCCATCAAGGCAGAAATCTCTACTGTGATGGTATCGCCGCCCCACTCTTCAGGAATTAATTCATAATTCATCAGTTCCTGCTTTACACGGTCTGAATTAGCTGTCGGCTTATCGATCTTATTGATAGCTACGATAATTGGTACTCCGGCTGCTTTAGCGTGGTTAATCGCTTCTTCAGTCTGAGGTTTAACGCCGTCATCTGCCGCTACAACGATAATAGCAATATCCGTCACATCCGCTCCACGTGCACGCATGGTAGTAAAAGCCGCGTGTCCGGGAGTATCTAAGAAAGTGATTTTTTTACCTTGAGATTCCAGCTGGTAGGCACCAATATGTTGAGTGATTCCTCCAGCTTCTCCTGCTGTTACCCGGGCATCACGTAAAGTATCTAATAAAGTTGTTTTCCCATGGTCAACGTGTCCCATGATCGTAACAACGGGAGGTCTTTCTGCCAATTCAGCATTCTCTTTATTTTCTTCCAGAAAGCTTTGGAAACCTACAGGATCTGCCGGATCTGTCGAATCTAAATCTATTTCAGCTTCTGCCTGAACGGCTTCAATGCCCAGTTCGTCTGCTAAAATTTCTATCGTATCAGTATCCAGGGATTGGTTTTGATTGGCCATAACTCCCAGCATGAATAATTGTTTGACTAAATCTGCCGGGTCTCGATCAATTGATTCAGCAATCTCTGCAATTGTCATCCCATCTCTATACTCCAACATATCGTCATTCACCTCTTTCTTTTTACCTTGCGCAACTTGAGTTTGATCTTTAATATTTCTCTGATCAAATTTTCTCTTTTTCTTTTTAGATTTTTTCTTTTTCTTTTTATTCTGAACAGGTGCAGCTTTTGCTGGTTCAGCTTGCTGCTTTTCATTCACTGCTGCAGGCTCGGCCGGTTCTTCTTTTTCTGAACTCGGAGCCCGCGTCTCATCTTGTTCTTTCTTGTCTGGACTGAATTCTTCTTGCACTTGATCTGAATCAGACTCTTTTGTATCATTGCCGGCTAGTTCTTTTTGGACGTGATTTATTTCTTCTTCTGTCATTGATGCCATATGACTTGAAAATTCCATCCCTAATATTTGAGTATATTCCAGCAATTCTTTACTTTTCATATCTAATTCTCGTGCTACTTCATATACACGTTTTTTCGCCATACTCTAACCTCCACTGTACTTTATTCAATTAATTTCTTCATACTCTTCGAAAAACCTTGGTCGATCAATGCCACACTGCTTCTGTTTTTACCGATGGCTTGACTGATCAATTCATTTGAAAAGTCAAAACTAATAGGTATTTCATAATGATTTGTTTTATCGGTAAAGTTTTTCTTTGTGTTATCACTTGCATCAGCCGCAACAAAAACATAACCTGCACTTTTATTACGGATCGCTGCCAATACAGAAGCTTCTCCATGCACCAGTTTGCCTGCGCGTAAAGCTAAGCCTAATAATTTTAATGCTTTTTGTTGATCCATCATTATTGAATTTGCTTTCGGGCATACTGATAGTTAATGTGCTCGCTTAATTCATCATAGAATTCTTCGCTCAATGTGATGCCTAAAGAACGGTCTAAAGCACGTCCTTTTCGGGCCTTGTCTAAAATAGTCGGATCCAGGGAAATGTAGGCTCCGCGCCCATTCTGTCTGCCGCTGGGATCAATCGTGATACTGTCTTCTTTATCCTTAACGACACGTACCATTTCTTGTTTAGGTTTCATTTCATTTGTCACAACACATTTGCGTAAAGGAACTTTCTTTTTCTTCATCCTTGATCCTCCTCTACTCACTTAAATCTTCGTCGATAGAATCCATTAAGTCATGGTCATCTTTGACTGCTTCTTCATCAACAGCTTCAGACTCTTCAAACTCTTCGTCAATGCGGCGGTATTCATCATGTATCTGACCTAAGTCAGCCATGTCTTCTGCCTGTTCACTGGACAGCTCGCCGGTTTCATAGTCTTCTTTCTCTAAAGCAGACTCCATGCTTTCATCCATTTCTTCTTCTTCGATTTCTTCCACTTCTTCAATGACTGCTTCTAGATTTTCTGTGGTCAGATTCTCTTGAACAGCCGGCTCTTGTTCATTTTCAATTTCTGGCACGTCTTTTTGATCCGCTGACTCTTCAGATGCTGCAAGAGCTTTGGCTGCTTCAAGGTCAAAGTCATTCATATCAGATTCAGACTTGATATCAATCTTACAGTTGGTCAATCGTGCAGCAAGCCTGACATTCTGGCCTCTTTTACCAATAGCCAGAGACAATTGATGGTCAGGTACGACCACGATGCAGGAAGTCTTTTCTTCATTGATAAAATGGATATCTACGACATCCGCTGGTTTTAATGCATTGGTGATGAATACGGCAGGATCTGTATCCCACTCAATAATATCCATATTCTCACCATTTAATTCGTTGACCACGTTTTGTACGCGCTGACCTCTCGGGCCTACACAAGTACCTACAGGATCAATCGTTGAATCATCCGCATAGACAGCCACTTTTGATCGGTCACCCGCTTCTCGTGCGATGGACTTTATTTCAACTATACCATCAAAGACTTCGGGTACTTCTTGTTCAAACAGTCGCTTGACTAAATTAGGATGGGTACGACTCACGTAGACTTGAGGACCCTTGGTTGTATTTTCTACTTTACTAACATAAACTTTGATGCGGTCATGCGGTCGGTAATCCTCATTAGGTATGCGGTCATGCTTAGATAGAGCCGCTTCAATCTTACCTAGATTAATATAAATAAAACGATTATCCATACGCTCCACGACACCTTGTAAGAGGTCATCTTCATACTGAATAAATTCATCGTAGACTAAGTTTCTTTCCTCTTCACGGACACGCTGCGTGATCACTTGCTTAGCTGTCTGGGCAGCAATACGACCAAATGATGTCGGTTCAATTAAAAACTTGATCACATCACCTGGTTCATAAGCTGGGTTTTTTTCTTGTGCATCAGTAAGAGCAATCTCCAATGAAGGATCCTCTACCTCTTCAACTACTTTTTTAGACTGATAAATTTCAAATTGATCTTTGCTGCGATTAAAAACAACCTCAACATTCTGTGTTTGACCAAAATTCTTTTTGTAAGCTGAAATCAAAGCTGTTTCGATAGCTTCAATGATAATTTCTTTCGAAATACCTTTCTGATCTTCAATGACTTGCAATGCTTCTAATATTCCCTCGCTCATTTGTCTCTCCGTTCCTTATAGTTTCACTGTCAGCTGCGCGCGCGCAATATTACTCTTTTGTATAGAAATATCTTTTTCCCTCGTTTTAACTCGAACCTTGAGTACGATCTCTTCATCTGTCGCTTCTATTAAGTCGCCTTCATAGATACTCTGTCCCTCAACAGCCTCATGTAAAGTGACCATCACATATTTACCGACACTTTGACGGAAATCCTCATCTGTTTCTAACGGACGTTCCACCCCTAAGGATGATACTTCCAGGAAATAGGCCTGAGGAATAGGGTCCGGGTCCAGGCTGTCTAATGCTTCACCCATTTTTTCACTGTAGGTGACACAATCATCTAATGAAATGCCGCTGGCTTGATCAATATAGAGACGCAGGAACCAATTTTTACCCTCTTTCAGATATTCTACATTTGCCAATTCATAACCTAATTCTTCTGCGATAGGTGTGCCGATTTCTTTAACTAAGTCTTCTGTTTTAGACATTAGATAAGCCTCCTTCTATTCATTTTTTACCATTAAAAAGAGTGAGCGTTTCCGCTCACTCCCCGTGTCATCTGGTATCGTTATCTCTATAGTAGCATAGTCTGGTCAGTGATGCAATTTAATCCTTATGCTTCACTACATATCAAATAAAGATAATTGATTTTCATCAGGTAATCCTTCAAGAACCTTGTTGGCATCCAGATACTCGATAACAGTCTTAGACACGCCCCCTCTTTTAGCTAAGTCTTCCTTCGATAAGAAAGGCTGTTCGGCTCTGGCCCGGACAACTTGTTCAGCTGCTTTTCCACCGAGAGCTGGTACCGCTCGAAAAGGCGCAATCAATGTTTTTTCATCTTCATCAATAATAAAGTTTTTGGCATCTGAGCGGTCTAAATCAACCATCTTAAAATGGAAGCCCCGCTCAAGCATTTCATTCGCGATTTCCAATTCAACTAAGGTTGTCTTTTCCTTATTGGTTGCATCATGGCCTTTGCTGTTGATTTCCTTGATCGCAGCCTTGACAGCTTCCTTCCCTTTACACATCGCCTGTAAGTCAAAGTCTCTGGCCCGAACTGAAAAATAGCTGGCATAGAAGTAAATCGGCATGTACACCTTAAAGTAGGCCACTCGAAGCGCCATGATGATGTAAGCCGTCGCATGCGCTTTAGGGAACATGTATTTTATCTTCAAACAGGACTTGATATACCATTCCGGAACTTCTTTTTCACGCATTTCTGCCTGCCAGTCATCCGGTATCCCCCGCCCTTTACGCACATGCTCCATGATTTTGAAAGCCAGAGCATCTTCCAGGCCGTAATTGATCAAATCGTTCATGATATCATCACGACAGCCGATGACATCGGCTAAAGCCATCCCATGCTCGCGGATGAGGACCTCGGCATTTCCCAAGTAAACATCTGTTCCGTGAGATAAACCAGAAATCTGCTGCAATTCACCGAAGGTAGAAGGATGCGTCTGCTCCAGCATCTGTCTTACAAAAGGAGTTCCAAACTCAGGCACACCCAGACTTCCTACCGTAGTACCGATCTGCTCCTCCGTCACATCTAACACATCTGTTTCTGAAAAAATCTTCATGACATCTTTGTCATCCAGGGGAATCTCCCGAGGTTTTATACCGGTTAAATCTTCCAGCATTTTCAAGTGAGTCGGATCATCATGACCTAAAATATCTAGTTTTAAGATATTATCCTCAATCGAATGGAAATCAAAGTGAGTCGTTTTCCACTCCGACCCTCTATCATCGGCAGGATATTGAATAGGCGTAAAGTCGTAAACATCCATATCCCCGGGTATAACAACAATTCCCCCCGGATGCTGTCCTGTAGAGCGCTTAACCCCTACAAGTCCTTTGGTCAAGCGGTCAACTTCAGCGCTTCTGTGATGAAGACCGGCTTCTCTTTCATGGGCTTTCACGTAACCAAAAGCTGTCTTATCCTTAATCGTCGAAATCGTCCCTGCACGATAGACATAATCTTCACCAAATAATTCCTTGGTGTATCTGTGGGCTTCTGCCTGATACTCTCCGGAAAAGTTTAAATCGATATCCGGCACCTTGTCACCTGTGAAGCCGAGGAAAGTTTCGAAAGGAATATTTTGTCCGTCCTTATTGAGGGAGCTGCTGCAGTCCGGACAGTCTTTATCTTCTAAATCAAAGCCTGATTTGACAGCATCATCCTCTATAAATTCACTGTATTGACAGTCGGGACAAATATAATGAGGCGGTAAAGGATTAACCTCGGTAATCCCTGTAAATGTAGCTGCCAGACTGGAACCTACAGACCCCCGGGAACCGACAATATAGCCGTCTTCTTCACTTTTTTCAACTAATTTTTGAGAAATTAAATAAATGACTGAAAAACCATTCCCGATGATACTGCTCAGTTCTTTCTCAATGCGGGCTTCAACCACTTCCGGCAGATCTTCTCCATATATTTCATGGGCTTTTTGATAGGTCATATTTCGAATTTCTTCATTAGATCCTTCGATATTCGGGGTGTATAAGTCCTCTTTCAGAGGCTTAATCGCTTCAATGGAGTCAGCGATTTTTTGAGTGTTGCTGACTACAATTTCATAGGCTTTCTTTTCACCTAGAAAGTCAAAAGCTTCCATCATTTCATCCGTGGTTAAAAAGTGAAGCTTCGAATGTTCCCGACCGATTTCACTCGTCATCTGTGTTTCGATAAGAATATCGCGGTAGACCTGGTCTTCTTCATCAATGTAATGCACATTACCTGTCGCGACCACTGGGATTTCTAATTCTTCACCGATCTTAACTAAATTATTTTGAATATCCTGAACTGCTTTCAAACTTTTGATGCGGCCGTGGTTGACTTCAGATAAATAGGCTTCTTTGGGCTGGACTTCGATAAAATCGTAAAAAACGGCCAGATCCCGAGCTTTTTCATAACCAGTCTGCAGAAGTGCTTCAAAGACCTCATTTTGACTGCAGGCTGTCCCTAGAAGCAACCCTTCTCTGTATTTCTCCAGCACAGAACGCGGAATACGCGGTGTTCGATAAAGATAATCGATGTTAGATGCAGATACAAGCTTAAATAAATTTTTCAGGCCGGTATAATTCTGGCACAAGATCGTCAGATGGTAAGGGCGAGATTGTTTGTAAGACTCTCCGTGACCCACATAATCATTTAATTGATTTAAGTTGGTGATTTCATAATTCTCTTCAGCTTCTTTTAAGAAAATATGACATAAATTACCCGTTGTTTCAGCATCGTAAATGGCACGGTGGTGCTGCTCCAAATGAACATCATACTTCTTGGCCAGTGTATTCAAACGGTGGGTCTTGAATTCTGGATGTAAAAATCGAGACAGATCTAATGTATCTATGACAGGCTGGCTGTTCTTATCCATATCATATTTTTGGTAGGCACGATTAATAAAGCCGATATCGAAGTTCGCATTATGAGCAATCAAAATTGCCCCTTCAATAAACTCTTTGAAGTTTTTAATGACCTCTTCTTCTGCTTTAGAACCAGCAACCATTTCATCCGTGATCCCTGTCAAGTTAGTGATGTCTTCAGGTATAGGAAAACCCGGATCAATAAATTCTTCAAAAGTAGCCGTGACATTCCCTTTAAATGTTCTTACGCCGGACAATTCAATAATAGAGTCATAGACTGCCGATAAGCCTGTTGTTTCCACATCGAATGCTACAAATTCTGCTTCAGCTAAGTCGATATCCTGTAAATTATAAGCAACAGGGACCCCATCATTAACGACATAAGCTTCCATACCGTAAAGCATCTTAATATCCTTGTCCTGAGAAGCATACATAGCTTCAGGGAAAGATTGGATGCCTGCATGATCAGTCAGGGCCAATGCGGAATGCCCCCATTGGGCAGCTTGAGCCACATAATCTGAAATACCGCTGATACCGTCCAGCTGACTCATATTCGAATGAAGATGCAGCTCTACTCTTTTCTCATCTTCAGGATAAGTATCCTGTCTCTCTTCATGGTCCCATTCAGTAATATCCCGGGCCATCATGACTAGATCCCGCACAAAGGTATCTTCCTGAATACTTCCTCTGGCTCTCAGCCACATGCCGACGGATATTTTTTCAAAAACTGCTTCATCCTGCTCATTATTCGAAAACATTTTGACGGTGAAAGAAGACGAATAATCAGTTATTTTAACTTGCAGGAGTTTACGACCGGATCTTAGATGGATGATTTCATGGTCAAAGACATAGCCCTCGATGCAGATCTGCCTCTCTTCTTCGGCAATATCTATCATACGGGTGATTTCTTCAGTCTCTGCTATTTTTCTTCCCAGGGTGACCCGTCCACCTTCAATGGTTCTTTGGTTCTGCTTCTGCTTTCTGTTTTCCAGACTTTCAGCTGCTATTTTCGCATTCATCTCATCTAAATTCGCCTGACGTTCTTGAAAAGCTTCTTTATTCGAATTGGAGAGCTCCTCATCAATGACGGCTCGAATCTTAAATGGGGGGAATCCCATCTGTTGATAAGCCTTCTCTATTACAGGGAAGAAGTTTTCTTCAGCCTGCTTCTTGATGATATTGTTTTCAACACCTACAAGCACCTGGCCATCTTTTAATTGGGGCACTTGTTTGTCTGCCAGATCCTTACATAAAGGAGATTTAATCTGACTGACGTGGATTGCTTTTTTCCAGTAATTTTCTAAATGGCTTGGAGTCAATCGAGCTTCTCTGCTTACTATGCTCAGTTCTGTCTCGGCAATCGATTCAAAACTTTCTTTCAATCTTAATTCCAATGCTTGATACACCTCAAAAGGGAGGATATCTGAAAAAGAAAGAATGAATTTCCAACGTTTGGATTGTTTATAGACCACCACAGAGTCCAAGCTTCCATCCTTGAAATACTCCATATAATCCGGGTGATGATTCAGTTGAAGTTGTTGGAGTAATTTTTCGAATAATTCTTTATGATTTAAATCCATAATCTATCCTTCCCACCTTTCATTTCTTAAAAATCAGAAAAAGGTACATGATTAGATGTACCTTTCACTGGTCTCGAAATAAAATCGATAATTAAACTTCTAAAAGTTTTTTTACATTTTCTAAAATTTCACTTGTTGGTATTTCAATTTTTTCTTTTGTTTGACGATTAATAAATTCAATGATTCCTTCGCCGGCTTTTTTACCCACTATGATGCGCACAGGTAAACCAATTAAGTCAGAGTCTGCAAATTTTACTCCGGCACGTTCATCACGATCATCGACCAAGACTTCAAAACCAGCATCCTCAAGCAGAGTATAAATCTCCTGCGCAAGTGCCTGCTGCGTCTCATCCTTCATGGAGACAGGAATCAAGTGCACATGATAAGGTGTGATTTCTTTTGGCCAGACCAGTCCGCTCTCATCTGCATACTGCTCAGCAATCGCAGCCATTACACGGCTCACACCGATTCCATAAGATCCCATGACGACCGGGTTAGATTTACCAGTATTATCGATCACTTCTAAACCTAAAGACTCACTGTATCGAGTCCCTAACTTAAAGATGTGTCCAATTTCAATACCTTTAGCGAATTTCAATCGGCCTTTACCATCAGGGGATCTTTCACCCTCTTGAACCAGGCGGAGGTCTTCAAATTCCATTGCCGGCATGTCCCGATTTAAGTTGGCATTGATGTAGTGGTGACCCTCTTGGTTAGCACCGACTACCACATTTTTCATCAATTCAACATGGCGGTCAGCAACGATACGAACATCACTTTTTAATTGAACTGGACCGACTGATCCTGGAGTGGAACCTGTATATTCTTCTGTCTCTATATCACTTGCCAGCTCTAGAGAATCTGCTGACAGGTAATTAGTCAGTTTGACTTCATTCACATCATGGTCTCCGCGTACTACCACGAGGACCGGCTTTTCATCTGCTATAAAAAGCAGTGATTTCAGTGTTTGATCCAAGGATACATCCAGGAAAGAACTGAGATCCTCCATCGTTTTTACATCAGGAGTTTCAACTAATTCTAAGGCTTTTAACTCTTCATCGTTTTCTTTTTTATCGAAATAGGCAGCTGCCATCTCTAAGTTAGCTGCATAGTCGCTCTCATCGGAATAAACAATCGTATCTTCTCCTGTTTCAGCAACCGCCATATATTCTTTAGAGTCAGAGCCGCCCATAGCCCCGCCGTCTCCGATGATTCCGCGATAGTTCAGACCCATCCGGTCAAATATCTCAGCATACATCTCATCATACATCTGATAGGAAGCATCTAAGCCTGCTTGATCCACATCAAAGGAATAAGCATCTTTCATGATAAATTCGCGTGTCCGTAAGAGACCGAAGCGTGGACGTTTTTCATCTCGGAACTTTGTCTGGATTTGATATAAATGCAGCGGCAGACGCTTATAAGACTTTACTTCACCTTTTAATATTTCAGTAAAGGTCTCTTCATGCGTCGGCCCCAGGATAGAGTCACGTTCGTGACGGTCGTTCAGTCTGAACAATTCAGGTCCGTAGGTGTCATAACGTCCGGAGCGCTTCCATAAGTCAGCCGGTAATAAGATAGGCATCATCAATTCTACTACATCGTACTTTTCATGTTCTTCACGGATAATTTTCTCTATCTTTTGAATGACGCGGTGACCCAGGGGTAGATAAGTATAGACACCACTGGTCACTTGTCGGACATAGCCCGCACGAAGCAAGAGTTGATGACTGATAATTTCTGCATCGTTAGGGGTTTCTTTAAGTGTAGGAATAAAAACTTTAGATTGTAGCATACAAAACTCCTTCTTTGATTTGGCTTAAAAGAAAAATCGCTGGATATCATTCCAAGTTACAGCAATCATTAATGTGAAAATAATACCCACGCCGATTAATGTCACCCATGTTTCAACTGACTGGCTGACTGGTTTTCCTCTAACACCTTCAATAATATTAAATATGATTTTACCGCCATCCAAGGCCGGGATAGGCAGAAGATTCACGATACCCAAGTTTACGCTTAAGTAGCCTGTGAAAAACAAGAGCGATGTCAGACCTTGTTGGACAGCATTATCTGTCAGGGCATAGATCGCCACAGGTCCTCCCAGATTATCGATGCTGAACCGCCCGGTAACCATCTGTCTTAGTGCATCTACAATCCCTATCATGATATTATAAGTCTCTTTAAATCCGAAGATTAATTTCGAACCTAGCGAATCATCCATCGGGGCCATTACCCCCATCTGGCCGACTCTTTCTTCAGAGCCTTCAATCTCTATAGGAGCGGGGGTTATCTGGATCGTCTCTTCTTGACCCTCACGCTCGATCAGTAAAGTGATTTCTTCTCCGGGACTTTGAGCCACTGTCTGCTGGAGCTCAGACCAACTTTCCACTGTTTCTCCAGCAACTTCAAGCACCCGGTCTCCCTCCTGCAAATCCACTTGAGCAGCAGGAGTTTCCTCCTGAATCTGCCCCAAAACAGGCTCATCCACAGGGACTCCCCCCTGGACAAAAGCTAAAGCAATAAATACAAAGACGGCTAAAATGAAATTATTAAGCGGTCCGGCAAAATTAACCAGCATTCTATTCAGCACAGGGGCAGATTGAATCTGCCTTTCGATAGGTGCTACTTGAACTTGGGTTCCATCCCGCTCAATGACTTTAGCTGTTTTTAACACCTGATAGCGGATGAGCCCCTCCTGGCCAGGTGTATAACCTTCGATGTACATATCATCTACTAAATCAAAATTTGCGATTTCAAGCGGCAGGCTGCTGCCCAGGTTTTCTTCTTCACTTGTGTTTATCAGGGTGACCTTTTCATTCTCATCCAGATCCAAAGTAACCGGCATGCCGGGCTGAAGTTCAGCTTCCTCCTCTGCTCCTGCCAATCTGACATAACCGCCCATAGGCAGCAGACGCAGCGTATAAGTAGTTTCGTCGCCATGATGATTAAAAACTTTTGGTCCGAATCCCACCGCAAACTCTCTAACCAGCACCCCTGATTTTTTAGCAAAGTAATAGTGTCCAAACTCATGAACAATTACTATCAGTCCAAATATAATGATAAAAGCTATGATGGCCATAATTTATTCCTTCCTAGTAGGCAAATATTCCAAAATCCATTAAAAACTTGATAATATTCATGACAAAAATCAAGCTGTCAAATCGATCGAATAACCCTCCATGACCAGGGAGCATACTCCCGGAATCTTTGACATTGTAATGTCTCTTGATCGCCGATTCTATAAGATCTCCCAGCTGACCCCCAATAGAAAGTAAAATAACAATTAGAAAGCTGGGGTAAATTGTCCGTGTAACAGGAAATAAGAGCATAAATAAGTAAGATGCCGCAAGACTTATAACTACTCCTCCGGCAGCTCCTTCTATAGTTTTGTTGGGACTGATGATTGGAGATAACTTGTTTTTACCATATTTTCGTCCAATGAGATAAGCGCCTGAATCCGTTGTCCAGATGATAACCATGATGTAAAAGATAGCCAAGAATTCTACATCCCTGATAACTACAAAAGTCTGAAAGGCATTTCCTATATAAAAGATGCCCAACAGCAGCAGGCCAACCTTATCGATAGTGATCTCCCACTTGGAATAGAGCATAGAAACCAGCAAAAGCAAGGTTGTTAAGATGACAACATTCGCACTTGTCATAAAAGGAAAATTTTCTACAAACCGATCCGCTAAAACAATAAAAAACAAAGAAATATAACCTATAATTGCTTCGAAAGAGTTCGTCGCTATCCCTTTCATTGAAATGAGTTCAGAAAATATAATTGCAGCGATAAGAAAAGCAAAAAGATCAAATACCCAGCCGCCTATCATTAATACAGGGATGAAGATCGCTAAATAGACCAGAGCTGTCAATATTCTTTGTAACATAATCTAACCTCCCAGTTCTTCACTAAATGCCTCCATACCGTCTGCTGCGATTTTGGTAGGCCTCAATTGCCTTCTTTAATTCATCCTTATCAAATTCCGGCCAATAAGCGTCACTGAAATAAAATTCACTATAAGCATTGTGCCATAATAAAAAGTTACTTAACCGCTCTTCGCCACTGGTACGTATGAGCAAGTCAATGTCTTGATAAGGTTGAGTCGATTGAGTGTTTAACAAGTGTGAATCAAATAAATCGATGTCAATATCAGACACTTTTAATTCCTCATTTTTGACTTTCTCGGCAATCTGCTTAGCTGCGTCAACAATTTCCTGGCGGCCGCCGTAATTCAATGCAAAGTTTAAAATGCAGCCGGTATTATCTTTAGTCTCCTCAGCTGCTTTTTCTACTACTTTTCTTGTTTTTCTAGGAACTTGATGGGGGAATCCAGTTAATTTGATTCGAATATTATTTTCTTGAATTTCTGGCATAAATTCTTTAAAAAAACGTCCTGGTAAGTTCATCAAGTGATTAACTTCCAGAATAGGTCTGTGCCAATTTTCTGTAGAAAAAGCATACAGGGTTAGGACTTTAATACCTTCATATTTAATTATTTCTCTGCTGATCTTTTGGATATTGATCATGCCTTGATCATGTCCTTCGGAACGCTTTAATCCACGCTCTTTAGCCCAACGACCATTTCCATCCATAATTATTGCTATATGTTTGGGATAGAGTTTTTTATTTTCCTGAGTCATACTTTCATCTCCACAAATCAAATTCGCACCTTTTTATTATATCAAAAATCGGGTTTATTTCCCACCTCAAAATAAAGAGAGGCTATATGAGTGCCAAGTCATCATAATCTATTTTGTTTAATATTTTATAAAATAAAAAAGCAAAACATTTTAACATTTATTAAGAGCTTGTTATAATAAGTTCGATATGAGGAATGGAGGATTATCATGAAAAAAAGATTACAAAGAAAAATTGTCCAATGGCTGACGGGTATCGTCATCACCTTCTTAGTCACCACTATCACATCGTGGATTTTCAAAAGCAATAAATAAATATACGAACCAGTAAATCAACAGGCTACCTGTTGATTTTTTAATTTAAATATTAAAACTCGACAAAGTAAATTTACCTTGTCGAGTTTTCTCTCTTTTATCAGAAGTTTTATATTAAACAGTTAATAATTCTTCTTCTTTTTCTTTGGCAATCTGATCGATGTTACCGACACTCTGATCAGTAATATCTTGAATCTGCTTCTCATATTGACGTAATTCATCTTCCGTGATGGATCCTGATTTTTCATCATTCTTTACTTGATCCATAGCGTCTCGACGGATATTACGTACAGATATTTTGGCATTTTCAGAATACTCACCAACTTTTTTAGCTAACTCTTTACGACGTTCTTCAGTCAGCTGCGGGATAGATAAACGAATTAATTCTCCATCATTTTGAGGAGCAATCCCTAAATCACTTACCTGAATGGCACGCTCGATATCACCTAAAGCTCCCTTGTCATAGGGTTTAACAGTAATCATACGAGCCTCCGGGACAGCGACTTGCGCTAATTGGTTAACGGGTGTCTGCACACCATAATAATCAACAGTGATATGATTCAATAAGTTAGGATTCGCATTACCGGCGCGCAAGGTAGATAATTCACTTCGTAAGCTTTCCTCTGACTTGGACATACGGTTTTTTGTCTCATTTAATAACTGGTTTGACATAAATGTTCTCCCTCTTTATCTAGTTGTACTTCTATTATACATGATCAGATACAGTAGTACCAATATCATCACCAAGAACAGCTCGCTTAATATTGCCTTTTTCATTAAGGTTAAAAACAACTAATGGAATTTTATTATCCATACTTAATGAAGACGCTGTTGTATCCATTACTTTCAGATCTTTATTAATGATATCTAAATAGGTCAAATGCTCATATTTTTCGGCATCTTTATTGAGATGGGGATCAGAGGAATAAATACCGTCTACATTATTTTTAGCCATTAAGATTGCATCTGCTTCTAGCTCAGCAGCTCTCAAGGCAGCAGCAGTATCTGTAGAGAAATACGGATTTCCTGTTCCTCCTGCCAGAATAACCACACGGCCCTTATCTAAATGACGCTCTGCACGACGGCGGATATATAGTTCTGCTACTTCTTTCATTTCCATTGAAGTTTGAACACGAGTAGGGACATCAATATTTTCTAAGGCATCCTGAAGTGCTAAGGCATTCATTATCGTAGCCAGCATCCCCATATAGTCGGCCTGGGCACGATCCATTCCCAGCTCTTCTCCCGTTTTACCACGCCAGATATTTCCTCCGCCGACCACAATGGCGATCTCTACACCTAAATCATGCGCTGCTTTTACTTCTCTACTAATATCTTGGACAGTCGGCGGGTGGATACCCGTTCCTAAGTCTCCAGCCATAGCTTCTCCAGAAAGTTTTAAGACGATACGCTTATATTTTTCGTGACTCATTATTCCCCTCCAAATATTCTATCAAATTCATCAGTGGTTGATTCTTTCTATAAAAAAAGAGCGCAAAGAAGATGCGCTCTTATGAAAATTAATTAGTTGTTTAATTCTTTAGCTACTTCGTCAGCTAAGTTTTCAACTCGTTTTTCAATACCTTCTCCAACTTCAAAGCGTGTATAATTTACTACTTCAGCTTTATTTTCTTCAAGATATTGTGCTACCGTAAGATCAGGATTTTTAACGAATTCTTGATCAACTAATGAAATTTCAGCTAACCATTTATTTAAGCGTCCCTCAACCATTTTTTCAACGATGTTTTCCGGTTTACCTTCATCAAGAGCTTCTTTAGATAAAACTTCTTTTTCAGCTGCTAAATCTTCAGCTGGAACCTCTTCACGGCTGATATAACGAGGGTCAATCGCTGAAACATGCATTGAAACGTCACGAGCAACCTCTTCATTTCCACCATTTAATAAAGTAACAGTAGAGATTTGGTTTCCACCATGGATGTAAGGACCGAATACTTGGTCGTCTTCTTTAGTTAATAAAGCAAAGCGGCGTAAAGTAATTTTTTCTCCGATTTTATTAGTAGCTTCATTAATTGCATCTGAAATTGTCTGACCATCTAATTCAGCAGATCCCGCTTCTTCTAAGTCCGCAGGTTCAGCAGCGTTAATTGCTTTTGCAATCTCTTCTACTAATTGTTTGAAATCATCTGTTTTAGCTACGAAGTCTGTTTCACAGTTAACTTCAATGATTGTCGCTTTGTTTCCATCTATAGCAATTGTAGAAAGTCCTTCAGCTGCGATACGGTGCGCTCTTTTGTCTGAAGCTCCCATACCTTTTTCACGTAATAATTCAATCGCTGCGTCCATATCACCGTCAGTTTCAACTAATGCTTTTTTAGCATCCATCATACCGACACCTGTTTTTTCACGTAATTCTTTAACTTGTGCTGCTGGGATTTTTGCCATTCCAATTTCCTCCTAATTAATAATCACTATTTTTTACTAAAGAGCTCTGACAGCATGATCTGATTTATTCTTCGTTATTTCCTTCAACGATTTCTGCTAAATCTTCTAGAGAAGATGTTTTAACTTTATCTTCATCTGAAATTTCGATAATTTTTTCTTCTTTTTCTTCTGTCGTTTCTTCAGCTGATGCTGTTAATTCTTCTTCAAGATTGTCCTGTCCTTGAGAACCTTCAATATATGCATCTGCTAATGTTTGAGCAATCAATTTAATTGCACGGATTGCATCGTCGTTTGCTGGGATCACGATATCTACTTCATCAGGGTCACAGTTTGTATCAACCATTGCGATAACTGGAATACCTAATTTTCGAGCTTCACTGATTGCGATGTATTCCTTGCGCGGGTCAACCACGAATAACGCATCTGGTTTTCCAGGCATATCTTTAATTCCACCTAAGTTACGCTCTAATTTTTCACGTTCTTTAATTAATTGTGAAACTTCATTTTTAGGTAAAACATCGAAAGTTCCATCTTCTTCCATAGTGTAGATATCTTTTAAGTACTTAATACGTTTTTGGATAGTGTTCCAGTTCGTAAGAGTTCCACCTAACCATCTGTGGTTTACATAGTATTGGCCGGCACGTTCTGCTTCATCTCTTACAGATTCTTGAGCTTGTTTTTTAGTTCCAACAAATAAGATGTTTCCACCTTTAGCTGCAATATCACGCACATAGTTATAAGCATTATCAATTAATTTTACAGTTTGTTGTAAATCAATAATATAGATACCGTTTCTTTCAGTAAAGATATAAGGTGCCATCTTTGGATTCCAACGACGTGTTTGGTGTCCAAAATGAACCCCGGCTTCTAATAATTGTTTCATAGATACATTTGACATAATCATATTCTCCTTTGGTTTTTTAATTTTTCGTCCCTGAACGTCAACTGCACAGACACTTCTATTATCAGAAGCACCATCTGCTACATCTGTTCAAGTGTGAATTAAGTGTATAAATGACTACACACCGTTTGCTATTATACAGGATAGACTTTTCCAATACAAGTTTATTCTATATTTATTATTTTGCTCTATAAAAAATATGTTATAATCCAAAGGTATGAAATCAATACTTCGAGGTGAAAATATGTATAAATTTATTGTCCGTATCATTCGTTTTATTATTTTTATAATCAATGGACGGGTCGAAACTCAAAACAAACATTTAATCAAAGAAGAAGGTAATTATATCCTGGTTGCCCCCCACCGCTCATTAGTCGATCCCGTTCCCATCGCTCTTGCCGGTTTTCCAGAAGAGTACAGCTTCATGATCAAAGAAGAACTGGTAGAAAACAAATTATTCAATTGGTTATTTAATAAGTTGGATTTTGTGCCGGTGGATCGAGAAAATCCAGGACCAAGTGCTTTAAAAGGTCCTGTCCGTATATTGAAAGAGGGAGAAAAATCCTTCATGCTCTTTCCCACAGGTTCTCGTCATTCCACTGAAATAAAAAGTGGGGCTGTCATTATTGCCCGCCTGAGCAAGAAAAATATTGTTCCGGTTGTCTACGACGGTCCGCTGACTTTTAAGGGCCTCTTCACACGCCAGAAAATGATTGTCAGATTTGGATCCCCTATTAAAATTGATTCCAAGAAAAATAAAGAATTAGAAAAAGAATACAATCAAGCCATTGAAGACAGCTTTATTCGTCTCCAGAATGAAATTGATGCTTCAAAATAATTTTTCCACAAAAAATCCGCCATTTTTCAATGAAATGGCGGATTTTATTTTATTTATTTTTTAGATTTTTTCTTTTTCTTATTTTGAGATTTCATCATGGTGGTCATTTGACGCACACGTGCTTCTGATGGCTTTTGTCCCATTTGTCCCATCATGGCACGAATAAAATCCTCATCTACCGGAGGATTTTCTTGTAAATAATTCTCCATATACTTCTTAGACAGGAAGAAGCCGATGACTATTCCTCCTACTAAAGCAAGAATGATTAAAACAACTGCTAACCAAATATTCATTAATAAAAACCCCTTATACTATTCTTTATCTAAATGACGATTGTGTAAGTGACGCTTTTTTTGTATCTCTTTTAATTTATCCGGCGTAACATCTTTCCCTTTACTGTCTACTACTTTCATTCCCTCAATTTGAGTCTTTATACCTGAACGAAAACCCTTTAAGTAAAGCTGATGAAGTTCTTTACGCTCTTTTTCTTCTTCGGGAGTCAACCCTTCAGCTTTTCTTTTAGCTGCTAATTCATTGATGCGTGCTATCAATTCTTCATGTGTCATAGTTAACCTCTTTTCGTCGAATTCCTTTCTTATTCTACAATAGAAAACTTTAACTTGCAATAAACAGATCACTTGCCTACTCTCCGAACATCTGTTTGACTAGGGTACATACGTTTGGTATAATATCCCTGAAAAGTCAAGAAAGGTGTGTTAATCATGACTTCACAAATCAGTGCCCGTCAACAACAGATTTTAGATTGTATCTATGAAGAAGTTAATACCAAAGGCTATCCCCCTACGGTCCGTGAAATCTGTGAGGCTGTCGACCTCTCTTCTACTTCAACCGTTCATGGACATCTAGAAAAACTGGAGAAAAACGGTTATATCGTAAGAGATTCAAGCAAACCGAGGGCAATTGAAGTGACAAGCAAAGCCCTTGACTTGCTCGATATTGATCGATTTACCGATAAGATTCCTATGGTCGGTGTAGTAACCGCAGGTAATCCGATCACTGCTATCGAAGAGACGAGAGATTTTTTTCCTGTCCCCGACAACCTTATGAACGAAAATGAAGCTCTGTTCATGTTGACGATCCGTGGAAACAGTATGATTAATGCCGGGATTTTGGATGGGGATCAAGTCATCGTACGTAAACAGACAACCGCCAGCAATGGTGAGATTGTTATCGCTATGACTGAGGAAGACGAGGCGACCTGTAAACGTTTCTATAAGGAAGATGAATTTATCCGGTTAGAACCTGAAAATGAAGAGATGGAAGCTCTCCTCTTTGATAATGTTTCAATTTTAGGCAAAGTCATCGGGCTTTACCGTCCGAATATATATTAAAAGAAAGACGCTTGATTGCTGCTGTATATGCAGTAACCAAGCGTTTTATTTTTTCAGTTAAATCCTTCTCACGCTGATTTAGCTTAATTTATTAATCGTACTTCATCAGAGAAAAAATATCATATTCCTGAATTTTCTCTCTACCTTTTAAGCTTATTAATTCAATCAAAAAGGCAGCCCCTACAACTTCTCCGCCCAGTCGGTTCACCAGCTCTATTGTTGCTTTGACTGTACCGCCTGTTGCCAGTAAATCATCCACAATCAGGACTTTTTGTCCTTCTTTTATATCTGCCTGATGGATTTGTATCACATCTTCACCATATTCAAGACCATAGGAAGCTTCTACCGTCTCCCTCGGCAGTTTATCTTTTTTTCGGGCGGGTACAAAACCTACTCCCAATTCATAAGCAACCGGGCAGCCTACAATAAACCCTCGGGCTTCAGGACCACACACCACGTCAACTTTTTTACCTTCCGCATAGTCAACAATCTGGTTGATGGCAGCCCTGTAGGCTTCACCATCAGCCATCAGCGGGGTGATGTCCCGGAAACTGATACCATCTTCAGGATAATTTTCTATTGTCTCTATATAATTTGATAAATCCATTTCATTACTCCTCTTTAGACCATTGAATCAGCAATTCAGATAATTCTTTAGCTGAGCTATAGAGCAAGAGCTCTTCTAATTGCAATTGTTCATGCCGCTGGATATATGCCTGAGTTTCTGTCAAGTCAGTCTGTTCTATATTTTCCTGCTTGACGATTACTCCATTAGAAATTGTAACATATCCGGCTTCTATAAACACAAAGATGATATGATTTAATAAATTAATAGGAATTTTCAAGTACTTAGCTAAATCATCCCTCTTTTTATAGTCAATATCTTCGTGTGAAAATATATATTTATACACCTTAGCAAAATCTTCTCTCTTAGCCATACCTTGCATATAAACATCTTCAAAACTGTGAAAGACAGCATAGATATGACTAAAAGTATGATGGACTAACAAGTCTTGTATGCTTTTTTTATTTTTAGGCATATCTACGAATACAAGCCGTTCTTCAGCTATCGCCGAGTCTTCTTCTATCTTATAAAAATGCTCAGCCTGTGGATACTTACTGCTGATATGTTCATAAAAGCTGGGATTAGAAAAAATATAGGCAAAGCCAGTGTCTTCCCAGGCACATTGGGGGGCATATCGCGAACGTTTATCTATGACTTGAATATCTGCCGGCCTTAAGTCTTTCGCCTGCACTTGTAAATTACGTCTTCCATTCCATTCATTGATGGTAACTTCTCCCACCACATCTATGCAAGGATCATCCCCTAAATAATCAGTTAAGTGACCGAGGCCAAATGCGATGCAGTCCAAGCTTTCTTCTTCAGAGATCATTTGAAGTTTTAGATGGGTCTGATCACTGCCTATCTTCTTAACATGAGAGGCTTGGATATTTTCAAATAAAAATAAGGGCGCACTATGATCACTGCCATATGGTTCTAAGCTATTTATTTCTTTGACCGTTTCCAGCGAAAAATCCTGAGGATCTACCTTTAAATCAATCTCAAGTACCTCGTTGATATCCTGAGGATCATAATGATCCAATAAATACTGGTCCAAACTCTCCTCCAACAGTGTTAAGTTTTCTATCGGAAGACTCATACCGGCAGCCATGGCATGTCCGCCGTAGGTAGTAAAAAGATCGCCAAATCTATCTAAAGCACGAAATAAATTAAAACTGCCCAAGCTTCTTCCGCTTCCCTTAGCTGATTGACTCTCCTCATCTATATTAAAGACGAGACTGGGTTTTCCTGTCGCTTCCACCAGCCGGCTCGCTACAATGCCCAGAACACCTTCATGCAGATTTTCTCCTGCTATGACATTAACGCTTGCTTTCGGTTTTATTTTAGATTCAACTTCTTGAAACACTTGATCGGTTACTGTCTTTCTCTCGTCATTCAGTCTCTCTAACTCTTCTGCACCCGCCTGGGCTTCTTCAGGAGAGTGAGTGATCAAAAGTTCTACCGCTGATTCAGCGTCAGCCATCCGTCCGGCAGCATTTAACCGCGGAGCAATCCTAAAGCCTATGCTTGCTTCATCGATGCGTTGATGATCAGTTTGACTTTGCTCATAGAGGGCATGTAAGCCGGGCCGTGAAGTTTCACTTAAAGCCCGCATCCCATACTTGACCATAATATGATTTTCACCAGTCAAAGACACTAAATCTGCTACTGTTCCGATGGCGACCAAATCTAAACTTTCATAAGGAAATTCTTCCAGCAGAGCATGAGCCAGCTTAAAGGCTACACCCACACCTGCCAGATATTTAAAAGGATAACTGCCTTTTGGGTGATCCGGGTGGATAACAACAAAAGCCTCCGGCAGCACTTCGGGCAGCTCATGGTGATCGGTCACGATGACATCTACACTCTGTTTTTGAGCCAGTTCGATCGACTCGTGACCCTGCACACCATTATCACAAGTAATAATGAGGCGGCTTCCTTGGTCGATCATCGTCTGAAAGGCTTGGGGATTAGGTCCATAACCTTCTGTGAAACGATTCGGAATATAGTAATCGACAGAAGCACCCAACATCTCCAATGTTTCGACCAACAAGGCTGTACTCGTAATCCCGTCGGCATCATAATCACCATAAACAGTAATTTTTTCCTCATCCATAATAGCTGCTGTGATACGTTCAACCGCCTTTTCCATCTCAAAGAGAAGAAAGGGATCATGTAATAAAGAAAGGTCGGGTTCTGTCATTCTTTTCAAGTCCACGAGACTGGTGATTCCTCTTTGTACACAGAGTGCTGCAAAGATCTCAGAAATACCGCTCTCTTCCACCAGGCGTCTTACATCTTCTTCACCAGCTTGTTTTTTTATTTTCCATTCCTTACGATTCATCAAGAAAACCACTCCTTCAACTCTTGTATTATATCAGACTATCCAGCAAGCAAATAAATAAAAGACCCTCTATCATAAAATATGATCTCAACACTTCAGCTTAAAAACCTTTTTTAAAAATTAACAAAAGAAAAACCCGCAGCACAATCTCCAGGCCGCCCTTATCATACAAGAAAGGGGGCATGTTGGGTGCTGACGGGTATAGGTGAATCATTTAATTTCTATTTCAAAAAAATCATGAACAACTTGAGTATTTGGAAAAATAGTCCGGGCTTCTTCTTCTAACTGCTTAGCCAAGCTGCCGACATATCTTGAGCTGACATGAGTCAAGAGTAACTTCTTAGCATTGACCTTGTCGGCCAGCCGTGCAGCATCCAGCGAGGTGGAATGATTGTAGGCTTTCGCCAAGTCTGCCTCTTGGGCTGAAAAGGTACTTTCATGAACCAGCATGTCTGCCTGGTCTGCTAATTTCTCCCTGGAAGGGCAAGGCTTCGTGTCGGAAAGAATCGTCACAACACATCCTTCAATAGGCTCACCTATGTAATCTCTTCCATCGATGATACGCCCGTCTTCTAACTGGACACTTTCACCCTTTTTCAGTTTGCCGTAGACAGGACCAGATGGCACTTGATCTTCACGCAGCTTATCAACAAGCAGAGTTCCCGGCTTTTTCTTCTCTTCGATTCGAAAACCGTAACATGGAATACCATGATCAAGCAGGCCATAAGTTACAAGCAGCTGTTCATCTTCAAAAAGTTGACCTGATTCTTGATCCAGTTCGACAAAATGAATAAAATAACTCAAATGAGTCTGAGATAATTTTAAGTTGGTCATCACGAAGTTTTTGATTCCCTTGGGACCATATATAGTGAGTGACTCATCTCCACCTTGAAAAGAACGGCTGCTTAAAAATCCAGCCAGACCATAGATATGATCTCCGTGCATATGGGTAATAAAAATTTTAGTAATCTTTCTTGGCTTGAGACTGGTCTTTAATATTTGATGCTGGGTGGCTTCACCACAATCAAACAGCCAGACTTCATTGCGCTCATTGAGCATCTTCAAAGCGATACTCTGGGTGTTTCTTTCTTTGGCCGGGACACCCGACCCCGTACCTAAAAATAACAATTCCATATTTATTCCTTCTATTCCTGCCTAGTCACTAAACTCAAAGATAATATTATCTAATATTACAGTATCTCCATCTTTGGCACCTTTTTCTCTAAGGTCACCTTCGATGCCCATAGTTTTAAGTTGTCTTGAAAAACGTCGGATAGATTCTTCATGCTCAAGATTAGTCATTTTAACAAGTCGAGCTAAGTCTTCACCCGTTACAAGCCATGTTCCATCAGGCTCACGACTGATTTCATAGGCAGGCGCATCATCATCTAAAGTATAAGTTGTATGTTGAATTTCTTCTTCATATGACGGTACTTCCGGTGCCTCCAGAAGAGCCTTTTCTGTTGCAAGCATTAAATCATTCACACCGTGAGTTGTTGCTGCTGAGATCTCATAGACATGAGGTCTCTCTCCATACTTTTCTTCGTATTCCATTTTAAATAGTTCAAGATTATCAACCGCATCTGGTAAGTCCATTTTATTAGCGACAATTAATTGAGGTTTTTCTTTTAACTTTTCATCATATGAAAATAGCTCTTCATTGATTGTTTCAAAATCTGTAAAAGGATCTCTTCCTTCACCGGCATTCACATCAATCAGATGCAGTAAAACGCGTGTGCGGCGAATATGACGTAAAAAGTCATGACCCAGGCCGACACCTTCGCTGGCACCCTCAATTAAGCCGGGTATATCTGCCACAACAAAATTTCGGTCGTAACCAAGACTCACTACACCGATATTAGGTGTTAATGTTGTAAACGGATAGTCAGCAATTTTAGGTTTGGCAGCTGAAATAATAGATAAGAGAGTAGATTTTCCTACTGAGGGATAACCCAATAAACCCACATCAGCTAGTACTTGTAATTCCAGACGGATTTTCTTTATTTCGCCAGGCTCTCCATTTTCGGCAATTTCAGGGGCTGGGTTTCTATGAGTGGCAAAACGGGTATTTCCTCTTCCTCCACGCCCTCCTTTAGCCAGACGCATCGTTTGACCTTCTTCAGTTAAATCTCCCACCAAAGCATCCGTGGCAGTATCATAGACCAAGGTTCCCGGCGGCACAGTGATAACCAAATCCTCTGCACCACGCCCATTCATATTTTTAGACTTACCATTTTCGCCTCTTTCGGCTTTAAAATGGCGTTTGTAGCGGAAATCAATCAAGGTATTCAAACCTTCGTCAACCTTTAATATAACATCTCCGCCTCGACCCCCATCTCCTCCGGCAGGCCCTCCAGCAGGAACGTATTTTTCACGTCTAAAAGCTACCATTCCATTTCCACCATCACCAGCAAAGATTTCAATTGTTGCTTCATCGATAAAAGTAGTCATTTACATCCTCCTCTCTTTTATATCAGTCTGTGATATAAACTAAATTTACTTGTCCTATTATAGGCTAAAAATAAAAAGAACGAAACAATAACAGAAATGATTATTCTTCGTCCTGTCGGCTTATTAATACGGATCGCATTACATCTCTTTGGAGTAAATTTTGTAACTGGTGTATAATTTTTCTGTCTCCAACTCTGCTTGACGCTCAAAGTAGTCTTTGGCGACTTCTACCTGAGTTTCAATGGATAAGGAAACTTCGGTATCCGGAGTAATATTATAAATTTTCTGCTCCATATCGTCACAAGAAAATTCATTATTCTCTTCATTTAAGATAAAAAGACACTGTTTCTTCTTATTATGTCTGATCGTTTCAATTTCTTTGAGCAGCTGATTAAGCTGATCATAAAACCATTCCTCTTTGCTGCCAGGTTCTTCAGTAATCTGCTCGATGATGATCCCGTCGGCTGAAGATAAATAATACAGTTGAGCATTTTTAGTAATAGGGGTATAAAAATTTTTCTTCAGCGGCTTACTGGAAAGACTCTCAGCCCAATCATTGAGAGATTGAATGATATCTGCATCTCTTGCCTTATCAGTAGACGATAAAGTGATATGCTGGGCCCCATTACGATAGAGCATTTTGCCCAAAGCTACAATATATTCTTCACTGCCAGCGATATAAAAACGATTAAAAATCAAGTGTCTAAAGCAGGTTAAAATATGTTGCAGGGTAAGATCAGTTCGGGATTGAAACATGTCATGCAACTCCGGCAGAGTACGTAATTCACTGATAAACTGGACAGCTTGTATAAACAACTGATTTAAGAAAGTGTTTTCCAGCTCTTCTCCACTCTCCACTACAGCTTTCTCAGCATCTGCAAGGAATGCCACACTATTCATCTCAAAATCTATACCCACAAGAACGGTGAGGAGATGAGTGATTAAGTCAGCATTGAATTTACTGTAAGTGTCCAGAATAACCTCATCAATTTCTTTTTCCGTAGAGTTAGAAAGATAGGTTAAAAAGTCTCCATGCTGGAAAAGTGTTTCATCCACTAAAAAATAATACTCGGTAAACCACTCATTATTATAAATAATAAGTTCATCTACACCATCCAAGCTTTTTAGATCATTTAATTGTTTTTTGGCTTCTTCATCACTCAATATATATCTGTGGATATCATCCTGACTGATTGAGTTTTGATCAGCACCATACAATAGTAATTTCATTGGTTACCCCTTATAATTAAAGCTATAACTTTGTCTAAAGATGGTCGTTAACATATTTCCAAACTTCATTTCTGCCATCTAATTTCTCAGAAGAATATAAAACAACTTCATCTCCAGGTTCCAGGTTTAATCCTTCCTTGACAGCTTTTAAATGTCTCGGCCTTTTTGAAGGTTTAATTTTGTCACATTTAGTTGCAACTACAAGAACAGGCAGACCATAATGCTTCAAAAATTCATACATCTGAATATCTAATTCTGATGGATCGTGTCTAGCATCTACTAATAAGACAGTTAGCTGTAAGCTTTCACGCTGGGTAAAATATTCATCCATCATTTGTCCCCATTTATTTCTTTCTTGTTTTGAAACTTTTGCATAACCATATCCTGGAACGTCCACAAGATAAAATTTTTCATCAATCAAAAAGAAATTTATGGTCCGTGTCTTCCCCGGTTTAGAAGAAGTTCGTGCCAGCCCTTTGCGACTGAGTAACGAATTGATGAAGGATGATTTTCCAACATTACTTCGTCCGGCCACGGCAATTTCCGGTAATTGATCTTTAGGGTACTGCTTTTGACTAACAGCACTCATCACTATTTCTGCCTTTTGAATCTGCTTCATCTTAACTCCTCCTCAAACTCTAAATATTATAACACAAACAGATAGAATCATAAAAAACAAAACAAAGTCAGGCATTCACCTGACTTTGTGATATTCATGATCCATTATTAAATTATGACACCATTTTGTCATCCTTGTCATAATAATTTTTTTCGCCTTTTTTAACAGTTTCTTCTGTAATAACTACTTTCTTAACATCCTCACGATTCGGAACCTCATACATGATGTCCAGCATCACTTTTTCAATGATGGACCGCAGACCCCGGGCACCTGTTTCTCTTTCGATGGCCAGCTCAGCTACCGCTTCTAAGGCCGATTCGTCAAATTCAAGCGAGACATCATCCAGATCCATTAATTTGATGTACTGTTTGACCAGTGAATTTTTAGGTTCTGATAAAATTCGAATCAAGTCATCCTGGTCCAGGGAATTCAGCGTCGCAATAATGGGTAGACGTCCAATAAATTCCGGGATTAATCCGTACTTTTGCAAGTCTTCCGGGATTAATTGAGATAATACAGCTTCGTCCTCATCTACTTTAGAAGAAGCATTTTGACCAAATCCGATAACTTTTTCGCCTAATCGATTTTTGACAATATCTTCAATACCTGAGAAAGCCCCGCCAACAATGAAAAGGATATTACTGGTATCAATTTGAATCATCTCTTGGTTAGGATGCTTTCTTCCTCCTTGTGGGGGGACATTCGATACAGTTCCTTCAATGATTTTCAGTAAGGACTGCTGCACACCTTCTCCGGACACATCTCGAGTAATTGAAACATTTTCACTTTTTTTAGCTATTTTATCAATCTCATCGACATAAATGATACCTCGCTGAGCGGATTCAATATCGTAGTCTGCACTTTGAAGTAATTTTTGCAAGATGTTTTCTACGTCTTCACCTACATAACCTGCTTCTGTCAGGTTAGTAGCATCAGCAATAGCAAAGGGTACATCAATGATTCTAGCTAATGTCTGTGCCAGATAAGTTTTTCCTGAGCCCGTAGGCCCTACTAAAAGGATGTTACTTTTTTGTACTTCGACATTTTCTTCCTCATCTGAATAGTCTTTGCCCAATTGATTAATTCTTTTATAATGGTTATATACTGCTACTGACAAGGTTTTTTTTGCTAGTCCTTGTCCAATCACATACTCGTCTAATGCATGACGTATTTCCTGCGGTGTAGGCACTTCACCGACTTCAAATTCAGTCTGCCCTTCTGCCAGCTGTTCCTCGATAATATGTTGCGAAAGCTCTACACACTCATCGCATATATAAACGCCTGGTCCAGCAATTATTTTTTTCACTTGATCTTGTGACTTACCACAAAAAGAACATGAAATAAGGCCGTTGCGATTATCATCACTATACATAGGCAGCTTCACTTCCTTTCCAATAGTCTTTCTTTACTTTAACATATGACTTTATCTAACTCTATTTTAAAGCACTCCTAAACGAAAAAACACCCAGAGCGATCTCTTGACCGTTCTGGATAGTTAATTAAGTCTTATTTCTTCGAAAGCTTTTATTTTTCTTCTTCTTCAGATTCTAAAGACTCATTTGCTGAAGAAACAATAATATCGATTGCTTGCTTAAGCTTAATATCATGATCTAACATATCATCAGTTAAAGCTTCTTTAACTGTCTCTACATCCAGGCCATACTCTTTTGCCAGGTTATTGATTTCGCTGTCGCGCTCTTCTTCAGAAATTTCAATATTTTCTTGTGCAACAATCTCTTCTAAAACTAAATTCGTACGGACACGTAATTCAGCATCTTCTTCCATTGATTCGTGTAAGTCCTGCTCAGTTGTATTAGAGATCTGGTAATACATTTCTGGTGAAATTCCTTGAGATTGTAAATTATTTAAGAAGATCTCCATTTGACGGTGAACTTCTTCGTGAGTCATTGCCTCTGGAATTTCTTCGATCTCAGCATTTTCTACCGCTTTACGGATTGCTTCTTCTTCAATAGCTGCTTTAGCCTGTGCTTCTTTAGACTCTTTTAACTCTTCCAGGCGTTTTTCACGTAATTCTGCCAAGTTTTCAACGTCTTCGTCAACATCTTGAGCAAAATCATCGTCCAACTCCGGAACTTGACGCTCTTTAACTTCATGGACGGTTACTTCAAAGACTGCCTCTTCACCTGCTAGAGATTCTTCTGTATAGTCTTCTGGGAATGTTACTTCGACATCCACTTGATCTTCTGCTTGAGTACCCACTAACTGTTCCTCAAAACCAGGAATAAATGAATTTGATCCTATTTCTAATGGGTAGTTGTTTCCAGCTCCGCCGTCAAAAGCTTCACCGTCTTTTTTACCTAAGAAATCAATGACAACTGTGTCGCCTTCTTTTGCTTCACGGTCGACAACAACTAATTCTGCATGCTGTTCGCGTTCCTCTTCTAATTGCTCGTCAACGTCGCTCTCTTCAACTTCGCGGTCTTGTTTAGTAACGTCTAAGTTTTTGTAGTCACCTAATTTAACTTCAGGCTTTAATGTAAGGAGTGCTTTAATCACCCAGTCTGAATCTTTTTCCATTTTTTCAGGTTCAAAATCCGGCTGATCTACAGGTTCAACGTCTGCTTCACTCAAAGCTTCCATATATGCTTCTGGTAAGATTGCGTTTAGCGCATCTTCATATAGAGCCTCTTCACCATACATTTGGTTGAACATCTTGCGAGGAACTTTACCTTTACGGAATCCTGGAACTGATAGTTGGTTTTTCACGCGCTTAAAAGCGATGTCCAGTCCCTGCTTAACTTTTTCTTCTTCAATAGTAAAAGTTAATTCACCTGTTGTAGCGCCTGTTTTTTCATAGTTAACTGTCATGAAATTATTACCTCCGACTTATTTTGTTTTATCTAGTAAATTGCATACCTAAACATAATACATTAATTTTTAATTTTTGTAAACTTAATTTATCTTCTCTTGACTTGGATGATTCATCCTATTATAAAATTAATTAAGGCCGGGGGATCCCCTCCCCGGCCTCGTTAGTTTATATATTTTGAGTTAAGCTTTCAAACCACTCGTACATCCTTATTTCTTCTTCGTTTTCATAATCACTCTCTTTTGAGTAGTGTATATAACGATCGATATACAAGTGCAGCCAAAAGTGACTATCTTGTATGACTTCTTCAATAAAAGGATAAATTTGCATGAGATGAAAGTTCAGCTCCTGCTGAATCATTTTCATTTCTAAAGGATCCTTATATAAATTTTCTTCAAGCAAGCCTTGTAATTCTTGTACGATCGGATGCTTTTCAAAAACTTCTAATTGGTTTAAGTCTATTTTTTTATCTTCACCAAACCATATTAAATCAGCTGTTGCGGTCTCTCCTTGTTCCAGAAGAGCAAGAAGACAGTAAGTTTTGGCTGTCTGACTCACGAAAGGATTAGTCAAGAGCGAATAATAAGCCTTTTTCAATGTTTTTTGGGATAAACCTTTTACATCTTTAAGTATTTCTAACTGCTCAAGAGGTGTATATTCAGAGAGGCTGTAGAGCTTTTTTTCCAGAATTTTATCTTGTTTTTCTTTTTCAAGGACTACTTCCTGCCTGGACTGGTCGAGGTGATCCAGCTGTCTCTTCCATTTCGCTCTTGTTTCCTGCCTCTTTGCATTTTTTATCTTATCAAGTATTAAAGATTCAGCTTTCAGAAACTGTCCGCTGCTAATGACCGCTTCGATATACATTGCATAGAGCAGATCATCTTCAAGATAATAAGTCATCAATTCTTCACAGAGTCGAACGGCTTCATCAAAGCGGCCCAGTTCAGTTAAGACTGTAAAGTAGAGATAGTTGCTTTCTGCCGTTTGTCTTAATTGGTAGGCAGCACGGAATGATTTTTCAGCTTCATGCCACCGCTCGGTCTGCACAGCTGCAAGACCATTTTTAATGTGGGTATTATACTGATTCGGAAATTCTATGCAATCTCCCATCCTAAACCTCCAAACGGGGCTGTTAAAAAGTTTGTCTCTTGCTCTGCCTTTTTATAAATACCCTTCAATATCTTTGAAGTTAACGATTGTTTTGTCTTCAAGCAGCTCGTGCATCCCTTTTTCAGAACGGGTCCAGTCAATTTTGACTACTGAACTATTGTCTAATAAATTTTCTATCGTACCGACCATTTTTTCATCGCGAAAAGTAAATTCAATCACTTGTCCCACTTCTGGTCGTATGATTTCTTTGATGTAGTCGATAATTTGGACAGCTTCTTCATATTCTTTTTCTAAAAGTTTTGCAATTCTCGAATTACTTGATCCTTTACGTAGTTCTGTCTTTACTAGCTCTTTCATTTTAGGCGACACTTTGGGTGTTTTTTTCTCTTCTATTTTCTCTTCTGACATAATCGATCCTCCTATGAACTTAATCCTCATCAATATAGCATAATTAAACTAACTTAACTATTACTGGGCTTTGCTGGTTATGAAACAAAAAACGTCTAATAAATAATATTAGACGTTGCATGACGATCGTGGAGGGATTCGAACCCCCGACATTTCGCTTAGAAGGCGAATGCTCTATCCAGCTGAGCTACACGACCTATAAATTACGTAACGTCCTGTATCTTACTCTGTATTTCTGACATTGTCAACTCTTTTAAAGATAATTTTTTTCACCCGTTAGGTTACCCACTTAGAAGAAGGTTTGGCATAGCCTTCTACAATATATTCATTGGTTGCATCATCAAAAGACCACTGAGTCACCAGACTTTCCTTCTGCATGTGGGCGAGTTCAGAAGCTTCCTGTGCGGGAAGAATTCGTCGGTAGGGCACGAGGATTTCTTTTATGTGTTCCTCAACGGCCTCGTGCAGGCGAAGAACATCCTCTTCATCTTTAGCCGATACAGTAATATGAGGGGAGAGTTGAGGAACAAAGTCTGCATCTGCCAGATCGGCTTTATTATAGACAGCCAGTCTTGGGATATGATGACTATCCATGTCTTCCAATAACTCGACCACTGTTTCTTCCTGAATCTCTATATAGTCTGAAGAAGCATCGATCACATGTAAAAGTAAGTCCATATTGCGGGTCTCTTCCAAAGTAGACTGGAAAGCAGCGACCAGCTCTGTCGGTAAGTCCTGAATAAAACCTACTGTATCAGTCAAGGTTACTTCCATACCCGATCCCAGTTCGTATTGACGGGTCAGAGGATCTAAGGTCGCAAATAAAGTGTCTTCTTCAAAAGTGTCCGCCTGTGTTAAAGCATTTAACAGGGTAGACTTGCCGGCATTCGTATAGCCGACTAAGCCAATTTGAAAAACCTGCTGGTCCTGTCTTCTTTGACGGATACGTTCACGGTGTGCACTCACTTTTTTCAGTTCTTTTTTGATATCTGTAATGCGGCCCTGAATATAGCGGCGGTCACTTTCCAGCTGAGTTTCTCCAGGTCCACGTGTTCCGATCCCTCCACCCAGTCGGGAAAGATTCACTCCTTGACCGACCAGACGAGGCAGAAGATATTCCTGCTGGGCAAGTTCCACCTGCAGGCGTCCTTCACGGCTATTCGCCCGCATAGCAAAGATGTCTAAAATCAACTGCATTCTGTCGATAATCTTAGCTTCGATCACGTCTTGAATGTTTCTCACCTGGCGAGGCGACAGGGCTTGGTTAAAAACAATCGTTTGAGCCTGGGTCTCCTCCGCCGCACGGCTGATTTCCTGGATTTTCCCTTTTCCTACAAAAGTCCGTGAGTCGATCGTATTTCTCTTCTGGGTAAAAGTCATGACCACTTCTCCCCCCGCAGTATCTACCAATTGGGCTAATTCACCCATCGAATAGTTGAAGTGGCTGTCTTCTTCTCTTGTCTGCAGCCCGACTAATATTACCTTTTCTTCTCGCATAAAAAAACTCCTTATCTAGTTAAAAACTTCCCAATCCTCTGTTTGATTTCTGCCATGGGATAAGGTTCATCTCCGACATCCACCCACAAATCCACAGGTGTTCGATTTCTAAACCAAGTCAACTGTCTTTTTGCATAGCGCCTTGAATTTTGCTTTAATTGTTCGACTGCCTCATCCAAACTCTTTTCACCGTTGAAATAAGGGAAGAATTCTTTATAGCCGATTCCTCTGCGGGCCGGCGCATCCGTCCGGCTTTTTTGATACAACATCCGAGCCTCATCTAACAAGCCCTGCTCCATCATCACATCCACTCGATGATTGATACGGTCATAGAGCTGCTCTCTGTCAGTATCCAGGGCCACAATAAAACTATCATAGATTAAATCGTTATCTTCTCTTTCTGTTTGAAAGTCTGAAAATTTCCGACCTGTTTCATGGATGACTTCTAAGGCTCTGATCACCCGGGGCTGGTTGTTGTGATGAATTTTAGCGGCAGCCTGGGAATCTCTAGCTTCGAGTTTGCTCCAGAGAGCAAGCTTGCCGTGACTCAAAGCAAAGTCCTCCATTTCCTGGCGGAAGCGGTCATTTTTAGGACTGGATCCTCCATGGCTGACATCATAAATTAAGGATTCGATGTAGAGTCCTGTACCTCCTGCGACAATAGGCAGCTGACCTTTTTGACTTATATCTTTTATTAAAGCTTTTGCCTGTTTTTGAAAATCTGAGGCAGAATACTCATCGTTTATGTCTAGAATATCAATTAAATGGTGAGGAATCTCCTGCATTTCTTCAGCTGTTACTTTAGCTGTTCCTATATCTAAATGTTTATAGACCTGCATAGAGTCTCCACTGATAACTTCACCGGAAAACTCTTCAGCCAATTCAATACTTAGAGCAGTTTTTCCGACAGCTGTCGGTCCCACAATAATTAATATTTTTTCTTTTGACATGAATCAGCTTCTTCCTTTCAACTATCGATCTCTAATTTTTACCAGAATACCACAAGAAGCAGTTCTTTATCAAAGAAACCCCTTGCTTCCACAGGTCAATACATAACTTCCAGCCCTGTTAACAACAAAAAACTTTTAACTAAGCATCGGGTTAAGGAGCAAGTTAAAAGTTTTTCTTAATTCTTATTTGTTTCTCTTAATACGACCTTCCCAGCCCTTATATCCTCCTTTGAGGCGGTAGATTTTTGAAAATCCTTCTTTTTGAAGGGTGAGAGCTGCACGGCGGGTCAGAGTTTCTCCTTCTTCATAAAGATAAACTGGTTTATCCCGGCGCATTTCTTCAATTCGCATTTTCAACTGAGTCATCGGAATATTTCTTGCGCCCAAGATATGTCCACTGTCATAATCATCTTTTTCGCGAAGATCTACGAGCTGAACCCGCCGGAGGTCCTTAGAAAATTCATCCGGTTCCAGTCTTACTGCTGCTTTACTTCCTCGATAATATTGAACCGCAAAATAAATGAGTGCACCAACAACAAGAAGAATAAGCAGAATAACGATAATTTGATTAATATCCATGAGATCCCTCCTTTATTAAAAAGTATAGCCGGCTCTAACCAAGCCGTATAAGAATATTAAAACAGCTAGTACAACACCGGCTACTCCATGACCTATGCGCCACTTTCGAACAGGGTGAGTCAGCGCAGTAGCTACAAAATATCCACCAAAGAAGCCGCCCAGGTGGCCGGCTAAATCAACGCCTTGACTGAACAGGTTAAAAACAATATTTATAATGATCAATATCCAGTAAGACCTGGCGACGGCTTGCAGGTAACTATTATCAGGGTCTGCTTGAGCCATTGCGATAATCGTAGAAAACAGACCAAAAACAGCAGTTGATGCCCCTGCTGAGATGGCATTGTTAAAAGCAAACGAAAAAATATTACCCATTAGTCCACTTAATAAAAATATTAAAAGGAATCGGAAATGACCGTAAACATCTTCTAAGTCTTGCCCTAAAAAGTAAATAGCAACCCCATTCATGACGAGGTGCAGAAAACCGATATGTAAAAACATAGGAGTGATCAGCCGCCAATACTGCCCCATGGCAATCAGAGGATTAAATTTCGCTCCAAAAAAGACGAGAACAGAAGTATCTTGACTGCCCCCTGCAAATTCCATGACTAAAAACATCACTGCCATAATGGCAAGCAAACTATACGTTACCACAGGTTTAATTCTAAATGGATTGGTATTCATATTCATCCTTTCAATAGGTCATGATGATGAAGAAAAGCTAACTAAAAAATATAGTTAGCTTTTAAGTCTCTTTATTTTTTAGTTTCGCGGTGAACCGTTTTTTTACGTTCACGAGGACAATATTTTGTCATTTCAATACGGTCTGGCTGGTTGCTTTTATTTTTAGTTGTGATGTAATTCTGCTCCTTGCAGTCCGTACACTCTAATGTAATATTAACACGCATGATAATCCCCCTATTCCCTATATGATAACTAGACCTTAGTCTATAACATAAATATTTTACCATAGCTTAATTAATAACTCTAGTATTTTTTTATTTTTTTAACAGCTGTGATAGAATGATGGCTATAAAAAGAAAGGAAACCGCCGATGACTATGTGGAATTTAGCTGCTTTATTTTTTATTATTGCTGTTATTTTACTGATTTTATCCTACTATAAAAAAGACACTACACTGACGCTGCAAGAAGAAGTAGAGCAGACTTCTCTTGATTTGTACCAGGAAAATGTTCAAATAAAAAAAAGATTAGATCAAATCGAAAAAAAATTAGATCTTCAAACACTTACAGATACTGAGGGTCACACGCTCCTGCCAGGGACGATCAATCGGGTCATCGCCTTATATACCGAGGGTCAAACTGAAACGGAGATTTCCGAAGCTCTGGATTTGAGAGAAGAAGATATCACCCATACTATTGAAGACTATATTGATAAAGGTTCAAATTAGGGAGATCGTGATGCGGAAATTTAATTTTTCAAAAAGTAATTTACGAAGTGCCGGCATTGCATTTCTGCTTGCTGGAATGATCGTATCTTTTGCAGCCCTCTTTTCTCCAGTCCAAGATGCTGCCTCTATAGAGACCGGAGAGCAACAAGACCAACTTAAAACAGAAGCTGTCGCAACCATCCAGGTAAGGGAAAACTCGACTGCCGAAGAAATCGGCCGGTCCTTGGCCGATCAAGGATTGATCGATGACTTAGAAACTTTCGAAACATTTATGATGGAAAATGGCTATCATGAAAATTTTCAAGCAGGAGAGTATCAGATCAATAGTGAGATGACCATGAAAGATATCGCTCAAGTAGTCACAGGTCAAACTGACAAAATAGATGCTGATGAAACCGAATAAGATTAAAGTACTATCAAAAAAAGACCAGTTTCCTTTGAATGAAAAAGGAACTTGTCTTTTTATTTTTTGTCTTCTGCATCATCTCAAGAGTCAGTCGAGAGTAAGAAAGCCTAATCTTCCTCTTGATTCTCTTCATCTAAAGCTTCTTCACCGGCGGCTGCATATTCCCCCGTTTGGAAGTAAGCATCAAATGCTCTTTTAGAGACATTATTAATTTCATAATTATTATTTCCTAAAGGCAGATAGGGTACAACAACCGTAATAGCAATTTCTGGATTATCATAAGGAGCATAGCCGACAAAGAGACGGTTAATAATTTCATCTCCACGATTCTCTTCACTGTCTCCATAATAGACCGCCTCTGCTGTTCCCGTTTTTCCAGCAGCGGCAAATTCTGCATCTGTGAAGAAGTTGCTCGCTGTTCCTCTTGAACCATGAATTACTTGATACATCCCTTGCTGGACCCTCTCCATTTGAGCTGGATCAGCATCGACCGTATTCAAGATACGGGCTGTATTTTGGGCTTCTAAGGCCCCCACATTCCCTTCTTCATCAGTGGCACGGATTTCTGACACGACATTCGGAGCATAACGGACTCCTCCATTAGCGATCGTTGTAATGTATTGAGAAAGCTGCAGGGGCGTATAACTATCGAATTGACCAAAACTAAAGTAGACCGCCTGGCCCGGATGATCGATCGGACCTTTGTAGCCCACCTGCTCACCTGGTAAATCGATGCCCGTCTCTGCTCCCAGGCCAAACTGCTCAAAGTAGCGTCTCATTTTTTCTATCGTAGCCACTTCATCTAAAACTAATGCATCACCATTTTCAAAATCAAAAACTCCACCCATTCTCATGGCTAATTTCCCCATATAAATGTTAGACGAAACCTCCAGGGCTGTAATATCATTCAGCGCTTCTGATCCATCGGGGTTGAAAACGGATCGGACAGGCGGAGTGCCTGCCATATAAAGAGGCTGGTCAACGATGATATTGTTACTGCTGTCCAGCACACCATCCATAGAAGCAGCCAGTATAGTTGCTCCCTTAATGACCGAACCGGCTTCGAAGTTCTGAGTAAAGGTCCCCAGAGCATCGTCCTCTATCTCACCCGTTTCGAAGTTTATCTTTTTACCTACCAGAGCTTTCACATCACCGTTCATGGGATCTTGAGCAACGATATAAATCTGATTATTTAAGCCCTGTTGATAATTTCCTAGATAATCAACTGCCAGATTTTCGATTCTTTCTTGGAAATCCATATCCACATTTAAGACTAGATTGCTTCCTTTTTTACCTGCATAGTCTTCTATCTGATTAGTGATTTCGCCATTTTGGTTAGTTTCAGTGATGTAGCGTGATTTAGTGCCTTTCAGTACCGGCTCGTACTCTTCTTCCAAATAAGACTGTCCTACTCGATCGTTTCTTAAATAACCTTGGGCCAGATAAATATCGGAAGCTTGTTCAGGAATCCCCTGTTCTTCAGTGGACACAGAGCCCAGCACACTTCGTAACATATCCTCATGAGGGTAAGTTCTTTCCCAGTCCGTCCCTGTACTTACTCCGGGCAGTTCTGCCAGATGTTCACTAACATCAGCGATTTCTTTGTCTGTTACTTCTTCATTTTTAATCGTTTGATTACTTAGAGCGTAACCCGAATTCATCCGCTGGAAAATAGCTGCTGCTGCCAGATCATCTTCATCCATTTTTTCAAGATCATCTGTCGTCACATTTTCCAACTGAACATTATAGAATTCAGAGCCGCTTAACTGCTTTTCTTCATCTGTTAAACGGTCATTGATTTCATCAGCATTCACCGCCACATAATAATCTTTTAAGTCACGAATACTTAAATCAAAATCCCTGTCTTGAGTCAATTCTGTCTCATGCGGCATCGCGATAAACTGGGCTAATCTTTCAGCCACATTGGCCATTTCAGGAACTCCGACATCTTTTCCTCTCATATAAGTAATCGTCTGCTTAGCTTCATTCATAACTAAAGGCTGATGGTTGGCATCATAAATCTCCCCGCGGGGCACATTACCTGCCACAATCGTTTTTTCTGTTCTTTGTACTTCAGCAGCAAACTCATCCCCCTGAATAATTTGTAAATAGGCTAATCTAAATATCAAGGTAACAAAAAGTACAAAAACAATAAAAAACATTAAATTTAATCGACTCGGAATATGAGAACGACTCATCTGTTCTTTGTTTGGTTTTGTTCGGTTTGAATTTTTCATTCTGAGCCTTCTCTCTGCTTTTTTTATCTAAAATGACCAGGGCTATTATTACTTGCTACTATTATATTAGCATTATTATCTAAACTTATAAGAAAAATATCAATTTTTTCTTAATTTTATAAATAACAGCCTCTGCAGCTTAAAATTTATTTAAAAAATAATTATGATAAACTAAATCAAATATCAGAAAAAGGACTTATAAAATGAAAGAGATTCTTTATAAATACCGTTACTCTTTAACAACATTTTTCCTGCCGATTCTTATCCTAACCATCATCTTTATCTCTATGGGAGTTTTTCCTTTTGGTGACAAGACTCTCTTCACGATTGATTTAGGCCAGCAGTATGTTGATTTTTATGCTGAATACAAACATACCTGGTCAGGGCATCTGGAGAGGCTGATCTACAGCTTTAATAAAGGGATTGGAGGTGAGATGACGGGTATTTGGGCTTATTATTTGATGAGCCCGCTTAACCTCATCTTTTTAATCACACCTTTCCGATATTTAGACCTGGCTGTCACCTTGTTGATTTTAATACGATACGGCCTGGCAGGCTGGTCGATGGGCTATTACCTCAAAAATATGCAGGCTTCTTCACTCAGTCGACTTCTTGTTTTTTCCACCAGTTATGCCTTGAGCGGCTACATGGTCAATTATCAATTCAATTTAATGTGGATGGATGGATTTATACTCTTACCCCTCATCTGCCTGGGAGTAGAAAGAATCTTGCAGGGCAAATCCCCTCTTCTCTACACGGTTACATTAGCTTTATGTCTTATCTCTAACTATTATATTGCTTTCATGGTTTGTTTATTTATGATCCTTTACTTCTTTTACCGGTTAACTTCCTATATCACAAGGGAAAACTGGAAGAAACAGAGCATTCAGCTGATCAGTCGTTTTGCAGGCTACTCTATCCTGGCGGCCGGTATCAGTGCTTTCATTCTTATTCCAACCTTTGTTCAGTTGATGCAGAGCAAGGCAGCAGCTTCTAACTTCAGCTGGGATTTTTCAGCTAAATTCCCCCTGATGGACTTAGTAAGTAAATTTACTATTGGGGCTTTTAATTTCGATCAATTTCCTGACGGCCTGCCTAATATTTTTGTTTCTGCCCTGATCCTTATCCAGGTGCTGAGATACTTTTTTAACTCTTCTTTTAAATGGCAGGAAAAAACAGCTTCTGCCTTATTTATACTTATACTGACTTTATCATTCAACTTAGAAGTTATTAATAAGATCTGGCATGGTTTCCAAAATCCTAACTGGTTTCCTTATCGGTATAGTTTTGTTTTCATTTTTCTGTTAATTTATATTGCTTATCGCCAAAGTGCTCATCAAAGTCAACTTACACTTCAAGAGCTCCTGCATGGTGCAGGCCTTTCTGTTCTCATCTCTATTTATCTCATGAGTCAGGACTTTGATTACTTAAGTTCTTATAAGATCTTATTCACTTTATTATTAATCGTCCTCTATTTTATTGTTTTAATCTTTTATTCAAATAAAGTATTACTGAGAAGTCTTTTGCTGCTGAGTCTGGTCACATTAGAGCTCACTGGAAATGCAAGTCTATCTCTCAACGAATTAAACTATGTGGATCGCAGCCGCTTTATTGAGGCTCAGAGTATCCTGACTGAGATGACTGAAACCATACATGAACACGATAACCCGTCAGACAGTTTCTATAGGATTGAAAAGACCTTTCAAAGAACAAAAAATGACAGCCACCAGGTCAACTTTAAAAGCGCCTCCCATTTTGGCTCTACCTATGAAGCCCATTCCTATGAAGGATTTACTGGACTGGGTTTTCCAGGGGGCAGTGGCTATTCTGCCTATTCTAACGGGACGCTTTTAACTGATGCTCTTTTTTCTATCAAATATTATGCAGCAGACAATGAGATTAACGTTTATGAACACACACCCTATTACAATACAAATGCTGACCAGGCTCTGCCCATGTCCATCATTCAAAGCAAAGCGGATCTGGTCCATTATGATCCTTTGTTTTTTACCGATCAGTACACCATCTACAGAAATCCTTATGCCCTGCCTTTAGGATTGAAAGTAAATGATGACTTAATGGATCTTGATTTAGTCAATAATCATCCCATGTTTTACCAAAACCAATTGGCTCGATCCTTCAGTCCAGAGCACAATCCAACAGAATTATTTAAGCCAGTTGAAGCTGACCAGACTTATGAAAATATTGAAATAGAAGACCATGGCCGGGAAAGGTTGGCTAAAGTCAACAATCCCGAACAGCCGGCTTATATCCGGGCCAGCTTAACAGCCGAAGAAGACATGTCTTATTACTATATTCTCAATGGATTTAATACATGGGATAATTTCGAAATTAAGGTTAACGGTCAACCCCAGTACCAGTACAACACTTTTTATCATGATGTTGTGGTCAATTTAGAAGCAGATAAAAATGACAGGATCGAACTGGAAATTGAGGTGACAGCAGATGACTTCTACCTGTCTCGATCAGGTTTTTATCAAATGGCTATCGATGATTTCGAAGGCATTATTACACAAGCAAAAAATAACAGTATCGAGATAGAAAATTATACAGACTCAAGTTTAAGTTTCCAAACACAAATCACAGACAGTCAAGAGATGGTCATGCTGACTATTCCTTATGATGACTCCTGGCAGATTACAGCGAATGGAGAAGAGATTTCAGCTCATCCTGTCATGGACAGCTTTTTAGGATTGAAACTAAGTGAAGGTAATTACACAATAGAAATGAACTACCGAACACCTTATGGAAAAATCTCCTGGCTCATCAGTCTAATGTCAATTTTTATTTTATTCATCATCAATAAATACCCTGTCTCTGGTCTTTCTAAGAATAAAAAATAAAAAAACACAGCTTCTATAAAACAAGATATAGAAGCTGTGTTTTTCAGTATAATTTATTTATCTTTTATTTATCTTTGTAAGACTTTGAATACTTCTATTTTTAACATCTAAATATATAGTCATAATAGAGTCGGCAATAAAAATACCCAGTGCGATAGCTCCTGCGATCATCAAGGTCTGCACAAGAGACTGAGCTCCAGCATCCGGCTGGCCGCTTATAAAATTATAGGCCATCTGATAAATCGTTGAACCGGGCACATAAAGATAAAAAGTAGGAACATAGAAAAGAATCACTGCTGTTTTATACCTGCGGGCAAAAAACTGAGAAATGATGGAAGCAATTAAACAAGATATAAAATAGCCCATCACCTGCCCTACACCAAAATAGTTAGCCAGTATAAGATAGACCGCATAGGAAACCGCTCCAATGATCCCTGTCCTGTAGACAATTCGTCTCGGAGACTCCAGAGTCACACCTGCAGCTACCGTCACGATATAAGCAGCAATGACTTGTACAATTAAATCCATGACATCACCCCATTATAGAGAGTTAATCCAACAGCTACTCCCAGGGCCAAACTGATGGCTACTACGATAGATTCTATAATTCGAGCCACGCCAGATATATAATCACCCTTCAGAGTATCCCGGATACCGTTAGTTAATGAAGTCCCAGGATACATCGGCATAAAGCTGGCCGTGATGACTATATTGATAGCCGTCGACGGCATATCTATAAAATAGCCGATAAGATAGACTAAAAATGAAACAACAGTTGTTGTAAATAAAGAGTATAAAAAACCAGTAACTTTAAAACGATTTCTTAAGCTGCTGGAGCTTCCTACAAGCAGACCTGTGAAAAGAGATACCAGCATCGCTTTTAGGTTGAGTCCTCCCAGTAAAATTGTAAAACCTAAAACCAAAAACATGGAGCCCAATGTTTTGATCCCCTGCGAGTATTCGGAACCTTCTACAATGAGTAGTTGGTCATAAGCTTCTTGAGGTGAGATCTGACCAGCTGTCAGCGCCCGGGATATATTATTGACACTTTGAATATTTCTCAGCTGATTATTTCTTTCATATATTCGACGGACGACGGTAAATGGCGGATTATTCGTTTCCGGGTCATCCAAAGTAAAAATAATACCCGTCGTCATCGTAATTGCTTCGGTCACATTTAAGCCGGAGGTTTCTAATATTTTTAAAATGGTTTCTTCTACACGGTAACTTTCAGCATTCGACTCCAGCATAACTTTTCCGGCCAGTGTCGCACAATCAACAATCAATTTGTTTCTAGTCATCACTCATCACCCCATTAAATAATAATTCAATAATTTATGTATTAAGATTTTTCTGTTTTCTGTCTTTACTAAAGATAGAACAGAATTCCAATTTTAGATAAAAAGATTTTTTTGTCAATCTAATTAATTTTATTTTAATGATTGTGTATTAAAATAAATAAAATGCCCGGACCCGATCAACAGTTAGAAAGGTGTACTCATGCTAAATTATCTGAAAATATTCATCACCCAACCTAAAAAGATACATCAAGCCAAAAAACTTTCTTTTTGGCAGGCTTTTGGATTAGTCATCATTATTTCAGGGGTGACTCTTCTACCCATTTTTACTCAACTTTATCGCAGCTACCAAGACCTTTCTCCTAGTTTAGCTGATATTCAGTCTAAAATCCCTGATTTTGAAATTCAAAACAGTGAAATGATACTGGAAGAAGATGTCAACAGCTTTATTTACGAGATTGATTCCAGCCTCTTCATATTTGACCCCCATGGTGAAATGAGTCGAGAAACTATTAATAAAAACCTGGAAAATGGTTATCTTATGGCGGGCGGATTTTTAGAAAATGAATTATATGTCGCTAATCAATTAAATGAAATCTCTTTACCCTACCAAGCTGTCAACGGGTTAGACCAGTCCATCTTCTCAGGCTCTTTTTTCACTCAATTCCTAGCTGTTTTTAGTCTCGTATTAATTGTATCAGTTTTTACTGCTGTTATATTAACATCCCTATTTACCGCTCTTTTTGTAAAGCTCATTACCTTGCTCAACGGCTATAAGTATAGCTTTGGTCAAGTTTGGAAAATAGTTCTTGCAGCATTCTTAATCCCTGGATTAATTGCATTTGCTGCCACACTTCTCAATCTTAATTCGCTCTTTTTAACCTCGATCATCCGTATTATACCTATTTTACTGGCCGTTTACTCTATTTTTTATGACCCGGAAAAACACTCTCGCTAAAGTCCCTCATAATAAATAAAAAGGTTGGAATCGAGATTCCAGCCTTTTTTTATAAGTGTATATAATTCATGAATATTTGACTAATAATTCATGATTGATTTACTGGCATGTTCCCCCAGATAATCAAATATTTTTTCAGCTTCTTTAGCATTATGTGAGAAAATAACAACAGTATCATGCCCTGCGAGGGTAGAAATAACTTCTGGAAAAGACATGTCATCGATTAAAGCACTTACTGCATTGGCATTTCCCTTTAAAGTCTTCAAGATAACTATAAACTCCACTCGTGTAATACCGGTGACGCGGTCTGTGATAGTAGCTTCTAATTTATTTTTAGATGTTTGATTTGACTGATATAAAGTATATTTAGTCTTGCCTCCCGTGACAGGTGTTTTAACTAAATTTAACTCTTTAATATCCCTCGAAATCGTTGCTTGGGTCGCATGGACACCCTCCACTTTCAAATAGTTCAGCAACTCTTCCTGTGTCGAAATATCATGATCTAAAATTAACTGTTTAATTAATAATTGACGGTCATTTTTCCTCATATAATATGTCCTCCTCCTGACATTTAAGCCTCACAATTATATCATAGTTACTCAAAAATATACACGTTAATGTGAATATTTATTATTTTATTCATTTTTCAACTCTTCCTATAGACGAGTATTTCTATATTTGTTAGAATACAGAAGGTATCGAAGTCTCGTCTCGTATCAAAAGTATGAGCCGAGTTTTCTTGTTTTTATAGGAAAATATAATAAAATTAAGGAGTTTGCTTTTAATGGATTATCAAAAAGATATTGCTGAAATTCTGCATCATGTTCTGGAAGATGAGCTTTCAGTTGACGAAATTATAAATTTGCTTGAAAAACCTAAATCTGACGACCATGGAGATTTAGCTTTTCCAGCTTTTCAATTAGCTAAAGTCTTTAGAAAAGCACCGCAGGAAATCGCTGGGAATCTGGCGGATCAGATCGAAGACCCTTTGATCGACCGCGTGCAGGCAGTCGGTCCTTACCTTAACTTCTTCCTCAATCGAAAGACTGTAGGGCAGGCAGTAGTACAAGAAGTTCTAGCTGCAGGATCAGCATTTGGCGAACAAAATATTGGTGGCAATGAAAATGTTATTTTAGATATGTCTTCTCCTAATATCGCAAAACCAATGTCTATGGGACATCTACGGTCAACTGTTATCGGAAATGCCTTAGCCAATATCTATCAAAAAATTAGTTTTAATCCGGTCAAAATTAATTACCTGGGAGACTGGGGAACCCAGTTTGGTAAATTAATCTGTGCTTATAAGAAATGGGGAGATCCGGAAAAAGTCCGCGAAAATCCAATTCAGGAACTCAACGAACTTTATGTTCACTTCCATGAAGCAGCAGAAGAAGAGCCGGAATTAGAAGATGAAGGTCGGGAGTGGTTCCGACGCTTAGAAAACGGTGACGAGGAAGCCATCGAATTATGGCAGTGGTTTCGAGAAGAGTCCTTAAAAGAATTCAACAAAGTCTACGACCGTTTAGAAATCACTTTTGACTCCTTTAATGGAGAGGCTTATTACAATGATAAGATGGATGAGGTCGTTCAACTCATAGATGATAAAAATCTCTTAAAAGAAGATCAGGGAGCCCAGGTGGTCTACTTAGATGATTATGATCTGAATCCAGCTTTGATTAAAAAACAAGATGGAGCGACCTTATACATGACACGTGATGTCACAGCTGCCATCAACCGTTACAATAAGTTTGAATTTAATCGAGCACTTTATGTCGTCGGTCAAGATCAAAACTACCACTTCCAACAATTACAGGCCGTCTTAAAAGAAATGGGTTATGACTGGGCTGACGAGGTCTTACATATCGCCTTCGGTCTGATTTCTATTGATGGAGAAAAAATGTCCACCCGCCGAGGTAAAGTTGTCCTGCTCAACGATGTTCTAGATGAAGCGGTGAATAAAGCTTATGAACAGATCTCTCAAAAGAATCCAGACCTCGATAACAAAGAAGTTGTGTCAGAAGAGGTCGGTGTGGGGGCTGTTATTTTCAATGACCTTCACAACGAACGTACCAATAACTTCGACTTTGATTTAGACGAAATTGTAAAATTCGAAGGTGAAACAGGTCCATATGTTCAGTACAGCCGGGCACGAGCTATGAGCATGCTCAGAAAAGCGGATGATCAGGGCATCGATTATAAAGATACAGGCATCTATAATTTATCGGACGACTATTCCTGGAGAATCATTAAGTATTTACACGAATTTCCGTCCGTTATTGTATCAGCTTATGAAAAGAACGAGCCTTCTATCGTCGCTCGTCATGCTGTTCGACTGGCTTCAGCATTCAATCAATTTTATGCGAATGTCCGCGTCTTGGATGAATCAGAAGAGCGACCGGCCAGACTGGCACTTGTCCACGCATTAACTATAGTATTGAAGGAATCCTTAAGGCTGCTCGGTGTTTCTTCACCAGACAAAATGTAAATAAAAAAGGGTCGAGGCTTATATCTAGAGTCTCGACCCTCTTTCTATTTAAAAACCGTTACCTTTTAATACTTTCACCAGGCGTTCCAGTTGAACTTCTAAATTATTTTGAGGAAGAGCGATATTGGCCCGCTCAAATCCTGCGCCCTCTTCTCCAAAAATCCGCCCATGATTGGTCATAAATTGTGCTTCTTCGTGCACTAACTTCTCCAACTCCCTATTACCAAGTCCCAGCTCTCTGAAGTCTATCCAGGACACATAGGTCCCCTCTGGAACATAAGCTTTGACTTTAGGCAGATGCTCCTTGAAGTAGTCCACTAGGAAATGATGGTTAGCCCAAATAACTTCATTTACTGCATCCAGCCACCCTTCAGCATGATTGTAGGCCAGCTCTGTTGCCTTATAACCAAAAGCATTCACTGCATAATGGCCTTGACTGACTTTATCCGCAAAAGTTTGACGCAAGCCTTCATCCGGTATGATGATATTGGATGTGTTAATCGCTGCTAAAGAGAATGTTTTAGAGACCGAGGTGCAGACGATGACATTATCAGCTGCTTGGCTGCTGACGGTTGGATAAGCCGTATGCTCCTGACCCTCAAAGGTGATGTCATGCCATATTTCATCACATACGACGATTAAATCATGCTTGCGGGAAATTTCATCGACTTTCTTCAACTCTTCTTTTGTCCATACTCTTCCCACAGGATTATGAGGGCTGCAGAAAATCAACATTTTATTTTCTGCTTTACTTGCTTCTTTTTCAAACAAATCGAAGTCAATCTCGTAATGGCCCTCTCCCTTTTCAATTAAAGGAACATTAACTTCTTTCCGACGATCACTTTCTACCATCAGACCAAATTGATGATAAACAGGACGGAAGATGATAACCCCGTCTCCCGGCTGCGTGAAAGCCTCCAAAGCTAAATGGATGGCAGTAACTATCCCAGGGACCGGAACGATCCATTCCATTTCAATATCCCATTGATGCCTGCGTTTCATCCAGCTTTGAATCGAGTCATAATAAGCATGACCCGCCATCGTATAACCTAAAACTGTCTCATCTAAATAGTTTTTAAGACCCTCTATCACTTCCGGCGCATTTTTAAACTCCATATCAGCTGTCGATAAAGGAACCACATCTTCATCCAAATCAGGATTCCATTGATCCGTGTAATAGTACTTCAAAGAACCCATCGACCGTCTGTCTGATAAACTTGTAAAATCGTAATTCATCTTAAGTCCTCCCTTAATTCTTACTTATCTTCATTCAGTATAAGACTTTTTATTTAAAGAAGCGATAAATCGACTTCATTTTTTATTTACTTCAGCTTATCTTTTTCATAGTGATGCATGAGTTCTAATTGAGCAAAATTTTGCTGGCGCAGCAGTTCATAGATAACAATTGCTGCACTATTAGACAAATTCAAAGAGCGAATATGCTCATCATTCATGGGCAGCCGTAAGCAGCGGTCGGCGTATGTTTTCATGAATTCTTCCGGTAAACCTGTCGTTTCCTTACCAAACATTAAATAATAATCTTTATCAATATCTGAAAAATCCTGGTCCGTATATATCTTCTCAGCAAATTTAGTGATCAGGAATAAATCTGAAAGATCGATTGTTGATAGAAAAGCATCTAAACTTTCATGAATATAAACATTCAGGTCATCCCAGTAATCCAGACCTGCTCGTCTCAAGTGCTTGTCACCTAACTGAAATCCCAGAGGTTCAATTAAATGCAGGCTGGAGTTTGTTCCTGCACAAGTGCGGGCAATATTCCCAGTATTCGGAGGTATCTGCGGTTCAAATAAAACAATATGATTCGTCATATAGTCACCTTTTTCTTTTTTAAAAATAAAAAGCGTACTTCCTCGGTGTATACCACGGCGAGAAAATACGCTGTAAGGTCTTACTTCAAAATCTTTATCAATTTTCCCAACTGCATTGATAAAAAGATGAAAGAAGTTCCTTCCTAATTAATATAGCACATCTATTAGAAAAAACAATAGATTTTTATCTTTATTTCAACTTTTATTGTTTATTTATCTTTTTTGATCAATAGATGCTCTTTTCTCAATTGCTCATCACGTTGTCTTTCTTGATCTGGCTTTGATCTTAGAGACCTTTCAACACTTTCCAGCAACTCCTCCGTTTCTGCCATAGTTTTTTCCAACTGATCCATGGCCTGGAATTTGATTTCTTCTTTTTGTTTTTTAATAGCCTCTTGGGTATCTGCGCCTTTTTGAGGAGCTAATAATAAAGCTGCCACATATCCACCACCTGCTCCAAGCAGGGTCCCTACTAAAAATGACATATCTCTCACCTCTTTTAATAGTCATTATACATGGAATATAGTTACTTTGTCCCAATTAATGCCAGCCCAAATCTTAAATATTTAAGTTATACTAGTCAAAAGGACAGGGGGACACAAAATGAAGGAGAAAAAGAAAAGAAATCAGCATATTCTGCAAAATAGAAAAAAGAGCATTGATGAAAAAGAAGAAACAGTAAAAAAACCACCGCAGGAAACAGAAGATCAGACACCGGAAGATACAAGCGACAGTGACAGCTGGACAGGCGGCTTCACAGATGAAGAATTAGACGAAACTATGGATCCTTTTTCTGGAAAAAACTGTTTCTTCCAACTGATCTACTTAATCATCATATTAGGTGCGCTTATTCTAGTCATACTTTATGTGACGGGCATACTTTAAGAGATGTATACTCTAAACTTTATCAGTCATAAGAGCAATGAGCAGCTGATAAAAACAAGAGTAATTTTGCTGTAAAACATTTTTTGAAAAAGAATTTTAAAATAATAATTAGCTCAGATTTAGGAGGAGTTATATTCGAAAACAATAACAAAAAGAAAAAACAAAATGATAAAGAAGAAAGCAATGATAAAGAATCTAGGATAGGTTGTTTATCAATTATATGGGTTATATGGCTTCTGACTGAACAGGTGAGTGCAATTATTTTTGGTTTTTTGTTTCTTTTATATATATTCGTATTTAAGAATCGAATTGTTTCAAGAAAATATTTTAATGAGTACAGAAATCATGAGGAAATAGTCCAAGAGAAACAAAGACTCCAAGAAGAGATAGAGAAAGAAAAAAAACATGCTGAGCATAAAATGAATAACGAAATTGAAAAAGTTAACAAGCAAATAATGGAACTAGAACAAAAGAAGCAAGAAATCCAAATATATATTAATATTAACGCAGAAGACTATGAAATGATAAAAGTAACACCTAAATTCGATGAAGACATCACTTCTAGTGAACTTAAAACACAACTTGAACTAGCTAAAGTATCAGAGAAAGAATTAATAAAAAACAAAAAAGCAATCATACCTATTAAAGACGAGACATCTACTAAGAAACATCAAGACCAACTTTTAAGAACATTCAATACAGAATCTGACTACTATCTTTCAAATGTTACATATAGAAATGTCGATAGTCATAGAAAGAAAATAGTGAAGTCTTACGATATATTAAATAATTTATTCAAAAGTGATAATGTTCAAATTAGCAGAGAGCTACTAGAACTCAAATTAGAGCAACTTGAAATCACCTATAACTATCAACTGAAAATCGAAACAGAAAAAGAATTACTCAAAGCTCAAAAAGAAGAAGTTCGTGAACAACAAAAGGTTGAAAGAGAACTTCAGAAAGAAAAAAGAAAAACAGAAAAAGAAGAGCGCCAATTTAATAACGAATTAAACAAAATGATAGACTATCTGAGCAAATCAAATTCTGATATTGAAAGAAATATATATGCAGAAAAGATTAAAGAACTCGAAGAAAAAATTAAAATTCTTGAAAAAGATAAAGAAAATGTCCTTGAGCGCGAAGCAAATACACGTGCTGGATTCGTTTATATTATTTCCAACATTGGCTCTTTCGGAGAGAACATATATAAAATTGGAATGACGAGGCGATTAGAGCCTATGGATAGGATCAAGGAACTTGCTAGTGCGTCAGTACCTTTCGAGTTCGATGTTCATGCGATGATTTTTAGTGAAGATGCACCCGCTCTTGAGAACACGTTGCACAATCATTTTAGAGACTATGAAATTAACAAGGTTAACCCTAGAAAAGAATTTTTCAAAGTGAATTTAGATGAAATTAAAGACTTGGTTCATAAAAAGTTTAATAATACAGTTCAATTCGTTGACGAGCCAGAAGCTAGTCAATATAGAGAAACATTGAGGATTTTAGAAAATCAGCCACAAGAATAGATAGGATTACATATCTATATACAGCACCTTTAGCGTTCATTCTAGACCAATAAAAATATCACACTATTTTATAAACCAAAAAACACTTTAAGTTCTTATCAGCTATAAAGACTTAAAGTGTTTTTTTCGCGTAATTTTATTGCTTCTATTTCTCTTAGTACTGTAGCTAGTACAAAAAACTGCTAATTTATCCCACAGTTTATAGAGTATCAAAAATAAATTGTGAATGTTTGTGCCAAAATTTCGTCCCATATTTGCTAAAAAAGGATATTTTAACTCTTAATATCACTAATTTCATTTAAAACAAAAAAAGAAGCATTGAATGATCAATGCTTCTCGTCCTATACCGATGGTCGGGATCGAACCGACACGTCCCAGAGGACACGGGATTTTGAATCCCGCGCGTCTGCCAATTCCGCCACACCGGCAAAATCATATGAACTGGCAAGCCTTTTCTGTTCATCGTGATGGCAAACAGTAACTTGTCGTCAATATTAATTAAATTGGGCTACTAGGATTCGAACCCAGGAATGACGAGACCAAAACCCGTTGCCTTACCGCTTGGCTATAGCCCATTATTATTTTTAAAACAGGGGTAGCAGGGATCGAACCCACATCAACGGTTTTGGAGACCGTTGTTTTACCATTAAACTATACCCCTAAGCGAAAGTAAATGGAGGGGGAGAGATTCGAACTCCCGAACTCGATGAGGGCGGATTTACAGTCCGCTGCGTTTAGCCACTTCGCTACCCCTCCATATATGGCGCAAGACAGAATCGAACTGCCGACACCGTGAGCTTCAATCACGTGCTCTGCCAACTGAGCTATTGCGCCTTTAAATAGAAAAACGGTCCGGACGGGAATCGAACCCGCGATCTCCTGCGTGACAGGCAGGCATGTTAACCGCTACACTACCGGACCAAATATTTTTAATCGTTAGTCAATGACCCGTACGGGACTCGAACCCGTGTTACCGCCGTGAAAGGGCGGTGTCTTAACCGCTTGACCAACGGGCCAATATGATACTTTATATTGTCATGATTACTCACTTCAAAAATAATGAAGCGACATGTTATATACTAGCATATCTTAACTTTGGATGCAAGACTTTTTTTCTGGTTTATTTTCCTTCAAAAAAGTAGTGCTTATATATAGTATCAAATTCACTTATCTAATGCAAGGACAAAAAAAAGGCTGGGACTCAAATCTTTCTCTTTCTAGATTTTGTTTAACCAAGATCGGAGCATGGGTAACCAGGTACTTGCTTCTGGATTCACCTGATGTGATTGCACGGCTGTGGTTTCTTGTGCCAGTGACAAGCCATGAGGTCCTTCTGAAAAAACATGACCTTCATAAGGTATGTTTGCCTGATCCAATGCGGTCATCATTTCTAAAGTTTGAGAAGCGGGTACTACTTCATCTTCTCTCGTTGTCCATATAAAAGTAGCCGGCGTATCCTCATTGACCGTTAAAGCCGGACTCCACTTTTTGAGTATAGTCTCATCAGCCTCTGTCGTACCAAAACTGGCCACAGCGAATGCATAGGCTGTTTTTTTCTTGTCTTCCTCCAATTGTTCCAAGGGAAGGTAGGACTGGTAAAGTGACCAATAATTGGTTACCGGATAGGCAAGTACGCTGAAAGCGGGTCTTAATTTCTCGACTTCCAGGCTTGTTCCTTGATTAACCTCTTCAGAGCGCCACATATTGCCATATGAGGCTACATTATGCCCTCCTGCTGAGAATCCTATTAAACCTATTTTCGATTCGTTAATATGCCATTTTTCGGAGTTTTGATGGATGATCTCCATTGCCCGTGCGATGTCCTGCATAGGAGCAGGGAATTTCGAGTGGGGATTCTCTTCTAATTCCTCATTCACCTGTCCATAAACAGAATAATTTAAGATAAATGCTTGATAGCCCATCTTAGAAAAAGCCAAGGCTACCGGCTCAGCTTCACGATCTGATAAATATAAATAAGCCCCGCCCGGGCAGATAATAACAGCAGGTTTCTTCTCTTTACCAAAGACCAGACGCGTGGAGTCTTGAATATAGGTGACCAGACTTACTTCCTCCCGATCTGAATAAAGTTGTATGGACTCATGAATCATAATTATTCCGTCTCCAGTCTTCTTTTATAAATTTTAATAGGCGGTAAAGTTTATGTCTTCGATATTTTCAGCTAATCTTACCATATCCCCAATTGTTGCTGCAATGGCATGTTCTTCAGCTGAATGGACACGAACAACTTCCACTCCTTTAGAAGCTGCCACAGCGGTCAGAGCAGCGGATGCCAGGTCACGATTCTTATATCCCGTCTCGGTGTCAGGATCCATATTAAAGCCGGCCTCATCCAAAATATTTTGAATGAAGCGTTTACGGGAAACACCTAAAAAGCATGTATAGCCCATTTCATGGATAACTTCAGTTTGACGGATGATATTCAAGTTTTCTTTTTTTGTCAAACCAAAACCAATTCCCGGATCTAATTGGATGCGGTTATCTGGGATACCCGCTTCATGCGCTTTTTCAATCGCCCGTTCAAAATAAGCTCTCATCAATGTGATTTCATCCATGTCCTCAAAAGATTTCAACTCTTCATCACTGAATGATTCTTCTCCGCCAAAAGATGGGAATATTTTAGAACCTGGATGATCGGGACGTGCTATCACAGGGTTAAACATAACTATCACCCCTGCGGAGGATTGAGCAACAACATCTGCCATACCTTCCCTGCCCAAAAGGCCCGTAATGTCATTGACAATATCCGCCCCTGCCTCAATAGCAGCCTTGGCTACTTCCGGTTTCCAAGTATCTATGGAAAGTGGAACATCCACCTGTTCTTTCAATTCCTTAATTACCGGCACGACGCGGTCAATCTCTTCTTGAATATCAACATAACTGCTGCCGGGCCGGGTAGATTCCCCGCCTAAATCAATCATTTGGCAGCCCTGTTCAATTAATTCCAAAGCATGTTTAACTGCCTTATCTTTACCGAACCATCTGCCCCCATCCGAAAACGAGTCAGGTGTTACGTTGACAATTCCACATACTCGAGTCGGTTCACCATGGACAATGGTTTTATTGTTAAAATTGAAGACTAGATTTTTCATTATTCAAACTCCTTCAGTCGATGATTTATCTATATTTAAGACATATCCTCTATACTATATATTATAAAGCGGATAACATTCAATAGCAAAAGCAAACATAATCCAAAAAATAAATCGTCACACATAATGATCTATGTAGAATTAAACAGCTGGAAGTGGTATATTAGATAACAGCAATTTTATTATTTGCTGATGCTTGTTACTTTTAAGGAGGAAATAAATGACAAAAATTTCAATTGTCACTGATACAACGATGGGTTTAACTTTTGAAGAAGCTGAGGAGTACAATATCCATCTCATCAGCAACGGCTTATCAGTTGCGGGCACTAACTATAATGAATATATCGATATGGATACCGACAGTTTCCTAGAAATTGACAGTCAATCAGATAGCGTTCCGAAAACAGGAGCAGCTGCACCCGGTGTCACTATGGAAGTTATGCTTAAAGCAGCTAAAGAATCCAATGATGTACTGTGTCTGGCTATGACCAGCGGGTATTCCGGCGGGATCAATATACGATCCATGGTCGCTAAACAATTAAATGAAGATTATGATACAAATATTATAGTTTACGATACGCCAAACATCTTCTCCGGTGCTATTCCTTATTATAGAGAAGCGGTCCGTTTAAGAAACCAAGGAAAATCACTTGAAGAAGTCATTAAGGCACTTGATGAATTAGCTGAACATACCAACTCTCATTATGCTGCAGAACCTTATTATATTACAGAAGGGGGCCGCTTCAAAGAAACCTTGGAAGAGTTACAGATTGAAAAAGGTGACGGCCAATATGTAGGGGTCGAGATCCACGATGACCCTCAATTATTATGGAAAGCAAAAAACAGCGATGAAGCCATTGAAAAACTCTTCTTAGATCTGGAGAAAGCCGTAGAAAAAGCTCAGGATGATAACATTAAGTTAAGCGTCATTGTAGTAGGCAACACCAACAATGAACATGAGAAACTTCTACTAGAGAAAATCAAAGAAAAATACCCCGATATGAAAACAGAATACAATCGGATGGGTCCTATTGCATCTATCCATGTAGGGCATGGTGCTATTGGACTCATTTGGTCCCCTGAGCGCTAACTTAATAATATTAAACGACACTATTCAAGTGTCGTTTTTTATTTCAGATTTTTTCTTTATCCACCTAAAGCTGATCAGTTTTTACAAGCACGCCGATTACATATTGATCCTAAAATACAGTTTGTTTCTCTCAGTGTAGAAACCATTCATTGCTCATATCCAGACTTCACAGATATATTAAATTTATGAAAACTAGAACAGTCACAGCCTTATTTGAGATTTGAGATGAAAAATTCAAATGGCTGATTTAAAACAAAAAAAACTTTACTACCGCTAATACTAAGCAGTAGTAAAGTATATAAGGAAGGTAAGGGATTCGAACCCTCGAAACGTAAAACGTTTACACGCTTTCCAAGCGTGCTCCTTCAGCCTCTCGGACAACCTTCCATCTTATATTTTAAATTAAAAAACTCCGCAAACAGGGCTCGAACCTGTGACATCATGATTAACAGTCATGCGCTCT
>JAUNQW010000042.1 GCA_030535975.1 Atopococcus tabaci | reverse complement strand
TCCCGCTTACATTAACCTGTCTGTCGCTTTATAATATAAGTGATTACCATTTAATAGAAAAGAGGAGATGGATATGGCTTATGATTATAGTGACCGGGGCAAGCAGCCCGTTGTAGATAATATCGAAAGAATGACTTTGGAGAATGACAATTTCCGTCGAACGATCTGGACAGGCAATAAATTACAAGTCACCCTGATGGCTATCGAACCAGGGGATGATATCGGCTTGGAAGTGCATGAAGGAATCGACCAGTTTCTACGCATCGAGCAGGGGCAGGGCTTGTGCCAGATGGGACCTGAAAAAGACAAGTTAGATTTTGAAGAAGAAATACAAGAAGATGACGCCATCTATGTGCCGGCAGATTTTTGGCACAATATCACCAACACCGGTGAAGAGCCTTTAAAACTCTATACCATTTATGCCGGTCCTGACCATGTCAAAGGCACCGTTCATAAAACGCATGATGATGCTCAAAATGATCCTAATGAACAGTAAGGGTTTTTCTTTGCTGGAATGGCTATCCGTTGACAAGACCTGCTTTTCTTTTTAAACTATAGGTGGAGAGATCTCTCAGTCACATGGTGTAACTAATCAGGTTAGTAAAGAAGAGAAAGGAAGATGTGCTATGAATTTATTCCCAACAAAAGATGGTAATAGAAGTCTAGGTCGTCCGTTCTTTGATAATGACTGGTTTGATAGTTTCAATCTAAGCCACTCGGTGAAAACAGATATTCGTGAGACAGATGATGCCTACATCGTCGAAGCAGAAGTGCCGGGATTTGACAAAGAACAGATCAACATCGACTACCACAATAATGTCTTGACCCTTTCAGGAAAAGAAGAACGTGAAGAAGGGGAAAAGGATGAAGAAACAGGCAATTACATCCGCCGCGAGCGTTCCGTTCAATCCTTCAGCCGCCAGTTCCTCATCCAAGATGTGAAGTCGGATGAGATCACGGCAGAATACAAAGATGGTCTCTTGACCGTTAATTTACCGAAAGAAAGTCCGGAAGACAGAAAATCACGCAAAATCGAAATTCAATAAACCAGCACAAAGCGGAGCAGTGAAGCATCGGGAAGATTCCTAGTGTTTCGCTGCTTTTTTGTTTGAATTTACTCCTTAAGAATTAAAGAAAGTAATGATACAATGCACTATGTAGAAAACTAGCAGCCTTAAAGGAGAGTTTTTAGTCATGAATTGGTCCATTCTCTTACAAATATTTACAATTAACTTACTTTATATCACCTTGAATACCATCCGGGTCATCCTGACCATGCGGGGCTACCGCAGAGTGGCACCTGTCATTGCGGTCATCGAAGTGATGATCTATACGGTCGGTCTGTCGATGGTGATGCAGTATCTGTCCAACCCCATCTATCTCGTCGTCTATGCTTTAGGATTCGGAATCGGGATTTATACCGGGATGATGATTGAAGATCGCATGGCCCTCGGCTATTCGGTCATCTATATCATCGCAGACTCCTTAGACCACACACTGGCGGACGGTCTGCGCCAGCTGGGTTATGGGGTGACTATTCAAGTGGGCTACGGCCGGGACGGGGAGCGTCTGGTCTTAACGGTCCTAACCCCGCGGTCGACCGAAAGAAAACTCTATGAATCGATTGACGAACTCAGCCCCACAGCCTTCTATTATTCCTCAGAAGCCAAGTATATCCGCGGCGGCTTTTGGACCAAGAAAATCCAGCCAAAAACTATCGTCGAACCGACAGAAATCGAAGAAATGCACCTGCAGCAGGAAGATTTCATGACAGAAGACTTCATGTCCAAAGAAGACTACCAGGATGATGAAGTGGTGCAGGCAGGGGAAGAGAAGGAGAGTAGGGAAGAAGAGTCCTAAGTATCTATTAATACTCTAAAATTTGATATTGAAAAAATAGGAGCCTTCATAGAAAAGGAAGAAATCAAGGGGTTGAACCCCCTCACTACATAGTAATAAGAAGACTCACTAGGGAACAGCTGATATCTTCCTTTAAAGTAGTTTGCTTTTTACAGTATCTACTTGGAAGGGATCCTATCACTATATTCCTGATGTGAGGCTTTTTCCTACGTTTAGTCAAGTGTAATATTTAGAAATTTAGATTGATTATTGCCCATGCCAAATAAACCTGTTTATTAGTTCATTTTTTCAGGTGTACTTGGTATAATTTAGTTACTAGATTATATGAAAATTACTGTGGGGACAGATCATAATCATATAATTGACCTAGCAATACTAGATTATGAATGGATTTCAGAAATCGATCCATGCATCCAATTAGAGCGACCTTGTGCTTTTTAGCGCGAGGTTTTTCTTTTGCTCTGTAATAATAATCAACAATATGATTTGGGCCAGACTTTTGTGAACGAATCATATTGTTTACGGTATTAAATAATATCTTTCTAGCGAGAGTATTTCCTCTTTTACTGATACGGTGCTTTCGATTTGAAATGCTCTCTAAATACTTGATAACATCAATCTTGATTTTAAAGAAGGTTCAAAAAAGGAGTAATTGGTTAATCATTATCAAACAAAAAAGGACGAGAGCAATGCAAATTGCGTTCTCGTCCTTTAATATTCACTATTTTAATTTAATTCTTAACACCTGACTGTATTAACATTTATTTTCTCAAAACACGCATGGCGTTCAATACAGCAATAACCGTTACGCCGACATCTGCAAAAA
>JAUNQW010000013.1 GCA_030535975.1 Atopococcus tabaci | reverse complement strand
ATAAAAAAACCGAAGAGCTCTTAAGCCCTTCGGTTTTTGTCAAAGTCTCATTTTATAATTAAGACCATTCTTTATCTTCTAAAAATTTTGAAACAGACTCATAAGCACTTGCAATACGATCTCTGCCTATAGTTAATAATGTCTCTGTGTGCTCCAGTCGATCTTCTCTTTTTTCTTCTTCAGATAAGGCCTCATAGTTAGTGCGGGCACCTATATGAGCAACTTTAAATGCTGAATCTGCAAAAAGTAACGATTCTGCTAAGTTAGTAACAATCTCACCTTTAGGTTGCATTTTAACTAGATACTCCTGGTGGATTGCTAAATCAGTTAATAATTCTAAAATTTCAACTTGAGGTCGAGCTGCCGTTTCGATGCCGGCTTGAATTTTAGCATGGCGGGCTTCTTTTGCCTCAGTTGTATCTTGTGGCATCTTATAAGCTTGAATTAAAGGTTCTAAAGCTTTTGGATCTGCATCAATTAGATATTGAAACCTTTCTTGAATTTCTTCTAATGAATGAATTCTTTTATTAATCTCATCAATTTTATCCGTATGTCTATTCTTGTTCTTTTCATTATCATATACTTTTCTTACCAAGGATGCAGCGACTGCTCCAACCAGTGCAGCGGCACTACCGCCCCCGGCTACATTTTTACTGTCACCCAAAGCATTGAGAAAATCATTTGTTTGAATGTTCAAAAGACACCATTCCTTTAAATTAAATCATAGAAATCAGTTTCAATATTAGTATAGCATATTTTGATTCAACACATCTGTATTCAACTTTCACCCAGCATTCCTATTAATATTAGAATAAAAGAACGTTGGCCGGCAACGTTCTTTTATCTTGTATTATTTAAGCTGATTACCAAGCAAATAAAGGACGACCGTCAACGAGTTTGCTAACGCGTTCTTTAATGTCTGCTAGTTCTAATTCTTCTGCTTTTAATGCTTCGATAATTAATTTACCTGTCTCAATACATTCCTCTTCTTTGAAGCCGCGTGTCGTAACAGCAGGAGTTCCTAGACGCAAGCCTGAAGTTACCATTGGTGATTCAGGATCATTAGGAATCGAGTTTTTATTTACGGTAATACCTACTTCATCCAGACGCTCCTCAGCAAAGTTACCTTTGATTCCTAGAGGACGCAGGTCCACAAGCATCAAGTGATTATCTGTTCCGCCGGAAATAATATCTAAGCCGCCTTCAACCAATGTCTCAGCTAATACTCGAGCATTCTTGATGACTTGCTGAGAGTATTCTTTGAACTCCGGCTGTTGAGTTTCAAATAATGCAACTGCTTTAGCCGCAATAACATGCTCTAAAGGTCCACCTTGAATTCCAGGGAAAATAGCAGAGTTAATTTTTTTGCGGTATTTCTCTTTACCCATGATGATACCACCACGAGGTCCGCGTAAAGTTTTGTGAGTGGTTGTTGTAACAACATCTGCATATGGAACAGGGTTTTGGTGCTCGCCAGCTGCAACTAAACCAGCAATATGAGCCATATCTACCCAGTAAATTGCTCCGACTTCTTCCGCTATCTTTCCGATACGTTCAAAGTCAATAGAGCGAGAGTATGCTGTTGCTCCACCGATGATCATAGCAGGTTGTACTTCTTTAGCTTGTTTCTCTAAAGCATCATAATCGATGTAGCCTTTCTCATCCGTACCATATCCATACATATCGTAAGTTTGCCCTGAGAAGTTAACCGGGGACCCATGAGTCAAGTGTCCACCTTCATCTAAGTCCATACCTAGAACTTTAGCTCCAGGCTCTACCAATGCGCGATATACTGCCATATTAGCACCCGAACCAGAGTGTGGCTGTACGTTAGCAAAGTCTGCTCCAAAAACTTCACATACGCGGTCAATTGCTGCTTGCTCGATAATATCGACGTATTCACACCCACCGTAATAACGACGGCCAGGGTAGCCCTCTGCATATTTATTAGTTAAAATTGATCCTTGTGCTTCTAACACTTGATCTGATACAAAGTTCTCGGATGCGATTAGCTCAATTCCATTAAGTTGTCTAGAATGTTCTTTTTTAATAGTATCAAAAACTAGTGTGTCTCTTTTCATTCAGTATTCCTCCTAATATAAGCTATATAACAGCAAAAATAATATTTACAGTTGTAATAACTGCATACTATAAGACTTAATATGGCATCTATCCATAGTTTAATATGATTCTCCAAAAAAAGAAAGCGTTTTCTTTGCTCAAGTGTAAACAAGAGCGACAACTTACTATTTTTTTGAATATGATTAATAATATACACTATTCCGGACACGAATACAATATAAATTTTTTATTTCTTATATTAAAGCAGCCTTTAGTTAAACGCTTACATAAATAAATCAGTATATTTATGCAAGAAAAAGCTTAAGTATATTTTGGAGAAAATGTTTGAAAGATACTAGAGGTTGTTATATAATGCTTTCAACATCTCAACATATTGTGTTTGAGGCAAAAACTAGTGTAGCGCTTTTTTTTGAAGTTTACGCTCGTTGTTATAAAAGTTTTTAAAAAGGAGCTATATAAAAAATGGCCACAAATATTTCAGAAGTTCAAACAGTTAATATTGACAGCTTAAATAACGATATCAAAGATTTTCCCCAGGTGCATCCTATTACAGAAGATATGCATATCACACATGAAGGTGTCTCTCGTATGGTGATGCTCGATCGTTACTCATTTAAAGATACAAAAAAAGAAACATTGGCAGTGGGTGACTTAGTCATCTTGACAGTCAAAGCCGATCCTTTATATCCTGCAAGAGGAATTGGCTATATTAAAGAATTTATTAAAAAAACAAATGAAGTGATTATTGCTGTAGAAGAAGAATATGCAGCAAATATCGAAGACCCTGAAGAGCAAAAAACCGGACAGGTTAAAAGAAAAATCGATTCTATCGATAAGCCTTTGGAAATTTATTATGAACAAATCGCTAAAAGAAATGCAACCGGCTTAGCCGAAGTGGAAGAGACAGAAGAAAATCGTCAGCGTGCTTTTGAAGAGTTTAATGAAGAGTTAGCTAACCTGAACTTTGTTCCCGCAGGTCGTGTCTTATATGGTGCAGGTTCCCAAACTGACGTTACTTATTTTAACTGCTATGTGATGCCCTTCGTAGAAGACTCTCGTGAGGGAATTTCTGAGCACCGTAAAGAAGTCATGGAAATCATGTCGCGAGGTGGAGGAGTCGGAACGAATGGTTCCACTCTCCGTCCCAGAAACACTTTAGCACGTGGAGTGAACGGAAAATCTTCAGGATCTGTGTCCTGGTTAGATGATATCGCTCAACTAACCCACCTTGTTGAGCAAGGCGGGTCTCGACGTGGAGCCCAAATGATCATGCTGGCGGACTGGCACCCAGATGTCATTGAATTTATCATTTCAAAAATGCAGAATCCGCGGATTCTACGCTATATTATTGAAAATACAAGCGACGACCAAATTAGAAATCTCGCTCATGAAAAACTGAAATTCACCCCTTTTAAGTCACGCGAAATAGATATGTACGAAGGAATTTTACGTTATAAAAACATGCCTGGTCAAGGTGGCTTTGCTCCTGAAACTATCGATGCAGCAGAAGCTAAATTGCGTGACGGCGGAGAATACACCGTCAATAATTCTGACTTCTTAACTGGAGCTAATATTTCGATCACGATTACAGATGATTTTATGGATGCTGTAAAGAATGATGGAGACTGGCAGTTACGTTTCCCTGATACAGAAAATTATTCTCCAGAAGAAATGGCTGTCTATAATCAAGAATGGTCAGAAGCAGGTGATGTTCGTGAATGGGAAGCTATGGGCCATGGAGTGAAAGTTTACCGCACAATCCCTGCGCGCGAGCTATGGAAACTGATTAATGTCTGTGCTACTTATTCAGCAGAACCTGGTGTCTTTTTTATAGATAATGCGAACAATGACACTAACGCACGTGCTTACGGCCAAAAAGTTGTTGCAACTAATCCATGTGGTGAGCAGCCTTTAGCTCCTTATTCAGTATGTAACTTGGCAGCGATCAACCTGGCTAATATGGCAGATAAGCAAACACATACCGTTGACCATGATAAATTAGCTCAAACGGTCCGTGTAGGTGTCCGTATGCAAGATAATGTTATTGATGCCACACCTTATTTCCTGGAGTCTAATGAGAAACAAGCTCTGGGTGAGCGACGCATTGGTCTTGGAGTGATGGGGCTAGCGGACTTACTTATCTATACTCATAAAAGATACGGATCAGAGGAAGGAAACCAAATCGTTGATGAAGTCTTCGAAACGATTTCTGTTACTGCCTATGATGAAAGCATTCAATTAGCTAAAGAACGCGGCTCTTTCCCCTTTTTAATTGGTGAAACAGAGGAAGAGACCCAAGAGTTACGCCGTCGCTTTATTAATTCCGGCTATATGAAACGTATGCCTGAATATATCCGCCAAGGCGTTTTAGATCATGGGATTCGAAACTCTCACCTTCTAACTGTAGCCCCTACCGGATCGACTGGTACGATGGTTGGTGTTTCAACAGGACTTGAACCTTACTTTGCCTTCAAATATTTCCGAAGCGGCCGCTTAGGTAAGTTTATCGAGGTTAATTCAGCTATCGTCCAAGAATATTTGGATAAGCACCCTGAAGCAGATGAAGATTCATTACCGGACTACTTCGTCAGTGCTATGGAATTAGAGCCAGAAGAACACGTCGATGTACAAACAACCATTCAAGGTCATGTTGATTCTTCTATTTCAAAAACAGTGAATGCCCCCGCAGGCTATACAGATGTACAAGTTCAAAAAATATATGAACGGCTTTATGACGGGGGAGCCAAAGGTGGAACTGTTTATGTCGATGGATCTCGTGACTCACAAGTTTTAACCTTAAAAGCAGAGGAAAATAATTTCGAAGCTAAAGAAATTTCATTATTCCCAGAAGATGAAGACCTCCAAGAGCCGCGTATCGTCGATGATTCTGATGAGCTGCTTCAATTAGTAGAAAAAGCTCATGATGAGCACCGCCAACAGATGGGCGACACAGATGATATCATCTTTGGATCAGATGTAGGCAATACATGCCCAATCTGCCGTCAAGGTATCGTTGAAGATATTGGTGGATGTAACACATGTATTAACTGCAACGCTCAACTACGCTGTGGTTTATAATTAAATAAAAGTCGAATGACAATTCATTCGACTTTTTCATTATTGTTCAGTATATTTTATATAGTTGCCTTGTAATAAATGACATAAATTGTAACTAGGAGGAAAAGATGAAACTTTTAGATCGCTCAGCTTTAACTTTAACCATCATTGGAGCGCTTAACTGGTTGTTAATTGGGATTTTCGACTTCAATGTGGTCACAGCTATTTTCGGTGAAGGAACAGGTTCAGATATTATTTATATTATTATCGGAATTTGTGCTTTATGGACGATTAAATACTTTAGTTATACTCCAGATAGAAGCTATAAACGTCGAACTTAAATCGAAATCAAAAAATAATAAGCGTTCATTGAGAATGAAAATTCCAATGAACGCTTATTTATTTTATATGCTTATTTTCTATTTTTCATCATTTCTTTTTCAGTTTCTTTTATAATATATACCGGTCTGTTTTTTGTCTCTAAGAACATCTTTCCGAGATATTTACCCAAAACACCTAAACTTAATAATTGGAGACCACCTAAGGCCAGTACTACTACCATCAAAGAGGTCCATCCGTCAGTGGGATTATCAAATATTAAGGTTCTTACAAAAAAAACAGCCGCAAGTAAAACAGCTAATAAAAAAGTGAAAAAACCTATAAAAGAGGCAATATCAAGTGGAGCTTCTGTAAAAGATGTGATTCCTTCAAGAGAATACTTGAATAAACCCCAAAAACTCCAGGCTGTTTCTCCATGCTTCCGCTCGACATTTTCGTACTCTAAATAATAAGTATCGAAACCTACCCAAGCAAAAATACCTTTAGAAAAGCGATTATACTCTGTTATTTCGAGTATAGAATCCACCATTTGACGAGTCATCATTCGAAAATCTCGAGCTCCATCTATAATTTCAATTTCAGAAACACGATTCATTAACTTATAAAAAGCACTTGCAAAAAAGGAGCGGATAATTGGCTCGCCTTTGCGGTTAATCCGCCTCGTGCCGACACAGTCATAGTCTTCTTCAGTCAAAATATGATACATGCGGGGTAACAAGGACGGCGGATCTTGCATGTCAACATCCATCAAGACGACATAATCTCCTTGAGCTTCTTTCAAGCCGGCATATATTCCAGCCTCTTTCCCAAAATTTCTAGAAAAGGATAGATAACGCACTTTATCAGGATAAGCTGTGTACAGTTCCTTTATTTTATTTAAGCTGGAATCTTTTGAACCATCATCAACAAATAAATATTCCCTTTTGACAGGAAGATCAATTTTTTCTGTTTCATAAAAAAAGTGTTCGATAGAGTCTTCCTCATTGTAGCAGGGAATAATAATCGTAAGTAATTTCTCCATTTTCAGTCCTCTCTATCTTTTATAAAAAGCCAAATCCATTTCATGTTATTTTTGAGATAAAAGATTCTCTCGGGCGGGATCCAGCAAGTGTTTCTAAATTAAACAAAAAACAAGTAAAGTTTGTGCTTTCCTCACATAAGCGTGCTGGACGGATAAAATTATCTAAGAATAAATTGACAAAGAAACCCCTTCCATATCTTGAATTATTATATCATGAAGGTCTGGTATAGAAAAAGAAGACTTGGTAGAATGTATTCGGACTTAAAAGCGAGGACCAGCCCGCTTGTACTTCTGGGAGACAATTACCCAAGAAAGACAAAGGCTGAACTGCAGCAACTCGTTTATGAATCCACTGTATCCTGTCCCTGGTTCAAATTAAGAATATATTCACTATAAAGGAGAATAAAATGGTAGATACTCGTACTGAAACAGATGCATTAGGAAGCTTACAGGTACCAAAGAAAAGCTATTATGGTATCCAAACTCTAAGAGCTCTCGAAAACTTTCCAATGACAACTTATGCTTTGGATGATGATTTCATTAATGGCTTGGCAATGGTTAAAAAAGCAAGCGCTATCGCTAATTACGACACAGGATCTTTAGACCAATCTATTAAAGAGGCAGTCGTACAAGCTTGTGATGAGATTTTAGATGGAAAAATGCATGACCAATTTGTCGTGGACCCTATCCAAGGAGGAGCAGGAACATCAATCAACATGAATACAAATGAAGTCATCGCTAATCGCGGCTTAGAAATCCTGGGAGAAGAAAGAGGAAAGTACTCTATCTTAAGTCCCAACAGCCACGTCAACCTTGCACAATCGACTAACGATGTTGTTCCTACCGCTTTTAGAATTACTGTTCTTACAAAATTAGATCAATTAATAGTTTCCTTTGAAGATCTGAAAGAATCATTCAATCATAAGGCTGAAGAGTTTGATTCTTTAGTAAAAATGGGACGTACCCACTTACAAGATGCTATTCCTATCCGATTGGGTCAAGAGTTTGCAGCCTATGGATCAGCAGTTGACCGCAGTCTGCAACGCTTCATAAAATTAAAAGAGAATCTTGTATCTGTTAATATGGGAGCTACTGCGGTTGGTACCGGATTAAATGCAAGTGAAGATTATATCGAAAGAGTCATTGATGAATTAGCAGCAGTAAGCAATTTCCCTATTTCTTTGGCTGATTCTTTAGTCGACGCTACTCAAAATACAGAATTCTATTCTGACATTTCTTCAGCTCTAAAAACAAGTATGCTTTCCCTTTCTAAAATCGCTAATGACATCCGCCTCATGGCTTCAGGACCTCGCACAGGATTGAATGAAATTAATTTACCCCAAAGACAACCCGGCTCTTCAATCATGCCTGGTAAAGTTAACCCTGTGATGCCCGAATTAATAAATCAACTCAGCTTTCAAGTCTGTGGAAATGATACGACGGTCAGTATGGCTGTCGAAGCCGGACAATTTGAATTAAACGTGATGGGGCCTGTTATTTTCCATAACATATTAGAGTCCTTAACCTTAATGATTAATGGAAGCCGCGTATTTAAAGAATATTGTATTGACGGCATCACAGCGAATTCTGATACGATGGAAGACTATGTGAACCAGAGTGTGGGTATCATTACTGCTATCAACCCTCATGTCGGTTATGAAAAAGCTTCTGCAGTTGCTAAAAAAGCCTTAGAATCCGGCCGAAGTGTTCGCGATATAACTTTAGAAGAAAATATTTTATCCGAACAACAATTAGATCAACTTCTGGATCCTTTTGCAATGACAAGCCCCGGCATCATCGAATTAACCCAAGATGAATAAACATAAGTAGTCTTACCAAAACCTGAAGAATCGACTTTTAAAAAGGATATTTTATACACTGTTTATGAATATATTCATTTTTTATTTTTTTATTTTTTTGTTTAACTTGATATGAATGGGTTTAAGCGGAACTTTATTTTTATTTTTTTGTTTTTTGATGTTTAAAGTTTCATTTAGGATGAAAATAAGCTATAATACTTTTAACAATAAATATTCAATCGAGATAGTCTTTATTCAAAGCTTTGAATAAAGACTATCTCGATTTTATGAAAGAAGGAATTAGAATGATTGAATTTAAAAACGTTGAAAAATATTATGGTAAATTTCACGCTCTTAAAAACATCAACATCAAATTTGAACAAGGAGAATTAATAACTATTATCGGTCCATCAGGTTCTGGTAAAAGTACATTATTACGCTGTATTAATGGACTCGAAAAGATTACTGAAGGTGATTTAATGGTTTTAGGTGAAAATATTGCTGATCCTGATACCGATATCCGTCAAGTACGTCAAGAGATGGGAATGCTCTTCCAGCATTTCGAATTGTATCCTCACCTGACTGTTCTTGAAAATGTAACTCTAGCTCCTGTTAAAGTCCGAGGTTTATCTCAAAAGGAAGCTGATGCTGAAGCCGAGCAGTTCCTGACACGTGTTAATATGTGGGATCGTAAAGACTCTAAGCCCAGCCAATTATCCGGAGGACAACAGCAGCGGGTAGCTATTGCCCGCGGTATGGCTATGCGTCCGAAGGCGATGTTATTTGATGAACCGACTTCTGCTTTAGATCCAGAAACTATCGGTGATGTACTAGATGTTATGAAGGACATTGCGGAAAAAGATAAGATGACCATGATTGTGGTAACACACGAGATGGGGTTCGCTCGAGAAGTAGCTGACCGTACGGTATTTATGAAAGATGGAGAAATCTTAGAAGATCGTGAAAGTGAAGCTTTCTTTACTTCACCAAATGATCCAAATGCCAAGCGATTTATTGAACAGATCTTTGCATATTAATAAAGGAGTGGAAAGTATGAATTATCTTAAAAAAGTAATACTTCTCCTTTCGGCTATCATTCTTACATTCACTCTAGCTGGGTGTCGACAAGAAAGACCGGAAAACGCTATTGCTGAAAGAATTGAAAATCAGAATGAACCTACTATCAGATGGGGAGTTAAAGCTGATACCAATCTTTTTGGTCAATACAGCGTAGCAGAAGGAGAAATTATAGGATTTGATATCGATATGGCTAAAGCTATTACGGATATCATGACCGATGGACAAGGCACGCCGGAATTTGTCGAAGTAACTTCAAAAACAAGAATTCCTTTACTTACAAATGGGAATATAGACGCTATTATAGCCACTATGACTATTTCAGCTGAACGAGCGGAAGAAGTCAATTTTTCTAAAGTTTATTTCAATGGAGGACAAAATTTACTTGTAGCTGAAGATTCTCCTATCAACGGTATAGATGATTTAACAGGGGATGACACAGTGATCGCCATCAAAGGTTCGACGTCAGCACAAAACTTCCGCGAGATCAAACCTGAGGTTAATGTTGTCGACTTGGAGAATTATTCCGAAGGTTTCGTAGCCCTGCAAGCGGGACAAGGTGAGGCTTTGACTACTGATAATGCCATTTTATTAGGCATGGTCGATACAAATCCTAATTTCCGTTTAGCTGGAGAAAACTTTACAGTTGAACCTTACGGCATAGCTATTGATAAGTCAGAAACGGATTTTCAAGAAAAAGTTAACTCAGCAATAGAAGAAATCGTGGCTTCCGGATTATATGATGAAATTTATACAAAATGGTTCGGTGAATTCTTACCTAATGAGAATGCAGGAGCAGAATTAGTGCCTGTTAATGACTGGGTGAATAATAACGTCTACAGTGAAGGTGGAGAAGGTATTATTGCCGGAGCAGAAAGTATCAACGAAGCATTAAAAACCTTTAGAGAAAACGCTTCACAAGAAGAAAGCGGTGAAGAATAATATGTTGGAATTATTACAAACTTATTGGCCCCTAGTACTGGAAGGTTTTGGTATCACGCTTCTTTCGAGTATTATTGCCCTGATTGCCAGTCTGATTATTGGAACTTTGATGGGTATTTTACAATTAGTACCCAATAAATTAATCAGCAGTTTAGCTGATATCTATGTTGAATTTTTCAGAAACATTCCTTTGTTGGTTATCGTTATGTTCTTCTATGTAGCAGTTCCTATGATGGGACTAAATTTAACAGGCTTCCAGGCTGGAACAATCGGGCTGACGATTTATACGTCTTCTTTTATCGCAGATAATATCCGTGCAGGTATTCAGTCGATTCCTGATGGACAAATGGAGGCCGGGCTGTCACAAGGGTTTACACGGAGTCAGAGTATGCGGTACATCATATTACCTCAAGCTGTTCGGGCGGTCACGCCTCCGTTGGGCAACCAGTTTATTAACCTGGTCAAAAACTCTTCCATTCTAGCTATGGTAGGTGGTTTTGATCTCATGTACTATGCTGATTTCATTGCTATGGAAACGTTTAATACTTTCGATACTTATATTTTAATTGCCCTATTCTATTTAATTATTACTATTCCTTTAACATTATTAGTTAAACGCTTAGAAGTTTACTTTAATGTTGAAGTAGACATTACAGACGCTTAAGGAGGAGAATTATGGATTTTGCAGGTGCATTTCAGTGGGTGAATATCCGCTTCTTACTTGATGGTCTCCTCCTGACATTGCAGGTGGCTGTCATCTCAGTGATTTTAAGTATTATTTTTGGAGTTCTGTTAGGAGTTTTGAGATATTGGAAAATTCCCATTTTATCCAAAGTTGTAGGATGGATTATCGATATTATACGTAACCTTCCTTTATTACTGATTATATTTTTTACTTACTTTGCTCTCCCCCAAATGGGCATTCATTTGAATATCTTCTGGGCGGCAGTAGCTGCTCTAAGTGTGTTTGAATCAGCCATGATTTCAGAAATTATTCGTGGTGGTTTAGAAAGTATCCCTCCTGGACAAGCGGAAGCAGGTCTGGCAACAGGGATGACTAAGATGCAAATTATGCGTTACATCCTGATGCCGCAAGTCTTCAGAGATACTCTTCCAAGTCTTGTGAGTCAGCTGATTGCTCTGATTAAAGATACATCTTTAGCGACGATCATTACGTTACCAGAGTTAACTCACCATGCTAAAATTATATACAGCTTAAACACAGACTACGTTGTTCCGATGTTCGTAGCCTTAGCCGCTCTATATTTTATTGTATGTTATACCCTGTCTCTGTTTTCAAAGCAGCTCGCGAAACGGATGGCAACCAACACATAAAGGAAATAAAAAAGACGAAACTTTAATGTTTCGTCTTTTTTAGATTATTTAACTCTTACAGAGGAGTAAATTCTCCCATTAGTGGATCTTGCTTCATGATTTCTCCTGTTTCCATATCATATTGATAAAGACCTAATAAATTAGAGACCGAGCTATCGCCACTATTTTGACGGGCCTCTATTTGATAGACAGTGTCTGAAAGAGATTCAATCAAAAACTGTGTATCTTCTGGTAAAGCACTGTCTGCGGCTGCTACAGCTTCAACCATATTTAAATCTTTACCATCCTGTGGTTCGCGAGGGCTTGTCTCCTCGGTTACTTCAGGTGCTACATCTGCTTCAGAAGGACTGTCCTCCTGGTTTATTTCGACAGGGTCTGCTTCTGCAGCGCTTAGAACTGCCTCAGCTGTATCGATATCTTGACTCGTCTCTGTGACTTCTTCCTCTTCAAAAGTTTGGTCATCATCAATATTCTCTACAGTGACACTTTCTACTTTTGACTCTTCCGCTTCTGTTACCTGGATCTCATCAGAACGATCACTAACAACTTCATCTGACTGACTCCCACATCCTATTAACGTAAAAGAACTTAAACTTAATAGTAACGCTTTCCAATTCAGCATCTTTCCACTCCTTTTATTAGCCATTCTCATGTTCATCAATTGCAACTGTATTTTTTTCAAAGTACCTGATGTCTGCTCTTTTCTGTTTTAGTTTTTGTTATCTGTTTCAACTTCTTCCTCTATATCCTCTTGTATAAGATTTCCATCCTCATCCAGGCGAACGGCATACCGTTCTTCGTTAATATGATCAGTTACGATAACATTTTCTGATTCAATAACAGATGGAGAGGAACATGCAGTGATTATCCAAAAAGAGCTCATCATTAATAATAATTGTTTTAACTTCACCTACTGCAAGCTCCTTTCCTGAGGTCTCTATTAACATTATAATTTATTTATCCTTAAAGTTCATGAAATTCATGATAAACCAATCTTTTTGCAACATTATGTAATATAGCTACTTCTTTAATCGCCTCTTTACTTGAAATATCTTTTTCGTCCATTAATAGACGAACATGATCAGCATAAGATATATAAACATGCTCTGCTGATGTCGAAAATTGATTTTGACTGCCTTCAATGACTAAGCAAAACTCTCCTCGAATACTTTGCTTGCGACTCCAAGCCACCGCTTCATCTAAACTTCCACGCAAAATTTCTTCATATTTTTTGGTTAATTCGCGGGCAAGTGTAATTTGACGAGATCCTCCTAAAATTTCAACTGCATCTTTTAACATTTCTTTCAAACGGTGAGGAGATTCGTATAAAATAAAAGTGACCGGAAGCTGTGCTAAGTTTTCAAGTTCCGCTCGCCTGTTTTTCTTTTGCTGGGAGAGAAATCCGTAAAAATAAAAAGGCTGCGGACTTATACCTGATGCGATCAAAGCTGTAACAGCTGCATTAGCTCCAGGAAGAGGAATCACTGCCACCCCCTGGTCAAGACAAGCTTGAACAAGTTCATAACCTGGATCGCTTATAATGGGTGTCCCAGCATCAGAAACTTGGGCAATATCCTTTCCCTCTTTTAATAAGTTCACAAGCTCAGGGATTCTACCCTCTTTATTGTGTTCATGGTAGCTGAGTAAGGGTGTTTCCAGACTAAAGTGGTTGAAAAGCTTCATCGTATGACGTGTATCTTCAGCTGCCACATAGTCAACGGTTTTCAAAATATCTATTGCACGGAAAGTCATATCATCTAAATTACCAATAGGCGTAGGAACTAAATATAATTTTCCATAGTCACTGCTGTCAAAGCTTTTCTGACTTTGCATGATGATCCTCCTTGGGATTATAATTTATCACGGTTTCATTAAATTTATTGTAAGGTTGAGAAATACCACAGTTGCTCAGGTAAATTTCTTTATCTTGGCGGGTTAAAGCCTTAAAAGCATACTCTGCCCGCATAGCCTCACTCTTAGTCTCATAAGCTTCTGCATAGAGGTATTTAGCGGGACGTCTTTTTCGCGGCCGGGTATACTTAGCACCTTTTCCTGAGTTATGCTCTTTTAATCGCCGAGCCAGATCTGTTGTATATCCTCCATACAGGCTGTTATCGCGACAGTAGAGAATATAAAAATAACTATATTTACCCATAAATAATTTCCTTGATTTCTGGCAGATATTCTCCATTTTCATCGTGTATATAAAGAGGAGGAAGAATCTTTAATCCTGATTTTTTACCATGCTTAATCACTTCGACCAGAATCATATTCGATTCACAGTTCTTTTTCGGGTAGATAAATTGCAGCTTCTTAGGCATCAACTGATAACTTCTGAATAAATCGAGCATTTCAATTAAACGACTGGGCCGGTAGACAAAAAATGCCCGTCCATTCATTTTTAATAAGCCACTTGCTATCCTAATAACTTCTTCTAGCGTGGTATGAATTTCATGTCGAGCAATAGCTAAGTGCTCATTAGGATTTTTTTGACTTGTTTCTGACCACTCAAAGTAAGGAGGATTACAAGTGATTACATCTACAGAATCTTTCGGTATGTAGTTAAAAGCATCTGCCAAGTCTGCTTCAATTATTTCGACTTGGCGGGATAAGTCATTTAATTCAAGACTGCGTTTGGCCATATCTACTAGTCGAGGCTGTAACTCCATTCCAATGATGCTGCTTTTGCTTCTTTGACTTAAAGCTAAGGGTAAAATCCCATTTCCTGAGCATAAGTCGACGATAGTGGCCCGTCCATGACTGGGAATATTAGAGAAATAATCAAGCAGCAGAGCATCAATTGAAAAAGAAAACACAGATTTACTTTGAATAATTTGTAGATTATAACGCATGAGCTGATCTATTCGCTCATCTCCATGTAGTTTAACGGTCATATTAGGCCTCCTGTTTGTAAAACAAAAAAGGACCGACACTCTTTGACAGAATCAGTCTCTTCTTCTTTAACTAATCACTTCTATTTCGATCACCATATATCACTTCTAGACAAAAGGCACATGGCTCATCTTCTACTCGGCGTGACCCATAGAACATGTTACATACATGGAAGCCATCTTCGTAGAGCTTTTCGAGATTCTGCCTTGAACGTGACATTTCGGGCCTCTCATTCTCTACTGACTTGTTTTGATTTTCAATATCAGTCAGACGATCTCTGAGATTTTTATTTTCAATAGATAAGTTGTTATTCTCTTCAACAACTCTTTCAAATTGCTTTCTTAAATTTTGTATTTGAGACAAAGTTTGCTCAGCCTCTTTTTCCAATCTTAAGAATTGGTCATAAATTTCTGCCTGATTTAAATTTTCAAAAGACATCATATCACCCCTTCTTAAGATTCTATCTTAAAAATTATATCATTTTTCTATCAATTTTTCTACTGACTATAAATGTGTTTTTTATTATCTTTATAGTTACTCTGATGATTTTAAAATTTTTAAGGTAAGATATTCCATGCTGGATTGGAAAGGAACATAGGCTCGAAACATCTTAAGCCCTTCGAGTACCAGCGACAGATCCTTGCCCTTGATATATTGAAGATAGTCATCAACCTGCAAACTTTGATTAGAATTTATATTTTCTTTTAATTCGATTCGATAAATACTCGTAAGAATTTCCCAAGCAAGTTCTTGAGTTTCTCTATTATTTACTACAGGCATCAGGTCGGATTGCAGGTAAGCTAAAGCCATCTCATTTTTTTGAGATAAATAGTCATAGTAGGAAACTACTTTACTTAAAATTGATTGAAAGTCAGTATCTTCATAGAAATTTTGAGCTTCTTGAATATCCTGTGTTATATAACTTAAAATCCGGGCTGAGTGATCAGGTATTTTTTTCTCCACAAGTTGAGAGTAACATTCTTGTTGGCTTAAAGGCTTGAACTTAATTTCCTGGCACCGAGAAATAATGGTCGGTAATATTCTGTTTTTTGCTGTTGTCAGGAGTAAAAGAATTGTTTTTTCTTCCGGTTCTTCTAACAGCTTCAACAAGGCATTGGCAGCTCCAGTTGTCATTTTATCTGCTTCCTCAATAATGACAAGCTGGCCGTCATCCTCCATACTTGTTTTGGACAGCCGCATGATGAGATCGCGAATCTGATCGACCTTAATCGCAGCTCCGTCCACTTTTATCTCAATGATGTCCGGATGCTGCCGGTCATTTATCCGCTGACATTGGTAGCACTCAAGGCAGGGATTCTCATTCTCGTCTTTATTTATACAAAATATAGCTTGGGCCAGCCAGACAGAAAACTTTTTTTTACCCGATCCTGCAGGCCCTTCCAATAAATAAGCATGGCCCAGAGTCCCTTTTTGCATGATACGTTTAAAAAAATCTTCATTCAATTGATTTTTCTTTACAGGAATTGCCATCTTATCGACTCTTTTCTTATATTTTATGAAATTGATCCACATCTAAAACAAAGACTACTGCTCCACCCACTTCCAGCTCAACCGGCTGGGCATAACCAAATTCTACAGAAAAATCATAGTGTGCACCCGGGTTCGGCAGGGTGGATGTCCTCGTTGTCATTGTTCTCTTAGAGCAGGTCGTATCATATATGCTTAAAACTTCTTCAACTTTCTTATCTTCTACACCAGATAAGAAAGTTGTGTTACCTGAACGTAAGAAACCACCTGTTGAAGCTAACTTAGTCACACGAATATTATTTTCAACTAGTTTCTTTTCTAATCTTTTACCATCTTCTTCATTGACGATACCTATAATTAATTTCATAAGCCAGTCTCCTCCTCTTTTCTAATATGATTAAGTATTGCTTCCAAACATTCTTTACTTACTGTATCAATATCATTTTCAGCATTAATCTTTACAATACGCTCTGGGAAGCGCTCCAATACTTGTAAATATCCTTGGCGAACTTGCTGATGAAATTCTAATTTTTCTTTATCCAGACGATTAATCTCATCCACATGTCGATTTCTTTCAATCCTGGAAAGACCCACCTCCGCACGGACATCTAAGTAGAGAGTCAGTTCCGGCATTAAACCTTCAGTTGCAAATTGATTCATTTCATAAACTTCCTCGATACCTATTCCTCGAGCCACTCCCTGATAAGCAATAGAGGAATCCACATAGCGGTCGGTAATAACCCAGTCTCCTCTATTTAAGGCCGGCAAGACTCGTTCAGCTAAATGTTGTCGGCGACTTGCTGCATAAAGCAGAGCTTCGGTACGACTGTCCATCGCTGTGTTTTCTGGCTTCAAAATGATATGACGAACTGATTCAGCAATTTCACTTCCACCAGGTTCACGTGTCAAAATAACATTCTTGTCTGTCCATTTTCTGATTTCTGGTAATATTTGCTCTAAAACACTCGTTTTTCCTGACCCATCCGGCCCCTCAAAGCTAATAAATCTTCCTAACATAATATAAATCCTTTGCATTTTTTATAGTCTAATTGTATCAAAAGAAATAACATCCCTAACAGATAGAAATGCACCCTGTATCCTAAGAAAGCGATTTCTTCTAATCTAGCATATCAAACCTATACCGACCTGTCATAGCTTTCTTGTCATATAAAAAATCTCCTCAAGCCTATTTCCAGCTCAGGAGATTAGAATATCTGACTAAATTTCTTGACGCCCTTCAATCGCTTTTAACAGGGTGACTTCATCAGCATATTCAATATCCGAACCTGCTGAAAGGCCATGAGCCAAGCGAGTCACTTTAATACCTGACGGCTTAATTAAACGTGACAAATACATCGCAGTTGCCTCGCCTTCTGAGGTTGCATTCGTAGCAATAATGACTTCAATAATTTCTTCATCTTCCTGTAGACGTTTAATAAGAGTTGGAATATTGATATCTTCCGGACCTGTACCATCCATAGGTGATAATACTCCTTGCAAAATATGGTAGCGCCCGTGGTACTCACGCATTTTCTCCATAGCAACAACATCCTGAGAGCTTTCCATTACTAAAATGGTACTTTTGTCCCGACTTTCATCGGAACAAATTTCACAAGGATCCTGGTCGGTTATATTGCCACAAATTGAGCAGAAGCTCAGATCACGTTTAACACTAATCAATGCCTTAGCAAAATCGGTAACCTCTTCATCAGGCATTTCTATCGTATAAAAAGCTAAACGGGCCGCTGTTTTATTACCAATTCCTGGTAATTTCATATAAGAATCAATTAATTTCGAAATTGGTTCAGGATAAAACATAGCATGTCCTTTCTAGGTCTTAAAAGTTAGGCATCCCTGGGATATTAAGATTATCCGTGTATTTGCTCATTTTCTCATCTGTTTCTTGTTCTACTTGAGCCAGTGCATCATTTACAGCAATAACAATTAAGTCCTCGAGCATTTCAGGATCTTCCGGATCAATTAATTCTGGATCAATCTGAATAGATTTAAATGTACGATCACCTGTAAAAGTCGCTTGAACAATATCACCACTAGCTTTTCCAACAAATTCAGTTTCATCTAGTTTTTGCTGAGTCTGCTCCATCTCTTTTTGCATTTTCTTCATTTTCTTCATCATATTCTGCATATTTCCACCGCGCATTACAATCTCTCCTTATTATTCATCTTTTATAGTTACTATCTCTTCGCCAAACAATTCATAAGCCTGACTAATCACTTGATTTTCTTCATTTTTTTGCTTATTCTGCTCTTTTTGATCTTCTTCAACGATTTCATAGTTATTCTTTTTTTCAACAGGCTCTTGCTTCATTTGATCGATAAATTCCTGCCGGATTTCCGGCCATTGAGCCTCAGTTAGATAGACAAGTTGAGGCATCTGTCCGGACACTTTTTCTAAGAAGCTTTGAATTTCATTTTGCAGGTCTTGATCTTCTGTGGCTTTTTGACACAAAATATCATATTGGAAGCTGATTACCGCACCTTTCGAGCTGGCAGCTACAGGTTTAGAAGCTCGTGTGACAGCTCGACTCGTGGTTGATAAAGCATTCAATAAATCTGGCCAAAGCTCTCGAATGTTATCTAAATCTTGCTTGGTGGCTTCCTCTAAAACTGTAAAAACCCGGCTTTTATTCGGTGTGAAAGTGAGTCCCCCGCGGTTTCTCTTAGGACTCGGACTCTGAACTTGATTCGCTGCTGCTTGAGCGGGCTGCTTTGCATCTTTCTCTTGGGATAAGCTTTGGATTTTATCTTCTAAATCATTCACTTGAGCCTGAAGTGCCTTAATAATTTCTGTTTTCTGATCTGCATCCCGGCCGCTCTCCGGTTCTTTATTTTGAGCTCTTTGAAGTTGCGTCAGTCGCACCGTAGCTACTTCTAAATAAACAGGTGCATGGTTAGACATACGTAACTCATGCTGGGTTTCATTGAATATTTTAATAACTGCATAAAGAAAGTCTTCTTCTATCAGGTCAGCTAATTGTTCAAAGTCCTCTGTTAACTGTGCTCTTTTTAATAAAGAACGATCATGAGGCTTTTGTTTATAAACTAAAATATCTCTGGAAAACAAAATAACATCTTCAACAAAACGACCGGGGTCTTTTCCATCTTCCAAGATGTCTTGCAATATTGCTAAGCCTGCCTGGGTAGACTGGTCTTTGACAGCGACTAAATAATCGTGAAGAAAATCCTGGGTCAGAGCCCCTGTTACCTGCATCGCATCTTCTACGGTCACTTTATCCAGAGCAAAGGCAATTGTTTGATCTAAAATACTTAGAGCATCACGCATACCTCCCCCGGCATTTTGAGCGATGACATCTAAGATTTCCGGCTCATATCTAACTTCTTCTTCTTCTAAAATGGAGGCCATGCGATTAATGATATCAACTTCACTAATTCGCTTAAAGTCAAAACGCTGGGTTCTGGAGATAATAGTTAAAGGGATTTTATGAGGTTCAGTTGTTGCCAGTATAAAGATTACATTTTTAGGGGGTTCTTCCAAGGTTTTCAATAGAGCATTAAAAGCTCCTTGAGAAAGCATATGAACCTCATCTATAATATAAACTTTATAATCAGCCTGAGTTGGGGCATAGTTGGCCTTTTCTCGTATATCTCTAATCTCTTCTACACCATTGTTACTGGCCGCATCAATTTCTATCACATCATTGAGTGCTCCTGATTTAATTTGGTGACAAATATCACAAGCTTCACAGGGCTCACCCTCCACATTGTTGGGACAGTTAATCGCTTTGGCTAGTATTTTTGCGGCACTTGTTTTACCTGTTCCTCGAGGGCCGGTAAATAAATAAGCGTGACTTGTCTTGTGCTCGGCAACTGCGTGTTTTAGTGTTTTAGTAATAGTTTCCTGCCCCACAATATCCTCAAAACGCTGGGGGCGGTATACCCGATAAAGTGCTTGATAACTCACATTAGCCCTCCTTTTTTATATTATACTAACTAATTATACCAAAAAAGACCGCAAAAATAAGGGTTGACTCTCATAAAAAAAAGATTGAAGGTTTTCCTTCAATCTTTTGGATATTTAAAAAAATATACATACAGCACATGACTGACTGATGCTTAGTGCTGCTTCGATCAAGACCTGACACGGTTCACACGCCAACCATTGCTGTATGCTCATATAGTATAACTAATCTACTTGTCAAAGTCCAATATTAATTCTTACGTTCTGATTTGACAATATTAAAGGCACGTCCTACTCCCTGGATGAAATTACCATCAGAATAAACAAGTAGATTCGAACGATAGAAGATAAGAGTGATAAATAAAACGAGAGCAAGAAAAAGAATATTAATAATCATGATTATCCATATACTAGTTGTTGAAACCGTCTCATTTAAAATTCTTATAGGCATAATAAAAGGTGAAAATAAAGGAATATAACTCGATATAATAATGAGAGGCTGCTGGGGATTAGTTAGTCCATACATCCCTGCAAAATAACCGAGCATACCCAAAAGAGTTAAGGGCATAATTGCTTTTTGAGCATCTTCATTACTAGAAGATACTGATCCTAGAAAAGCGGCCATAATAACATAAATCAGAACTCCTAATAATATGAAAACAAAAATATAAATATTTAATGCTGCTAACAATTCCTCAACATCAATCATATCTAACACTATTTGAACTTGATTCATCCCTTTCACGAATGGCCACAGTAAAGCAATGATACCTGTATAAAGTAAAAAATGAATCAATATCATAACTAAAATCGAAAGTATTTTTCCAAAGAAGTGCTGATTTGATGTTGTGGAAGAAAGAATAACTTCCATAACCCGGGTACCCTTTTCTTGGGCTAAATCAGTTACGATAATATTAGGATAAAAAAGAATTACCAGAAAAACAATTAAAGTTAAAGCATAAGAAATAACACTTGTCACTGCTATATTATTGCCTTGCTGAACTAATCCTTCATCGGATACATAATACGCAGTTTCCTGGATATCCACTGTCTGCAGCATTTCTGCTACAAGCTCTGGATCGATTCCACTGGCAGCGGCACGGGCCTGCATCTGATAATTGCTTAAGATAGCTTGAATCATTTGGAGATTAGTTAACGATTCCGCCAAACCAAGGGTGTGAATAATTTCTACTTCTAAGTCCGTTGCTTCCCCTGCGATTTGAAAATAAGCTTGAATTTCTTTGTTTTCTAAAGCTGTGCGTGCCTCCTCTGGACTCGTAATAGAAGTGTCAAGCTCTATCCCCTCCACTTCAGTAAGCAACTCAGCGATTTGGGGGTCGTCACTAACTAAAGCCGTGGGTGTTTTTGAATCACCCGCTGTAAAATAGAAAATAAGGGCGAGTACAGCTAAAATAAAAAGAGGAAATAAAATCATAAACCAAAAATTAAAAGATTTAAGATTTTTGGCCAGTGCCTGTTTCATAATAGTGATGCTTTTCGGCATGATCTTCACCTACTTTCAATTTGAATATCTCTTCCAGACCGGGGGCTTGTTGGCTGAAAGTCTGAACATAACCCTTTCGAGTAACATAATTAAATATATCTTCACCAACTTCAGGAGAAGACAAAATCAGACGTTTGAGTCCATCAACTTGCTCGCGGCCGGAGACTACACCTTCTAATTGTATTAAATCTTCTAAGGTGTCTTCTGTCTCAACGAGTACACGTGTCCGCCCATATGATTCTCGAATATCTTGCACCTTGCCATACAGACTTCTCTCTCCATTAATCAGCATCAGTAAATCATCACATAAATCTTCAACATTGGCCATATTATGGCTTGAAAAAATAATACAAGCTCCTCTATCTTTGGCTTCCTCAATCCCAGCTACTAACAATTCAGCATTGACTGGATCCAAACCACTGAAAGGTTCATCCAGAATAATTAACTCTGGCTCGTGGATTAAAGTTGAAATTAATTGGATTTTCTGCTGGTTACCCTTTGATAAAGACTTAATCTTATCTTTAGCTTTTCCTTTAACATCAAACTTTTCTAACCATGCTGGAATTTTTGGAGCGATCTCTTTCTTTTTCTTTCCATTTAATTCAGCAAAATACAAGATTTGATTTTCGTTAGTCATATTGAGAAACAAGCCCCGTTCCTCAGGCAGATAGCCAATTGTATGGAGAGTTTGGGGCGAAATGCTCTTGCCTCGCCAGAGAACTTCTCCCTGGTCTGGAGTGAGCAAATTTAAAATGAGTCGGAAAGCTGTAGTCTTTCCTGAACCATTCGGACCGATCAGGCCTAAGATATGGCCGGGAAGGACTTTAAATCCGACACCATCTAATGCCTTAAGATCACCAAAAGACTTGCTTAATTTTTTTACTTCTAACATGTTTACCCTCCTTTTATTCTTTCTAAGGATAGTCTATCAAAAAAAGATTCATCTAAATATAGATAAATCTTATTTTTTCTTTTGGCGTAGTGCTTTGAAAAAATCTTTTAATAAAATGCTGCACTCTTCTTCTAATATGCCTGATTCAACAGCAGTTTGGTGGTTAAGTTCTTTCACATTCATCAAATTAAAGATTGAGCCGCCCATACCACTCTTAGAATCAGAAGCTGCAAAATAGACTTCGGGAATGCGGGCTAAGACAATAGCTCCCGCACACATCGTGCAGGGCTCTAAAGTGACAAAAAGCTGACAATTTTCAAGCCGCCAATTCCCTAACAGATGATTGGCTTCTAAAATAGCCATCATTTCAGCATGGGCACTGGTCTCTCGGTCTGTTTCTCGACGATTATAGCCTTGTCCAATGACTTCTCCCTCATGAACAATGACACAACCTATGGGCACTTCTCCATAAGACTTAGCTATATGAGCTTGCTCAATAGCTAGACGCATATATTTTTCTTTCTCATTTTTAGTTAGCATGATTTACTCCACAAAAAATCCCATCGTTAAGGATGGGATTCTTCCTTTAGTTTACTAAATTTTTAGCATAATCGACAATATTATCTTTGATATCAACTGCAGTATCTTTGAACTGATCACCATAGTCAGTAAATTGATGTTTTAAGTCACTCATGCGATCTGCGGTTTCCAGCAAGTCATTAATTTCTTCATTGTCCATGTGATCAATAGCTTTCAATGCTCGCTCACTTCCATTCAAATAATTACGAACAAAATATTTGGCTCGCATTCTATTGTAGCTTGCTTTTGTAGCCTCTTGTACATTGTCATTTAAGAAAAACATGATGGCTGCTCCAGAAGCAGCGGCAATACCAAGTCCTATCAAAGCATTTTTTAAATTATTATTCATAGTCCTCTTCCTTTCTCTACTATTTTGAATTTAGACACACTAATTCTAACAAAAATCTAGCATCAGAGGTAGTCTCCCCCCTTGCAATTTATTTACAAAAGGAAAGAATCTCATTTCATTTGTTTCAAAATAAATAATCTAGACTTATAGTAAATTTAAATGTGTAGTCTCATAAGTTCAGGAGACATTTTTATATGCTATTCTTAGACTATAATTAAAGAAGGAGTGACTGTTAATGGATTATAATGAAATCAATGAATCAGCTCAAAAGAATAGTGAGGAAATTTTTAATTTAATTCCTGATTTTATGCAGGGAATTTCTCAAGGTTCAGAAGCTTTAGATGAATCAACAAGTACAAATGCGAAGCAAAAAGAGCTGATGTTCCTGGCTTTCTCCATTGCCAAGCAATGCGATGCATGTATAGCAACTCATGCCCAAGCTTATATCGACGCGGGAGGTGACCGCGAAAGTCTTGGCGATCTCGCTGCTATTGCCGTATTAATGCAAGGCGGACCGGGCCTGACTTATGCAGGAAAAGTCGTAGAAGCTTTTGACCAGTTGTCAGATTAACTCTAAATACTAAATTTACAGCGACTCTTATATGAGTACCATTTTCTTACTCGCTGTAATTTCTACACAACAAAACCACCAGGAAGAGCCTGAAACAGGCTTTGCTGGTGGTTTTGTTTTTACTCATTACTTTTTCTATGGTAGGACAATCTTACTTAACCATTTCTTTTTCCTGTGAATTTGTACGTTCTCTTATTCGAACAGTGATGTTACCTTTTGAAGCACCTACGGTAACTTTGTCCCCTGATTGAATATTACCTGCCAGTAGCTCCTCACTTAAGCGGTCTTCAATCTCTGATTGAATAGCGCGTTTTAATGGACGTGCGCCATATTCAGGATCATACCCTTCCTGAACAATAACTTCGGTGGCTGCCGGTGTGATTTTAACTTCAATTTCCATATCCTCTAAGCGTTCAATCATGTCGGCCGTTAGTAATTTAACAATTTCCTGGATATGTTCTTTTTCAAGACTGTGGAAAACAATCGTATCATCAATACGGTTTAAGAACTCAGGCCTGAAGTATTGTTTGACCTCTTCCAGTACACGATTCTTCATCCGCTTATGGTCAAATTCACCTTCTCCCACTTCAAAACCAACTACTTTTTCATCACGAAGAGCAGTTGCTCCCAAGTTGGAAGTCATGATTAATATAGTATTCTTAAAGTCTACTTCTCGACCTTTAGAATCTGTTAATATTCCATCATCCAGGACTTGGAGCAGCATATTAAAGACATCTGGATGCGCTTTTTCAATTTCATCAAATAAGACAATGGAATATGGCTTTTGACGAACTCTTTCGGTGAGCTCTCCACCTTCTTCATAACCCACATAACCTGGAGGCGAACCTACCAGACGACTGGTGGTAAACTTTTCCATATATTCCGACATATCTACTCGAATCAAATTATCTTCAGAACCAAAAACAGTTTCTGCCATTGCCTTAGCTAATTCTGTTTTCCCTACTCCAGTAGGACCTAAAAACATAAAGGATCCAATCGGTCGGTTAGGGTCTTTAATCCCACTTCTGGCACGTCGAATAGCTTTAGAAATAGCAACAACCGCTTCTTTTTGTCCGATAACGCGCTCATGTAAAGTATCTTCTAATTTCAATAAACGTTCGCCTTCATTTTCTTCCATCTGATGAACAGGAATACCAGTCCATTGAGAAAGAACTTCAGACACATCATGCTTAGTCACTTCCAATAATTCGGCTGACTTCTCCTCAAGCATTGCTTCAATCTCTTTGCGAAGCTCCATTTCTTGCTGACGGATCAAAGTTGCCTCTTCAAAACGCTGGTCAAGAACGGCTTGTTCTTTCTCATTTTCTAACTCTTCTAATCTGCCAGAGGCAATATCTTTTTCATCCGGCTCAACAGCTGCATCGATACGTATTTTAGCGGCTGATTCATCAATTAAATCAATCGATTTATCCGGCTGCTCACGATTCGTTAGATAACGGCTGGCCAATCGAACCGCCGACTCAATAGCTTCATCTGTAATAACTAACTTATGGTGGCTTTCATATTCTGGTCTCAAACCTTTTAAGATTTCAATCGTTAATTCATCTGAAGGTGGATCGATAATCACTTTGGCAAATCTTCTTTCTAAAGCAGCATCTTTTTCAATATATTTTTGATACTCATCGAAAGTAGTTGCACCAATGGTCTGTAATTCTCCACGGGCCAAAGCCGGCTTGATGATATTAGACGCATCAATCGATCCCTCGGCTCCCCCAGCTCCTATGATAGTGTGTAATTCATCAATAAAGAGAACAACATTACCATCTGTTCTTATCTCCTCGACAATTGTTTTCATTCGTTCTTCAAATTCACCACGATACTTAGTTCCGGACACAAGTGATCCCATATCTAAGTTCATCAGACGTTTTCCTTCAAGTGTTTCAGGCACTTCTCCGTCAACAATGCGTTGTGCAAGTCCTTCTGCTATAGCAGTCTTACCTACACCAGGCTCTCCAATCAAGACTGGATTATTTTTCGTCCGACGACTGAGCACTTGAATCATACGGTGAATCTCTTTTTCACGCCCAATGACAGGATCAAGCTGTCCTTTTGCAGCAATTTCTGTCAAATCGCGGCCCAGAGAGTCTAAAGTAGGAGTCTTGGAATTAGAATTCGTTGGACTCTCTGCTGCTTTAGATGATGGACGTTGTCTCTGTTTTGAAGGTCCTTTGGAAGCTTGTCCACTCATTTTACGTAAAATTAATTTTCTGATTTTTGTGAGATCTATTCCTAGATTTTCAAGAATTTTTGCAGATAAAATATCTTTATCACGTAAAAGACCTAATAGTAAATGCTCAGTACCTACTAAAGGAGTTTCCATTCGACGAGCCTCGTCCGTTGCGTAAGTGATTACTTTTTTTGCTCGGGGTGAATAAGATAAGACCTCGTTATTGTCTTCATTTTCTTTGGGTCCATAACCCGTAAAACTTTCTATTTCATCATGGATATCATCTTCAGTCAAATTAAACTGTTTTAAGGTTTTTCCGGCTATTCCTTCTTCTTTGACTAAACCTAATAAGATATGTTCGGTTCCAATTGTTTTATGGCGAAATCTCTTTGCTTCTTCTTCAGCAATACTCAAAGCTTGTTTAGCTTTTTCAGTAAATAATTCATTCATCATTTATCGCCTCCTATAACTATTTAATCATACTTTGAACTAATAATTAACTTTTTCAATAAATTAGCACGAATTCTATCTTTAATCTTGTTGTCAATGCTTTCAAAATTGTTATTATCCATAGCTGCAGTCATGAGAACCGCTTGGTCTTTATTAACCACATTTTGATTAAGCAGTAATTTAATCAAGCCTCTGGCTTCACGCTCAGATATTGAATAACCAATAATTTCAATCATCGTGTTTAACTTTTGACGGTCATTTACTAGATTTAATTCCTGAATACGAATATAACCGCCGCCCCCTCGTTTACTTTCAACAATATATCCTTGTTTGATTGTAAACCGAGTGTTGATCACATAATTAATCTGAGAAGGCACGCAATTAAAAGAGCTGGCAATTTCATTTCGTTGGATAATCACGGATTTACTTTCATTCAATATACCTTTTAAATACTCCTCAATAATATCTGACATACTTTTTTTCCGCATAGTAATTTCCCAAAAGGGGTCCCCCCATTCAACAAATTTGACTTTGTCTGACTAATTAACATTATAACTTATTTCCTCTGATAATGACAATTCTTTGTTGTAATTATTTAAGAAAAAGAGTGAAGAACAGCTGGGGAAAATATTTTTTTTGTCTATTATACTATTTTTTAATCTCTTAATTTTATTTCTTCTTTGTCAATAGACATACTTTTTCATAGAAGATTTTATACAGGAATCAAGCTATAATAAAAATAGAGGTATTCAGGGAGGAATAGTTATGAAAACCTTATTAGAAAAACTTAAAGAAACAGTGTTCTCTGTTATTTCTATTATTTTCATTGTTTTATTTCTCGTCTTTTTTGTAATTGAAAGTCCTGCCTACTTAATCTGGCAATTTATTATCGGTGCTGGTCTGGTTATTCTTGGGCTGTCTATCTTTTTATTAGGAATAGATATCACTATGGTGCCTATCGGTGAAGCCTTTGGTAAAGTTATCGTTGGCAGCAGATCTCTAATTTTTATTTTACTCATCACTTTTATTATCGGCCTTTCAGTGACCATTGCAGAGCCAGACCTCTTAATTTTAGGAAAGCAGATAGCCAACGCGACTCATGGGGTTCTTCCCCAATCACTGACTGTATGGAGTGTCTCGGTTGGAGTGGGTCTTTTGATTAGTTTGGGTTCTCTTCGACTTCTCCAAAGTATCCCGCTGCGATATTTCTATTTAATTTTCTATAGTATTATCTTCATTTTAAGTATTTTTTCTGAAGAAGCAGCCGTTACGATGGGGTTTGATGCTTCAGGTGCGACTACCGGTGCTTTCACCACACCTTTTATTCTCGCTTTATCCACATCTCTTGCTGCACAAAAAGGAGGAAAAAGCTCTAAAAATGATGCCTTTGGACTGGTGGGTGCGATGAGTATAGGACCTATCCTGGCCGTCATGACACTCGTTTTAATGACTTCTTCTGACATTGAAGCGGCTGACAGTATCTATCACTATTCATCGGATATCTGGGGACCTGTTTTTTTCAATTTCTGGCCTACTTTTTTTGATTCAATACTTGCACTTACTCCCATCCTGGCTTTTTTTATTCTTTTCCTTATCAGCAAAAAAATCAAACTGCCGCGGTCAAAAATTTATGCACTTGCTAAAGGAGTTGTGTATACTCTCCTCGGTCTCAGCCTATTTTTATTGGGCGTTCATGAAGGCTTTATGAGTATGGGCTATTATATCGGCCAAAACATGGCTGAGCTGGGGACCTGGCCTTTAATTTTAACAGGACTGTTTTTAGGCTTAGTTGTCGTCTTAGCTGAGCCTGCCGTTCATATTTTAAGCAGCCAGGTAGATGAAATTTCTGAAGGCTATATCAGCCGGAAATTACTGTTAGGAAGTTTGTCTGTAGGGGTGGGCTTGGCTGTAGGCCTATCTATGCTCCGATTGCTTCTACCAGAGTTAAATGGTTCTCACATCATCTTTCCAGGCTTTGCACTTGCTATTCTTTTGTCATTTTATTCTTCTAATCTATTTACCGGTATTTCTTTTGATGCGGGAGGAGTAGCTTCGGGCCCCATGACTGCTACTTTTATCTTGTCCTTTTCGCAGGGTGCAGCGGACTTTTTGCCTTATACTGATGCTTTAGATGCTTTTGGTGTCATCGCTTTCGTTGCCATGACACCTGTCTTAATGGTGCAAATATTAGGAAGTTTTTACCGCTTCAAGAGTAAGAGAGGAAGTATAAAGAGATAAAATTATAGATATCTATAAAAAAAGCATCCTATAATGTAGTGACCCCCTAAATCCGGACAAGGATTTAGGGGGTCATTTTAATGGGTCA
>JAUNQW010000041.1 GCA_030535975.1 Atopococcus tabaci | reverse complement strand
AATATAATAATAGCATAGATGTCAAAATGAGGTGAGATAATGACAGGAGTAAATAGATTAAAAAAGCTTATTCAAAAACATGGTGGTACCATAACTACAAGTATAGTTGAAAAAAATAATATTCACCGTGAATATCTAAATAGCTTGGTTAAAGAAGGGGAATTAGAGCGAGTTAGCCGTGGTATTTATATTACCCCAGATGTATGGGAAGACCGACTGTTAATCAATCAATTAAAAAGAACGAGAATGATTTATTCCCATGAAACAGCATTATATCTCCATGATTTAACAGATAGAGATCCTTTAAAATATGTTGTTACAGTGCCGCAAGGTTATAATCCTTCTAGGCTTAAAGAAGAAGGTTTTATTATTCATACCATAAAAAAAGAGTGGTTTGAACTAGGTTTATGCACTAAAAAAACAACCTTTGGAAATGAAGTAAAGACTTATAATATGGAAAGAACTATTTGTGATATTTTACGAGATAGAAATAATCAAGACCCTGCTATTATAAATGATTCTATTAAAAGATACTTTAGTAGGAAGGAAAAAGATTTAAATAAATTAATGAAATATGCTAAAGAGCTACGAATAGAAAATGTTCTAAGAACTTACTCGGAGGTCCTACTGTGAAAACGTCAACTCAGTTAAAAGCATTAATTAGAAATTTGTCTAGAGACAAAGGAATTAATGCTGAAATTCTTCTTAGAAATTTTATGCTTGAAAGGTTATTGGAAAGAATATCATTATCTGAATATAGAGATCAATTTATATTAAAAGGAGGTATGCTTATTGCTGCAATGGTTGGTATCGATGCTAGAGCAACGATGGACATGGATGCTACCATAAGAGGTTTTGAATTAAATGAAGACAAGCTTAAGAATGTTTTTAATGAAATTCTATCTATACCTGTTAACGATGGCGTACTTATGAGATTATCTAAAGTTGAAAGTATTAGAGATGAATCTGAATATCCGGGGATAAGAGTATCAATTGAATCTGTATTAGATAAAACTAGGCAAACCATGAAGGTAGACATTACCACAGGTGATAAAATAACTCCGAGAGCTATTGAATATAAATTTCAATTCTTATTAGAAGATAGAACTATATCAGTTCTTGCTTATAACTTAGAGACTATATTTGCTGAAAAACTCGAAACTATTCTATCAAGAGGAACAGCAACTACGAGGATGCGTGATTATTATGATATTTATATATTAATGGAATTACATGAATCTAATCTAAATCATGATTTATTGAGAGAAGCATTTATAAAAACATCTACAAGTAGAGGAACATTTGAAAATATCAAAAATTATAGTTCTGAGTATATTCAGTCGATAGAGTCATCAGAAGTCTTATTAAATTTATGGGAAAGATATAGATCTAACAATGAATATGCATCTGAGATAAGTTGGGAAGATACGGTTAGTAGCATGAAAAGGACATTTAGTAAAATTAATCTATCTTGACAATCATGCTATAATCATAGTTAGATATAGCATTGAAGTCAAATCAATATAATCACTCACTAATTTTCTTGATAGCAAAATCCCTTATGTCCAAAAGGTAACCAAAACCCTAAAGCGTAAATTCTGAAAGAAGAAAATAGAGGAAACAATGAAATTTCAAAATGAAAAATTTGTAGAAAGAAAGCTCCACTAGGGAAATGGTTTGATATGCTCCCCCTAAAGTAGACACTTTAAAAAGTAAAACTACTTTAGGGGGATTTTTTGTGCGTTCAAACAGTAAACATACGGCTCAAGAACTTGAGCGATATATTCTGTTATATCTTGAAGAAGGAAAAAGTTTTAGAGAGTTAAGTGAAGATTATGGTTTATTATTAAGTGATTCGACCTTCGGTCAGAAAATCCTTAGATACCAAGAATATGGTCTTTCAGGAATTCAAACCAACTCTAAAAATAATCATTACACCAAAGAACTTAAGAAGGCAGTTATTCAAGAATATTTCGAAGAAGGAACGCCAATCAAACAACTGGCTCGTAAATATAATATTCCATCGGCCGACACTGTTAGAAATTGGATAATAAAGTATACTAAAGGGGAAAATATCAGGAGTTACTCTCCAAAACCCGAGGTGTATACGATGAAAGGTAGAAAAACAACACAAGAAGAAAAGCTTCAAATTGTCAAAGACTATCTAGCCAATAATTTATCCTATAAAGAAGCAGCTGCAAAACACCAGGTATCCTACAATAATGTCTATTCGTGGGTTCAAAAGTACAAAGAACACGGTCCAGACGGACTCGTCGATGGACGAGGTCGCGGGAAACCGGACATTATTCAAACAGAAGAAGAAAGAATTCGGGCTGAAAATGCGGCTTTAAAGGCACGTAATGAGTATCTGGAAACGGAGAACGCGGCGTTAAAAAAGTTAGAAGAAGTGGAAAGAGAGTTGATGTCACGCAGACGAGGTATGAGGCGGAATACCAAACGATCAAGAAACTACAAAAAGAAGGATTCAAAGTAATCCATCTCTGTGAAGCATTAGGTGTCAGTAAAGCCGGTTATTATAAGTGGCTGAAGCGAAAGCCGACTACGTCGGAAAAGCGAATGCGAAAGCTGGTTGAATTAATTCTTCAAGTCTATGAAGAGCACAAAGGCATTTATGGGTATCGTCGCATCACTATTTATCTGAACCATTTCATGAATGCCAGAGTGAACCATAAGTGTGTCTATCGCTTGATGAAGCTGTTGGGTTTGAGAGCCGTTATCCGTCGGAAACGGTATACCTACAAACCTCACAAAGCGACACATGTCGCCGAGAATATCCTCAATAGAGAATTCCAGAAGGAATACAAGCCGATGGACGTCTTATTAACCGATGTGACGGAATTTAAGTATGGCCAGCACTCCAAAGCTTATCTCAGCGCTATACTCGATTATGGATCAAATAAAATAGTGGCCTTTCAATTATCCAAACACAATAACAATGCCTTAGTCCGTGATACCGTCCGTCAGATCGAAGACGATCTTGTGCCGACCCACACACTCCTGCACAGCGATCGCGGCTTTC
>JAUNQW010000007.1 GCA_030535975.1 Atopococcus tabaci | reverse complement strand
TAATCTCTACCATTTAGATCGAGGATATTATAAGTTTGCTGAAAAACTAGCTGCTTTAAATGCAGATATCGAGCGGGTTAAGTTAGATGAAAATGGTTTAGATATAGAAGAAATTTCTAAAGTATTTGAAAAACAAAATTAAAAATGAACATTCAAATTAAATTATTGAAATGGTGAAAGAATTTAATTTGAATGTTTTTATTTTAAAATAAAAATTTATGATAAAATTAATATAGAATAAAACAAGATGAATAAGGTGAAGATTGTGGATAAAAATATTCTGACAAGATTAAGAAAAGTAACTGTTCGAACAGTAATTATAATAGGTGTTTTTATACTCTTATTTTTACTGGGTGCTCTTATCGGCTACAGTGTTATCGGTGGGGGAAATCCATTTGATATTTTTACTCCCAGTTTTTGGACAACGTTATTTGACTTTATATAAAAAATACTCCCTCCTCTTACGTAAGTTATCTTTAGGAGGAGATAAAAGATGAATCAAGTCGCTTTTATAGGAAGAATATGTAGAGAAATCAATTTAAATCAGACACAAGACGGCACAGCTGTTTTGAATAACACCCTGGCCATTAATCGGCCTTATCAGACAAAGGACAATGAAGATGCTGATTTTATTCCTTTTGTTGCATGGGGCAACCGTGCTCAACTTATAGATGAATATTGTAAAAAAGGTCATTTGTTAGGAATTACTGGAAAAATGCAGTCCCGTCATTATGAAAAAGATAATAATAAAATCTATGTTCTAGAATGTATAGTAGAAAACATACACTTTATTCAACCCAAATCTAAAATGAATGAAACTAAAGAGATGATTTAGCACTGCTGTCAAAAAAGTTTGTTGAATTTAATAGAATATAATGCCTGTAATTAAGCTTGGAGGGTATGGTAAGCTTAATTATGGGTTTTTTAGATAAAAATGTTAATATAAAAGTACATATATTTTAAAGAAATGTGCGCTGCTGGTAGTTATTTAGAGGGAGGAAAAACACATGGACCAGATTCAACAAGCAAATCCAAGTCTCCGATTAGCGAAGCCAAAATCCATATCTGCTGAAGTTTTTAACGCTCTTACCCATGGTTTAGCTGTAATTTTGAGTATTCTTGGTTTGGTTTTACTTATTTCGAAAGGAATACAAACAAATTCGGTCAGTACCCTTGTCTCTTATATCATTTATGGATCCTCCAATATTCTTTTATTCCTGGCCTCAACTCTTTATCACAGTTTGTCTTATACTAAAGCGTGTACTTTTTTTCAAAAGATTGACCACTCGGCTATTTATTTACTCATAGCAGGAACTTATACTCCTTATCTTATTAATGTGGTTGATGGAGCATTTGGGTATGTCTTTTTAACAATTATATGGGTGATTGCTCTATCCGGCATTGTCTTTGAGGTTCTTTATCTGGACAAATTTCCAAGACTCAGCACTATTTTATATTTATCTATGGGTTGGTGTGCTGTTTTTCTTATCAAACCTCTTCTCACAAACGCTGATGTCAATGGTCTTTTATGGCTGCTCATAGGCGGGCTCTTATATTCAATCGGTACGATTTTTTATAAACAAAAGTCCAAGCCTTGGATGCACGTCATTTGGCATGTTTTCGTAGTCGCTGCAGCTGCTTCAATGTTTATGTCAATCTATTTTTACGCCTAATGCAGCAGGCTCAATCGGAGGAAGATTGAGCTTTTTAATAAGCTGCTTACTAATGTTTATGCTGAGAGCATAGCATTTTTTTATTAAAAAAATGCTTTAAGATAGCTAATATAAATTAATAATAAGTTAAGTTTTACTTGATAAATTTAATCATTAAAATAAGTAATGAAAGGCGGAGATCAATTGGCTTATATTGAATTGAAACATGTGTCTAAATATTATGGTGAAGGTAAAAATAAAACTGCTGCCAATAAAGATATGAATTTTGAAATAGAAGAAAAAGAGTTCACGGTTATTGTGGGACCAAGCGGGGCAGGGAAGTCAACAGTGCTTAATCTGCTTGGCGGTATGGATTCTCCGGATGAAGGAGAAATTATTATTGATGGTAAAAATATTGCAACCTATAAACCTAAAGAACTTACAAAATACCGCCGCGAGGATGTTGGTTTTATCTTTCAAAACTATAATTTAATTCCTAATTTATCAGCCAAAGAAAATGTAGAAATGGCAACTGAAATTGCTAATAATCCTCTCAATCCTGTAGAGATTTTAGAAAGTGTAGGGCTAGGACACCGATTAGATAATTTTCCAGCCCAGTTATCGGGAGGGGAACAGCAGCGGGTGGCTATAGCGAGAGCTATTGCCACACAGCCTAAGTTATTACTTTGTGATGAACCCACTGGAGCCCTAGATTACGAAACAGGTAAAAGAGTATTGAGTGAATTGCATGCTGCGATCAAAAATTATAATGCTACTGTGATTGTCATTACCCACAATCGAGCTATTGCGGATATGGCAGATCGCATCATCGATATTCAGGATGCATCTGTTAGAAATATGGAGGTCAATCCTCAACCGAGTCCTATAGAAGAGATTGAATGGTAAAAAGAAAGGAGGCACAGTTTGAAATTAAAAAGTATCTTTAAGAATACCTTTCGTACCCTATGGCACACCAAGGCTCGTTTTATCTCCATTCTTATCATTGTTATGCTGGGTGTCGCTATGTTTGTAGGTGTATTTGCTTCAGGTTATGTGATGGAACATACTTCAGATCAATATTTTAAGACGACCAATCGTTCGGATCAGATTATTCGATCGAGTATCGGTTTAGTAGATGAAGATATTAAAAGTTTAGAAAAAAATATGGAAGAAGATATGACCATTCAAGCCACTTATTTTGAGGATGCATTTATATCTGAAGGGAATTCTTTAACGCGTATTTACAGCTATGCTTCAAATCCGGATCAAGATGAGGTGAATCAGTGGCAGGTGGCAGAAGGACGTCTGCCTGAAGCTGAAGGAGAGATAGCTTTAGATGCTTATGATTCTGCGCAGAAAAATTATAAGATTGGGGATATCCTCGAAGTATCTAAAGGGGAGGGTGAGCAGCTGGATCATCTGACTGATCAAACTTACGAGATCGTAGGGCTTGTGAATAGTTCTTTATATATTGAAAATGGCCAGCGAGGTTATACAGATGTTGGCAATGGAAGCCTTGAAGCATTTGCCTTAGTCAATGAAAAAGACTTTGACTCGGATGTTTATCAGCAGGCTTTTATCAAATATCCTGAAGCTGATGAATACCAATCTTATACTGAAGAATATGAAAATTTTATAGAAAAGAAGAATAAACAAGTCGATTCTTTATTAAGTGACCAAGTCAGCCAAAGAGCTCAAGAACTTTATGAAGAAGGAAAGGCCGATTTGGGGCAAGCTGAAGCCGATCTGCAAGCGGGTAGAGATCAACTGGAAGAAGGCCAGGAGGAATTGGACAGGATAGCTGATCAGCTGGATGATAATGGTCTATTAGACCGTCCGGCAGATTTACTCCCGCCAGTTCTCAGGAGCCAAGTGCAAGCTTATGAAGAAGGCTTGGAAGATTTTAATCAGGAAAAAGAAGAAGCAGAAAGAGAATTTGACCAGGCAGAAGCTGATATAGAAGAAGCTCATGATCAATTGACGCAGTTAGAAGATGCGAGTGTCATGGTTTTAGACCGCAGTGATGATCCTGCTTATGCAGGTTATGGAAGAAATGCTGACAGAATCAAAGCGATTGCCAGAGTCTTTCCGGTCTTTTTCTTTATTGTAGCTATTTTAGTCAGCCTGACTACTATGACTCGCATGGTAGACGAAGGCCGATTAGAAATGGGAATTCTGAAATCTTTCGGCTACAATAATAGCCAGACAGCTTTGAAATATGTCACCTATGCCTTTTTAGCCGGTTTGTCCGGATGGTTACTTGGCCTTATCGGCTATGTGATTTTCCCGACGGTTATTTACAATGCTTACGGCTCACTCTATACGATGCCGGATGTTATTTTGACAACTTATCCTTGGATAACCTGGACCTCTTTAGCCGGTGCCGTGCTAGCCACTTTAGGGGCTGCTCTATTTGCTCTCGTTCCATCTCTTCAATCCAGTCCTGCTGATCTCATGCATCCTAAAGCACCTAAACAAGGTAAGCGTATCCTTTTGGAGAGAATTACTCCTTTATGGAACGCACTGAGTTTTAACTATAAAATCACCTTACGTAATTTATTCAGATATAAAAAACGTATGTTTATGACTATTTTTGGAATCGCAGGCTGCATGGCTTTGATGGTGATGGGATTCGGTATCTCAGATTCTTTAAATGATGTTTTGGATGGTCAGTTTGGTCAAATTAATCAATATGATGCTGTCGTATCACTTTATAAAGATGCAGATCCTGAAGATGTCGATAATTTTGAGCAGGCTGTATCCGACAATGAATTAATTGATGCAGGTCTTTCTCTAACTGTAGAAGATTTAACACTTAAAGTTGAGGGAGAAAATGACCAAAACTTGAGTCTCGTCAGTCCTCATGATGTAGGTAGTTTTGGCGCCTATATCAATTTAGAAGATGTAGAATCAGGTGAAATATCAGCTCTTCCTAAAGAAGGTATTTTAATCACTGAGAAAATCGCTGAAATGAAAGGTTTATCTAAAGGAGATACTTTAGAAGCAACAAGTGAGGAAGACGAGACTTATGAATTTTTGATCGAAGGTGTTGTTAAAAATTATCAAGGTCACTATGCTTATCTTCATCCCGAAGCTTATGAGTCAATTATGAATGAAACGATGAAAACAAACCAAGCCTGGTTGATGTATCAGCTGAACTCAGAAAAGGAAGCTCTCCTAAGTGATGAACTTGTGGAACATGAGTCTGTGAATGGTGTGCTGTCAGTTACGGAAATTGCCGAGCAGTTCGAAGAATCACTATCCAGCTTAGACCTTGTAGTTACTATGCTGATTATAGCAGCTGCTTTGTTAGCTTTCGTTGTCTTATATAATTTAACGAATGTTAATATTGGAGAAAGGCAAAAAGAACTGGCGACTATCAAAGTTCTTGGTTTTTATGACAATGAGGTTTCAATGTATATTTTTAGAGAAAATATATTTCTGACCTTACTGGGAATAATTTTTGGAAGTATGCTGGGAGCACTTCTCCATCAGTATATCGTCCGTGTTGTAGAATTTGATGATTTAATGTTCGGCCGTCATATTCATTTATCCAGTTATATCTATTCCGCTCTTTTAACACTTTTATTCTCAGCTGTTGTCATGTTTTTCATGCACTTTAAATTGAAAAAAACAAAAATGATAGATGCACTGAATGAGGATTAATAAAATAAATAAAGTGAATATTATCTTAAAGTGGCTTTCAAAATAGGGTAATTAATTATAAGATACAGACAGTTCGTGAAGAAAAGTGTGGAGTTAAGTAAAAAGGAGTTAGAGGATGAAAAAAAGGCTTAAATACCTAATACCGTTATTATTTATCTTAATCTCTCTCACGGGATGTCAAACCATGGGACATTTTTTATCAGCGCAACAACAAGAACCAAGTGAGGAAAGTTCTGCCCCTCAAGAGAAGGTGCCTGAAGAATATGTTAATCAAGACGTCAGCTCACCCAGAAACTTAGATGTCGATTTGAGCGACAAACAATTAGCCTTGATAGGGGATATTCCGCTAGGTGTTGAAACTTCTAACTGGGAGTTAACCTTAATTAATCGGGAGAATCGAATTAAATATGATTTGAACTGGCCCTTAGAAACGACAGCCGGGGATCAATTAATAGACCAAAGAATTTTAAGGGATTTCAATGCATGGGCTGAACAAGCTGAGCAAGACGGGTATCCGATGCAGCTGATATCAGGCTTTAGAACAATTGAACATCAAGAGAACAACTTTAACCATACGCTCAATGGCTATCTGTCTCAGGGCTATGAGCAGGAAGAAGCATTGGAAATGACTTACCGCTTCCAACAGCCTCCGGGAGCAAGCGAGCATCATACCGGGCTGGCTGTAGATATTATCGGCCAGGACTTTCACCAGCGAGGAGGCGGATTGACCCGGGAGTTTTCTGAGGAAGAATCTTATTCTTACTATCTTGATACGATGAATAATCATGGTTTTATTTTGAGATATCCTGAAGAAAAAATAGATATTACAGGTGTTTATTTTGAGCCTTGGCACTACCGTTATGTCGGTAAAGAAAATGCAAAATTTATGACTGAAAAGAATCTAAGTCTTGAAGAATATCATGCCCTAATTGAAGTAAGAGACAGCCAGTTAGGACAGGAGTAATATAAATTGAGAAAATATAAAAGATATAAAAGAAGAAAAGGTCAGAAAACAGCCTTAAAACAGGCTGTTTTTGCCATTTTTATTAGTTTGGCTATGTTTCTATTGGCTCTGAGTACGATTCACTACATGACTGTTACTTCGGGAAAAAAGGATGAGGAATCTGCTCAAACAACTCTCGAAAAAAACATGACCCGGCAGGAGTTTATTGATTACCTGGCCTCATCTGCTCAAAGAAATCAGCAGACTTACCATGTATTATCCAGTATCAGCCTGGCCCAAGCCATACTGGAATCGGATTGGGGACGGAGTGACTTAGCGAAGGAAAGTAATAATTTATATGGGATTAAAGGGGAAGATGAAGATTCCACTTATTTAACTCAAGAATTTAGTGGTGGAGAGTTCATCACGGTTGATGAGCCTTTTAGGATCTACAACAGCTTTGAAGAATCGATGGAAGATCATGCTGTATTATTAGTCAATGGAACATCCTACGACCCTCAAATCTATCATGACGTCTTGTATGCCTCTAATTATCGAGAAGCAGCCTATGCTTTACAAGAAGCAGGATATGCGACAGATCCAAATTATGCTGCCAAGTTGATTGGGTTAATTGAAGAATACCATTTGTATCAATATGATTAGTGCAAGTCTTAATTGTCAGCCCTGAGTTCTAATGCTATAATGAATCCAATTAATGGTTAGAAAACATGTCTTTAAGGAGAAAACTTATGGAAGAATCTGCAGGTGCCAGTCCCTTGTTGGGACAACTTATTTTAGTTATTATCTTAACTTTAGTTAATGCTTTCTTTGCTGCTGCTGAAATGGCTTATGTAAGTGTAGATAAAAGAAAACTAGAGGATGAAGCTGAAGCGGGGGATAAAAAATCTCACAGAGTATTAGCTTTACTTGATAATTCAGATGATTTTTTATCAACGATTCAAATTGCTATTACTTTAGCTGGATTTCTAAACTCTGCCTCTGCAGCAACATCGATTGCTCAATATATTGAACCTTTATTAGGAGGAATTCCGGCAGCTCAGACCTTGGCTGTTGTGATTATTACTTTGATTATTTCATATATTACTTTAGTTTTTGGTGAATTGTATCCCAAAGCGCTTGCTCTACAGATGCCTGAAAAAATTGCAAAGTCCACGGGCGGGATAATATCATTTGTAAATACTCTTTTCAAACCGTTGATATGGCTTCTCAGCACATCAACGAATGTTCTAAAAAGGATGACTCCTGTTGATTTTACTGCAACTGAAGAGAAAATGACACGTGATGAATTTCGGGCTTACTTAGCGCGCAGCCACCAAGATATGGCGATTGATGTGGAAGAATTGTCGATGCTGGAAGGAGTTCTGTCCCTGGACAACAAAATTGTAAGAGAACTGATGGTGCCAAGAACAGATGCTTATATGATAGATTATGATGACGGCACTGAAAGTAATATGGATAAATTATTGGAACTACAATATTCAAGAGTGCCGATGTATAATGAAGAAAAAGATAATGTCATTGGTATCATTCATGTAAAAAACTTATTAAAAGCTTCTGTAGAGCAACCTTTATACGAAGTCGACTTATACGATATCATGAATGAAGCCCAGTTTGTTCCAGAAACGATCTATATTGACGACCTTCTTTATGAAATGCAGAGAACAAATAATACCATGATGATTGTCATAGATGAGTATGGCGGGGTTTCTGGGATTATCACCATCGAAGATATTATCGAAGAAATTGTAGGAGATATTGATGATGAATATGATGCTCCTCAAGATGTTTATATCGAAAAGATCGATGACTCTCATTACGTGATTGAGGGATCGATGCCGCTGCATGACTTTAATGAATATTTTAATACCATCGCTTCTTCTGAAGCTGTAGATACCATTGCAGGATACTTCATTACACAGACAGGGACTATACCTAATGAAATAGAGTTTGATTCACCTGAAGATTCTGCTGAAGAAGTATCGATTCAAATTGACCGCTATGAATTATCAATTAAGAGTGTCGAGGGGGCTAGAGTTTCGAGCCTGTATCTGCATGTTTTGGAAGAAGAGACAGAAGAAGATAATAAGGACCCTTACGATAATATTAAGCAGGAAAATTAAACATTTAGCTGGAGCTTTAAAAGGCCCAGCTTCTTTTATGAATGAAAAGACAAGGAGTTTTGTGAAATGGATGAATGGATTATTCCCGGTAGAATCATCGGCGTGATTGGTGATAATGTAGATGCTTTATACTTTACTCAGACTGCATTGAGAATGGGTTATCAGGTCTATGTTTATAATGAAGATGAGATGAATATGGCGGGATCGATATCGGATGAGCATTGGATAGGCTCTTTAACAGACCGTGGGCAATTAAAACAATTTGCTCAACATGTTAATTGTTTAGTCTATACAAGTAAAAATATAGGCAATGAAATGATTGGTATGATGATGAATGAGACCTATATTCCACAAGGGGATGAGATTCTTTCTCTAGCCCAAGATAAAGCTCTGCAAAAAATAACTTTTGACTCACTAAATATTAATGTTGCACCTTATTCCACTGTGCTTTCCAAGGAAGATGTTAAAGAAGCTGCTGAATCAACGGGTTATCCTGCCTTAATATCTAATAATTTTTCCAAGGATTATGACTATGCCAGAACGATAATAAGCAATGAAGAGGAGATTGAACAGTTATCTGATGAAATGTTGGAGATGACTTGCATTCAAGAATCTTTTATTGGAGCTCAAACAGAATTAAACATTACAGTTGCTGTTGATGTGCAGGGCCAGGTTCATCCAGTCGCACTTTGTGAGACAGAATATGATAAAAACCGATTAAAATCTACGATGAATCCGCCTGAAATTGAGGATCAGCTCGCCCTGGAAGCTTATCGTATTACCTATCAAATTGCTGAGTCCTTTGATTATATCGGGATTTTATCCCTTGATTTTTTGATTAGCGAATCTGGAATTTTATATGTCAAAGAAATTTCACCTTTCACAACATTAGCAGGTATTAATACATTTGATGCACAAAATTTAACGCAATATGAATTGTTTGTGCGGACAGTTACCAACTGGTCAGTCCCAGAAATTAAGCATCATGAGGCGAGCTTATCTTTTCCTTTCTATAGTGGACAATTTGAAAAGGTAGTCGAACTGTTGATTAATTATCCTGAAGGAAAGGTTTATTACTATAATGAAACCAAAAATTCACATCCATTCGGCCATGTCACTTTCACTTCAGAAGATCAATATGAGATCCAAGAAGTGAGAGAAAAACTTTATTTTTAATTGTAATTACTTACGATATGTTGAACCGTCTGAAAAGGCGGTTTTTTTCTCTTTAGAGAAAACAGGAAAGGAAGAATAATGAATCGTACCCGGGAAGCCTATGAATATATGAAGAAAAAAATTGAAGAATCTGAGTGGCTTTCAGGCCAGCCTATTAAAGAGCAGGATATCTCAAAAGAATTAGGTATGAGCCGCACCCCCATCCGACATGCTTTTGTTCAATTAGAAGAAGAAGGTTATATCGAGCATCTTAATAATAAAGGAGTCCTTGTAGCTCCTAAAAAAATAAGCAAGAAGGATTTTCAAGAAGCTGTGGAATTTTTTGAATTAATGTCTCTGCATTATCTGCAAGAGCTAGAAAGAAGAGAAATTGACTACATAACCTCCGCTCTGCAAGAAGCCCTTATCAAGATGCAAGAAGAAGAAAAAACAGGAGAAGCAGAAGCTTTCTTAAAAGCAGAGCTTCAATTCTGGACCGACTTTTTAAGCTATGCCGGCAATGACTACAATGTCCGCTTAATGATACAGACCTTGCATACTATTTTTGAGCAGAAAGGTTACATTCAGGATGTGATAAACGGCAGTCAAAAAGAAAAGATAAAACACTTGTCTCAGCTGCTCATCTATCTGACAAATAATGATTATCCCTATGCTCGTCGTGAGCTGAGAATTTTATTTAATCAAATGATCATGAATATTTTTCAAGGGCCGGCCGGTCATCCTTTTTAAGATTGAAACTATGTAAGTTGACTTGAAAGATATAAATTCATAGTGAATTTTGATATAATAAAACATGTGATTTTTCATAAGGAGGAATAAAGTTGGCAAGAAGCCGAGATATTTTAACTGATTTAAATACGGAACAAGTAAAGGCCGTGAAACATACGGAGGGGCCATTGTTGATAATGGCTGGGGCAGGCAGTGGTAAAACACGGGTATTGACTCATCGTATTGCTTATCTCATTGAAGAAAAAGCTGTTAATCCATGGAATATTCTAGCGATTACTTTTACGAATAAGGCCGCTAGTGAAATGAGAGAACGGGTGACCTCTCTTGTTGAAAAGGGCGGCCGGGATGTCTGGGTATCAACTTTTCACTCCTTATGTGTACGTATTTTACGAAGAGATATTGATCGTATCGGTTACAGCAGGTCTTTTACAATCGCAGATCCAGCTGAGCAGCAGACTTTGATGAAGCGTATTTTGAAAGAATTGAATATAGATCCTAAACAATATAAACCTAAATCTATTCTGGCTGCGATTTCTCAGGCTAAGAATGAACTGGTGGATGATATTCAATTTCAAAAAAGAAATACCGGATTTTACCAAGAAATTGTAGCTAGATGTTACAAGGCGTATCAACAAGAGCTGCGCCAAAGTGAATCCCTAGACTTTGATGATCTAATCATGCAGACTGTCCGGCTCTTTCAAGAAGATCCAGAAGTTTTACAGTACTATCAAAGTAAATTCCAATACATCCATGTAGATGAATACCAAGATACCAATCATGCGCAATATCAGCTGATTAAATTCTTAGGTACCCGTTTTCAAAATGTGTGCGTTGTTGGAGATGTTGATCAAAGTATTTATGGCTGGCGGGGGGCTGATATTTCTAATATATTAAGCTTTGGAGAAGATTTTCCTGAGGCTAAAACTATTTATCTGGGACAAAATTATCGATCAACTAAAACGATTCTGCAAGCAGCCAATAGTGTGATTGAAAATAATTCTCAAAGAAAAGAGAAAGATCTCTGGACAGATAATGAACAGGGTGAAAAAATAACATATTACCGTGCTCAATCGGGAGAAGATGAGGCAAGGTTTGTCGTGACTAAAATAAAGGCTGAGATGGCTGAGAATGCCCATCTGTCTTATGATGATTTCGCTGTGCTTTATCGAACCAATGCCCAGTCCCGTTCCTTTGAGGATACGTTTAAATTTTCCAGTCTGCCTTATAAAATAGTCGGAGGCTTGAAGTTCTATGATCGTAAAGAAATCAAAGATTTAATTGCTTATTTGACCTTGATTGTCAATCCGGTCGATAATCTCAGTTTTAATCGAGTGGTTAATGTGCCTAAACGGGGAATTGGCGCTCGATCACTAGAACGTTTACAAGATTCAGCTTCTGCGATGGGCTGGTCACTTTATGAGACCGCCTTGAATGTCGACTCTACCTCAGTGACAGGCAGAGCTCAAAAAGGAGTATTCGAATTTGCGACCATGATTCAAGAGTTGAGAAAAATGGAAGAATATCTGCCTGTTGATGAACTGGTTGAAGAAGTGTTAAACCGATCAGGTTACATCCGCGAGTTAGAAAAAGAGAAGACCAATGAAGCCCAATCCAGAATTGAAAACTTAGAAGAGTTTAAATCGGTCGCTATTGAATATGAAAAAGGTGACAGAGAAGAGCACTCTCTCATTGACTTCCTGACAGATCTTTCATTAGTGAGAGACACAGATATTTCTGAAGAGTACCAAGAAGAAGTCACTTTTATGACGCTGCACTCTGCTAAAGGTTTGGAATTTCCTATCGTATTTTTAGTGGGTATGGAAGAAGGGATTTTTCCCTTATCTCGAGCTGCCATGGATGAAGAAGAACTTGAAGAAGAGCGTCGCCTGGCTTATGTAGGTATTACACGGGCAGAGGAAAAGCTTTATCTTACGAATGCTTATTCTAGAACACTGTATGGTCGTACCAATGCCAATCCAGAGTCTCGTTTTATTGAAGAGATAGATGAGAAGATGCTTGAATATGAAGACAGTCAATCTGAACAATTCATGCCTTTTCGAAGTCACCAAAAACGTCGAGAAAAAAACCCGAGAAAGCGTGCATTTTCAACACCCTATACTCCAACAGGGGCATCTGGTGCTGAAAAAGTAGAATGGCGGCTGGGGGATAAGGTCCAGCATAAAAAATGGGGACAAGGAACTGTAGTGGCTGTCTCTGGTGAAGGAGATGATATGCAGCTGGATATAGCATTTCCTTCAGAGGGAGTAAAAAAATTACTTGCAGCTTTTGCACCTGTTGAAAAATTATAAAAGGAGACAGTTGGATGAAAGACATTACATTTAACGAAGCAAGGCATCGAGTCGATGAATTGCAGGAACTACTTTGGCAGTACAGTCATGAATATTATGTCTTAGACCAGCCGTCTGTAACGGATGAAGAATATGATCAACTTTACTATGAATTAGTTACTTTGGAAGAGGCTTTTCCTGAACTTATTCACTTGGACTCACCCACTCAGGCAGTAGGGGGACAACTTTTAGAGGGTTTTGAAAAAGTTGCTCATTCTACTCCTATGATGAGTTTGGATGATGCTTTTGATATAGAGGAGTTAAGCGCTTTTGACAGACGTTTACAAAGACTGACAGCAAGTGCTTATACTTATACAGCTGAGTTGAAAATTGATGGTTTAGCTATTAATCTAAGATATGAAGAGGGAGAATTAGTAGAAGCCGCAACTCGTGGAGATGGAACAGTTGGAGAAAATGTGACTGAGAATATCAAGCGTATCCGTATGATTCCAAAAAAACTCACTCAAGCCATAGATATCGAAGTTCGAGGAGAAATTTATATGCCTAAGCGTTCCTTTCTGGAATTAAATCAGGCGCGAGAATTGGAAGGCTTAGAAATATTCGCCAATCCACGAAATGCAGCTGCTGGAACGATCCGTAACTTGGATCCATCTGTGACTCAAAGACGTAAATTAAGTGGATTTTTCTATACCATTGTTCAAGCTGAGCAATATGGCGTCTCTTCTCAAGATGAAGCTTTGGACTTGATTGAAAAGCTGGGGCTTCCTGTGAACCAGGAACACACCCAGCTCCAAGATATTCAGGATATCGTAGATTATATTGAGAAATATCAGGAAGGCCGCCAGGCTTTACCTTATGATATTGACGGTATAGTAGTTAAAGTGAATGAATTTTCTATCCAGAACCAGGCAGGCTTTACCGCTCGATCTCCCCGGTGGGCAGTTGCCTACAAGTTCCCTGCTGAAGAAGCAGAAACCACTGTCCTTTCGATTGACTGGACAGTGGGACGGACCGGGGTGGTTACTCCGACAGCAGTGATGGAGCCCATATTACTTGATGGTTCTACCGTCCAAAGGGCAACTCTCCATAATGTTGATATGATTCAAAAGAAGGATGTCCGTTTAGGAGACCGGGTCCTGATAAGAAAAGCAGGAGATATTATTCCAGAAGTAATCCGGGTAATTTTTGACAAGAGAGGTGACGAAAGTCAGCCTTATTCTATACCGGGTCAATGTCCGGTATGTGCGAGTGATTTGGTGCATTTGGAAGAGGAAGTTGCTCTTCGCTGTGTCAATCCCCAGTGCCCCGCTCAAGTAGTAGAAAAAATGATTCATTTTGTGTCACGAAATGCGATGAACATCGACGGAGTAGGTGAAAAAGTTATTCGCCAACTCTATGATGAAGGATTGATTCAAGATGTCAGTGACCTGTACACATTGAAGAAAGAAGACTTAATCCAGTTGGAACGCTTTGGTGAGAAGTCTGCAAGTAATACAGTGGAGGCTATAGATGCCAGCCGGTCAAATTCCTTGGAACGTTTAATTTTTGGATTGGGTATTCGCCATGTAGGTTCTAAAGCCAGCTTACTGTTAGCCCGGTCTTTTCAGTCCATGGATAAGTTGATGCAGGCTGATTTTGAGGCTATATTACAGATTGAAGGTATCGGGGAAATTATTGCAGATTCTATCCAGAATTTTTTCCAGCTGGAAGAGACTCAAGAACTTATCGACAAGTTAAAAACTCTTCAGATTAATATGGATTATTTAGATGCTGGGGTTGATATCGAAGAATCCGTGACCCGTCAATTAGAAGAAAAAACAATCGTATTGACAGGTAAGTTGGAGGTTATGAAGCGGGAGGAGCTTTCTGAGCTTATCCAACAGGCTGGGGGTAAAGTAACTGGCAGTGTATCTAAAAACACAGACCTCTTAATTGCCGGTGAAAATGCGGGAAGTAAACTAAGTAAAGCTAAGGAACTGGGTACTGAGATTTGGACAGAAGCCGACTTGTTACATCTACTAGGAAGTGATCAGTAATGAAAAAAGAAAAGTTAAAAAGGCTGTTCATTTTTCTTTTTATATTTTTGGTTTTAACAGCCTGTTCAAATACCCAAATCCAACCGGGTCAAGACCAGGACACCGAAGAATATCTGGAACAAGAGGAAGATACTCCATCGTTTTATGGAACCACTGGGGATTACTATCGCCCAGTTATTCGCGAGGGAACTTATCGACCAAGCCAATCGCGAGGGATTACCCAAAGGTTAAATTCTACAATAAATATCAAAGCTTTTGAATCCGAATTAATGTCACTTGCCAGACAACATTTCTCGACTGACACACATTTTTTTGAAGAAGGTCAATTTATTTCTTCAGAAAATGTGAATGCTTGGGTCAGGCGGGAAAGTTCAGATAACCCTCAAGGATTGAATCCGGCAGATAATGGGGAAACGTCAGCAGAGATGCGCGCACCAATCTATTTAGAAAGTGTCCTGGAACAAGACTATTATATGCAGACAGAAAATGGGATGCAGCTGGCCGGCATGATGATCGGGCTGGCCATGAATTCAGTTGATTATTACCAGGCTGAACAATTTGGTCCTGTTTTATCTCAAGACATACCCGATGAAGACATTAGAAATCAATCTCGTGAGATGATTGATCAAATTCTGAATGAGGTAAGGGAAGTAGAAGCATTAAGTGATGTTCCTATTGTTTTCGCTGTATTCAAACAAAGCCCGCGGGATAGCTTGGCTGGCGGAAATTACATCAGCCAGACAGTGAGTTTATCTGGAAATGAGTTAGGTGAATATGAAGATCTTGATTTTTCTAAATTAGTGTTACCTCTTGAAGGAGAAGAGACTCCTGTTGGCACGAGTTTTGAAGCTTTTAAATCTGAAGTAGAGCAGTTTTTCCCTAATTTAAGCGGGGTAACCGGTATAGCTTCTTATATGGGGGATCAAATTGAATCTCTTCAAATTGACATCACCACTCAGTTTTATGGAGAAGCAGAAATGATTGCTTTTGCTCAGTATCTAGAGGTTGCTGCACAAAATCATCTGCCAACTAATATCCCTGTAGAAATTACTGTAGATTCTATGGATGATGTTGAAGCTTTCTTGTACACTAATGGTGAATCAAGCCATTATTTTAGTCATGTTTTTAATTGATTTATATAAAAGATAGGAGAATATCATGAGTATTTCAAATGAAGAAATTAAAACAATCGCTGCCTCAGCCAAATTGAGCTTAAGTGATGAAGATGTCAGCAGGTTAGAAGAGCGCTTAGCTGTTATTGATGAGCGAATGAAACGGATCAGTGAAGTGAACACCGAGGGAGTAGACAGTACTTTCTTTGGTAATGAAGTTAGAAATGTTTTCCGTGAGGATGAGATAGTGAAATCAGAGACACGTGAAGAGTTGTTTAGAAATGTACCACAACAAACAGCAGATGATTTTATTGAAGTACCTGCAATGATTGAAGATGGAAAGGAAGGCGCCTAATGAGTTTCTTTGATACGAATATTATATCTCTACATGAACAGTTAGTTAATAAGGAAGTCACAGCCGTGGATTTAGTGGAACAAGCATTTGCACAAATTGAAGCAAGCGACGGCGATATTAATGCTTTTATCTCTACAAATAAAGAAAAAGCTTTAGAACAAGCTCAAACTATTGATTCAGAAGGAATTCAAGAGGGAGAATATCTCAAAGGGATTCCAGTAGCTGTTAAAGATAATCTTTTAATTAAAGGTGAAAAAACAACGGCTGGAAGTCGTTACCTGGAGAACTATGAGGCTATTTTTGATTCAACAGCTTACTCAAAATTAAAAGAAGCCGGGGCTGTAGTTGTGGGTAAAACAAATATGGATGAGTTCGCTATGGGAGCGACAACAGAGACTTCTTACTTTGGTAAAACTGCTAATCCCTGGGATATATCTAAAGTGCCTGGCGGTTCATCCGGGGGATCTGCAGCCAGTGTAGCCGCAGGGCAAGTGCCTGCTGCTCTTGGTTCCGATACGGGTGGGTCCATTCGTCAGCCTGCTTCATTTACTGGTTTGGTAGGAATGAAACCTTCTTATGGACTTGTTTCGCGTTTGGGTCTAATCGCTATGTCAGGCTCATTGGATACAGTGGGGCCGATGACACGCACAGTTAAAGATAATGCGATTGTTCTACAAGCCATTGCTGGCTATGATGAAGCTGAGATGACTTCTTTACCAGATCCGGCAGCAGATTATTTGGAAAATATTGATGCGGGAGTAGAGGGTTTAACGATAGGTATAGTCGACGAACTTATCGATCATGAAGCAATTTCTTCAGATGTTAAAGAGCTCGTTCAAGCAGCAATAGAAACATTAAAGGCTCAGGGTGCACAAATTAAAACAGTCTCCTTGCCACATGCATCGTATGCCAATGATTTATATGCTCTTATCGGTAGAGCTGAATCTTTCACATCTATGCACCGTTATGATGGTATTCGCTTTGGTCATCGAGCTGAAGATTATGAGGACTTAGAATCTTTATATGTTAATTCCCGTACAGAAGCTTTTGGAAGTGAAACTAAAGACCGTATTGTAGAAGGGGCTTATATTATCTCTAAAGATCGTATTGATGATTACTTCTTTAAAGCGGCCCAAGTCCGTACTTTATTAAAAGAAGATTTTAGTAAAGCTTATGAAGAAGTGGATGTAATTATTACACCGATCACAGCAGATACTGCTCATAACTTAGCCGGCGAGCGAGAAGATCAGGTGGGTGAACTGGAAACAGCTTTGGCTGCAATGGTTAATTTAACAGGTCTGCCAGCCCTCACTTTACCAATAGGACAAACTCAAGGACTGCCGGTCGGTATGCAGATTATCGGGCAAGTTAAAGATGAAGCGAGATTATATCAAGTCGGTCAAGCTTTTCAAACAACAACTGACCATCATCAAGCTCATGCAGAAATGAATGGAGGAAACTAATAATGAATTTAGAGACGATTATCGGTCTAGAAATCCATATTGAATTAAAAACAGATACTAAAATATTCTCATCTTCTCCTTCTCATTTTGGAGCAGAGCCTAATGAGAATACGAATGCTTATGACTGGGCTCACCCAGGAGTTTTACCGAGATTAAATAAAAAAGCGATAGACTATGGTTTACGTGCCTCTCTCGCATTAAACATGGATATTCACCAAGATTCTTGGTTTGACCGTAAAAACTATTACTATCCAGATATGCCTCTGGGCTATCAAATTTCCCAAATGCCTTATCCAATTGGTCATGATGGCTATGTGGATATTGAAGTGGATGGTAAAAATAAACGTATTCATATCGAACGTCTGCACCTGGAAACAGATGCAGGTAAGAATACACATGGAAACAATAATGACTCTTATGCAGATTTAAACCGAGCTGGAACTTCTTTAATAGAGATTGTTTCCGAGCCGGATATTCGCTCTCCTCAAGAAGCGTATGCTTTTCTTGATAAAGTTCGTGAAACAATTCTTTATTCAGGAGTATCTGACGTGAAGATGCAAGAAGGATCGCTGCGTTGTGATGCGAATATTTCTCTGCGTCCCTACGGTCAAGAAGAGTTTAACCCTAAATCAGAGATTAAAAACTTAAACTCGTTAAATTATATTCAAAAAGCTCTTGAGTATGAAATTAAGCGTCAAGAGAAAATCTACATGACGGGTGGAACGGTTCAAGGGGGTACGTTGCGCTATCATCCAGATACGAATAAGACAGAATTAATGCGAGCTAAAGGTGAAGAAGCTGATTATCGTATTATTCCTGATGTCGATATCGCACCCTTCCACATTAGTGATGAGTGGGTAGAAGAAGCCCGCAAAGCCTTACCAGAAATGCCGGATGTATTGAGAAAACGCTATGTAGAAGAATTTGATCTTTCAGAATATGATGCAGAAGTTTTAACGGCTAATAGAAATATTTCAGATTTCTTTGATGAGACGATTGAATTAGGTGCAGATTCTAAACAAGCTGCTAACTGGTTAATGGGAGATGTCTCTGCACACTTAAATGAGACGCAGGAAGACATCTTAGAGACAAACTTTATTCCTCAGCACTTAGCGGATATGATTCGCTTAGTAAATGACGGTACAATTTCTTCTAAAATTGCTAAAAAATTATTCGCTGAATTAATGGCTGATGGCGGAGATGCTGATGAAGTGGTTGAAAAGAATGGTTGGAAGCAACTCTCTGATCCGGGTCAGTTAAGTGATATTATTAATGGTATTTTAGATGAAAATGAGCAGTCAATTGAGGACTTCAAAGGTGGAAAAGACCGTGCTTTAGGCTTCTTAGTCGGACAGACGATGAAAGCGACTCGCGGACAAGCCAACCCAGAAATGGTTAATAAGATATTACTTGAAGAAATTAATAAACGTTAATTTTATCGTGAATTTATTTTCGAGACTCACTCTGTCGAAGAGTGGGTCTTTTAGTTTTACTGCGACTTTCGAGATTGAGGATATATCATAAAGGAGTAAGGATATGCTATAATTAAACAAATAAAGAGGAGGTGGACTTGTGGGAAAGAAAGCAAGATTAATTTATAATCCAGTTGCCGGCCGTGAATTACTGAAAGATAATTTAGCAGATCTACTGGATATTTATGAAAAAGCAGGATTTGAAACCAGTGCTTTTCGCACAACTACAGAACCTTTATCTGCTCAAAAGGAAGCTAAACGTGCAGCTGAAGACGGATTTGACCTGATTATAGCAGCAGGCGGCGACGGAACAGTTAATGAGGTAGTAGCTGGCATCAGTCCTCTTCCTGAACGTCCTGTTGTTGCGGTGGTGCCTGGGGGTACAAGTAACGACTACGCTCATGCTCTAGGTATTTCACGAACGAATATTCTGGAAGCTGCCCGCTGTATTTATAAAGAACAAACGATCCCTATGGATATAGGCTATGCCAAAAGTCCAAAAGGAAAAAGAACTTTTGTTAATATAGCAGCCATGGGTACACTCACAGAATTATCTTACAGGGTCAGTTCAGAGCTAAAAACTATTTTTGGCTATTTAGCCTATTTTGCTAAAGGAGCAGAATTATTACCTGAAGCCAGGAATTCAGATGTAGTGAGAATTACCTATGATGACGGGGTATATGAAGGAGAAGCATCCTTAATTTTTGTGACTTTAACCGAAACTTTTGGGGGGCTGAATTATGTTGCTCCAGATTCTATACCAGGTGATGGAAACTTCACCCTCATCGTATTAAAAACGAACAATGTAGTTCGTATTGCAAATTTATTTTTCAAAATATTGTCAAATGGTCAGCATGTAGGTGAAAAAGATATTATCTATACGAAGACTTCTCATATCAAGGTGGAGTCGCTGGATGAAGAACCTATTAAAGTTAATTTAGACGGTGAATTGGGTAGCATGACACCCGTTGAGTTTATTAACTTGCAGCAACACATTGAATTTGTTGCAGATGTTGATAATATGGCGAGCCAGCTGGAAAAAGGAAATGAAAACAGTGAACATCTTGAAGATTTCAAAAAAGAATTCTTTAACCAGATAGAAGAATACGAGGAAGAAAAAGGAGATTAGAGAATGGCAAAAAGAAAGCCAAAATATGCAGTTGATAAAAATAAGTCTTATGAAGCTGAAGTTATTGACTTAACATATGAAGGAATGGGAGTAGTTAAAATAGATAACTACCCTCTTTTTATTGAAGGCGCTCTGACTGGAGAAAATATTCGTTTTAAAGTCATTAAAACGAATAAAAATTTTGGTTACGGACGATTGGAAGAAATATTAACAGAGAGTCCAGATCGTGTTGAAATCGAAAACAAGATATATTCAAATACAGGAACGATGCCCTTGCAGCATATGACCTATGAAGCCCAGCTTAAATTTAAACAGGATCAAGTGAGTAATAATTTACAAAGAACTGCAAAAATCATCGATATTCCCGTCTATGAAACCTTAGGTATGGATGAACCTTATGGCTATCGTAATAAAGCCCAAATCCCTGTCCAAATGGTCGATGGAGCCTTAGAAACCGGGACTTACCGGCAGAGAAGCCACGATTTAATTCCTTTGGAAGATTTTAAGATTCAAGACCCGGAAATTGATCGAGCGATTGTAATTGTGCGAAACATTTTACGTAAGTATCAAATCGAAGCCTATGATGAGGTCGCGTTAACAGGTCTTATTCGTCATTTGATTATTAGAAGAGGGTATTATACAGGTGAATTAATGGTCGTCTTGGTCACCAATGGAAGTCATCTGCCGCATCAAGAAGAAATTGTGGATGAAATTATTGAAGCTCTGCCAGACACTGTATCTGTGATGCAAAATATCAATGATAAAAATACGAATGTTATTTTAGGCCGTAAATCTCATGTGCTTTATGGAGAAGATAAATATCGGGACCGACTGCTTGATTTTACTTTTGAAATTTCTCACCAGAGCTTTTATCAAGTAAATCCAATACAAACAGAAAAGCTTTATCAAACCGTAATAGACTATGCCGATTTAACCGAAGATGATGTTGTGGTCGATGCCTATTGTGGCATTGGTACCATTAGTTTGGCTCTTTCTCGTCATGCCAAGCAAGTCTATGGTATAGAAATTGTAGAAGATGCTGTCCAGAATGCTGAGAGAAATGCCGCGATTAATCAGGTGGATAATGCGAAGTTTTTTGTAGGTGCTTCTGAAGAAATATTACCACAGTGGGCAGAAGAGGGTCGGCAAGTGGATGTCTTAGTGGTGGATCCGCCACGTAAAGGTTTAGAAGAAGACTTTATAGAAGCTTCTTTGATCATGGCACCAGAGAGAATAGTTTATGTTTCTTGTAATCCGGCAACTCTGGCTAGAGATGTTAAATACTTTACAGAAAATGGCTACCAGGCGGTTAAAGCTCAGCCGGTCGATATGTTTCCACAGACACTTCATGTGGAATCAGTTGTTTTAATGACAAAAGAATAAAAAAAGGGAGCAAGATTCGTTCTGCAGCCGAAGATAAAAAGAGAAGAGAAAGTCATATGTTATCAGAAACGGCCAGAGGAACAAGCAGAAGAATTCACAGGAAATATTTATGTTTTGTGGAGGATAACTATTATCTTCATTAATATTATAGGATAAAAATTAATCTCATCATTAAAAAAAGATGTCTTTTTTGGTAAATAACCGATTCTAAGACATCTTTTTTTATTATTTATTTTTTTCTACATGAGGATAAAATCCTTCTTGACCTGCTTTATTGCTATATTTGATTTCAAAATAATCATATCTTTTCATTGTATCTTTTTCAATAGCTATTTTATAGCCTTCTTCTTCAAAGACTTCGAAATGGTCATTGATATTTTCAGCAAATTCCATTTGCATACCTGGACATCAGCCAGATCTAAGATAATATAATTTGATATAATATTGGGATATGTCTGCGCTGTCTAATACCTCTTTGGCTAAATGATCGATGACGATTTCCATCATATCCACCTCCATGTTTACTAAGATTACAAAAAACAAATATACTAAGAACAAAACGGAGGATTCTTCTCTATATTTAGTATACTAATAAATAGCTGTTTTATTAACTGATTTGATTTGAGGGACGATTTTCTCCAACTGTAGTTATTTGCTTTTTCAGCCAAACATTCTATTTCACTATTATCAAGGTGTCATACAAGGTTTTTTGGATTTTAGGATAAGGCATGCTTCTCCAAACCCTTAATAAGTGAGCAGAAGCGGGGATAAAGGACCCTTTTATCTTAAAAATTGAATAAGTGAAGGGTGAAGGGTTATGATTAGAAGTGAGAACATTAAATATTCAAGGAGATGCTAGTATGAAAATTGTGGTACTGGAAGGATTTGCTGTCAATCCCAATGATTTATCCTGGTCGGCTTTGGAAGCCTTCGGTGAGCTGGAAGTTTATGACAATACTGAAGAGCATCAAATTCAAAAACGTCTTGCAGGTGCTCAAGCTGTCTTAGTGAACAAGTTACAGGTAGATCAGACATTTATAGAAGAAAATCCAAGCATTGAGTATGTTGGGGAATTAGCTACCGGTTTCGATAATATCGATTTAGAAGCTTGTCAAAAAGCAGGGATCACTGTGACGAATATTCCACGTTATGGGAGTCAAGGGGTGGCTCAGTTTGCTTTTGCCCTTATCCTAAGCTTTTATTCTAAAGTCGCTTATCATGCAGACCTCGTGAAAAAGGGCGAATGGTCCAGACATGAAAGCTTTACTTTGCATGATCAGCCTACTTACGAGCTTTATGGTAAAACACTAGGTATTGTAGGCTATGGTGCGATCGGTCAAGCTTTAGAAAAAATTGCTCATGGTTTCGGCATGGAAATTATTATTTATGACCACAATGCCAGCCAAAAAGAAGCAGAAGTAGGAAGTTTTGTAAGTTTAGAGGAGCTGATCAAAGAATCTGATATTATCAGTCTCCATGTACCGCTGACTGACGAAACACAAGGTATGATTGGCAGCAAAGAACTGGAGATCATGAAGAAATCTGCAATATTAATCAATGTCTCCCGAGGAGGTATTGTGGATGAAGCGGCCTTGAAAACTGCTTTAGATCAAGGAAAAATTGCTGGAGCGGGGTTGGATGTAGTTGAAGAGGAACCCATTCCGGAAGACCACCCGCTGTTGACAACAGAGGGCTGCATCATCACTCCCCATATGGCTTGGTTGGCCGGGGAAAGTCGTCAAAGACTATTAGATACGGCTGTTAAAAATCTTGAAGCATATGTAGAAGGTCGCCCGCAGAACCAGCTGACAGAGTTTTAAGAGTTTTTTTATAACAGTTTGCTATACTGGATATATCATACATTCTGGAGGTATATAGATGAAATTATTAAAAGATCAAGTGACAGATGTCACTGTGCATGTTGTTTACGAAGATAGTCAAGATGAAACAGCCTTGGCCCTCAAAGAGAAAACCCTTTTTGATGGTGCAGCTGATTCTCATTACGCTATGTTAGATGAAAATGGTCATGGAACTATTTATTATGGTATTGGTAAAGAAGAAGATAATGATCCTTATCAAGCTACTCTTTATTTCTATAATCTAGGGAGATATTTACAAGGATTAGGGATTAATAAAATCCATTTAGAGGTTCCTGATTCATTTAAAGAGGATGAAGAGTTTCCAGGGAAAACCTTAGAAGGTCTATACCAAGCTGAATACCGCTTTGACCACTACAAAACGGAGAAAGGTGATTTGATCGAACTGGAACTTTCAATGGATGATTATGACTATTGGAAACCGACATTTGATCTAGTAGAGAAAGTCGCCAAAGCTGTTTTCCATGCTCGTGACTTAGTAAACCAACGACCATTAGATTTGTATCCTGAAACTTTGGCTGAACAAGTCCGGGAACTCTTCCAGGAGACGGATGTTGAAGTCGAAATTTACGATGAAGATCAAATTAAATCTATGGGAATGGAGGCTTTTTTACAGGTCGCTAAAGGTTCCGATCGTCCACCCCGGTTTATTGTATTAAAGTACATGCCGACTGATGAGAAAGACCATTTGACCTTGGTAGGCAAGGGTATGACTTATGATTCAGGTGGTTATGCTATTAAACCCGGCGGATCGATGGAAACGATGCATTCAGACATGGCTGGAGCAGCTGCTGTCGTGGGGGGGATCTATGCTCTGTCTACAGTTGGGGTTAAGCAAAATGTGGTAGGTGTGATTGCCGCTGCAGAAAATCTCATTGATGGGAAGGCCTTCAAGAATGGCGATATTGTCTCATCTATGAAAGGAACCACGATCGAAGTTAATAATACCGATGCTGAAGGTCGCCTGACTTTAGCCGATGCTATTTATTATGCAGCAACAAAATTAAACTCAAAAGCTATCGTTGATCTGGCAACTCTGACGGGAGCAGCAATCGCAGCAGTGGGTCCTCGTTGTACGGTGATGATGTCAAATGAGGATGAGTTAGCTGATCAGATTTTAACTGCCAGTCAAAATGGTGCAGAACCTACTCAGCGTCTTCAAGCTTTTCCAAGCCACTATAAACAAATTAAAGGGAAGTTTGGTGATTTAGATAATGCGCCTAAAGGTGGAGCAGGTGCTATTACAGCGGGTGTATTCCTGGAGCATTTTACTGAAGATATCCCTTGGGTCCACTTAGACATTGCGGGTCCTTCCTATTCAAAGAATGCTTATGACTATCTCCCTCAGGGTGCAAGTGGGACTGGAGTTAAAACACTTTATCGCTGGATTGCCGCTCTTTAATTCATCTCTAAATTAAGAAAGTTATTTTACTTTCTTAATTTTTTTGTTTTAAAAACAGGAATAATTCAAAGATATTCTTTATTATTTCTCTCAGATTCATAAAAGTATAAAAAAAAATGAATCAAAGAAGAACCTTGCAAAGGCAAGCTTTGTCTATGATGAATCTATTACTTTAAAATGTTTCTTCTTATTTATATGCAGCAGCTGCCTTGCTATTTATTTATTGAAGACTATAATAGATACTAAAGATAGAAGGCTATACAAAGGAGTTGGTAACCCTTTCACGATGTTTTTAAAAGAAATCTTAGAGATGTTGTAGTCAGTTCAAAATTGTGTAGAGATTAAATAATCTCTAGATTTTTTTGCCTACAGAGAAATACTCACTCTGGCAAGAGTGGTTAATTTTTTAAATATAGAACCTTCATTAGGGAACTAGTGAAGCCAATGATAGGAAAGAAGGTATCAAATGGCTGAAACAAAATTTATTGAAATATTTGGCCTAACCTTTAGCTTTAACACGCTAATTGCAACGGCAGGAACTTTGATTGTTGTATTAATCGCCTCTATACTCTTAACCCGAAAATTATCGGTGGAGAGTCCAGGAAAACCCCAACTTGTACTTGAAAGCTTGGTGGATTTTATTAAAGGGATTGTCAATGATAATTTAGGCAAAGCTGCTGAACCGATTTATGTGTGGATTATGATGACCTTATTTCTCTTTGTTTTTGTAGCTAACCTACTTGGATTACCCTTTTTAGTGGAGCCATATCATGTCTCCTTATGGAAAAGTCCAACGGCTGATCCTGCCGTTGCTTTTTCTTTGGCCCTCGTAATGAACATCATTTCTCATTTGTTAGGTATCCGAAAAAAAGGTTTTGGTGGCTATTTTAAGCAGACCTATTTTAGTCCCGTAATCGGTTTTCCGATTGTAATTGGTGAAGAACTGCTAAATTTATTTACTTTAGCGATGCGTTTATTTGGTAATATATTTGCTGGTGAAATTTTATTAGCCCTTATAGCTTCAATGGGTAACTCGCTGGGCTTAGTAACTTGGTTAGCAGGAATCCCACTCCAAATGATATGGCAGACTTTTTCCTTATTTATTGGAGTGATTCAAGCTTATATTTTTGTCACATTAAGTACTGTTTATTTAAAGGATAAAATTACATTAGAAGAAGAGGAATAGGAGAAAATAAAATGGATTTAAATGGATTAGCAGCAGCATTTGCAGTAGGGATTGCAGCATTTGGTTCGGCAATAGGTAACGGGATGGTTATTTCAAAAGCTTTGGAGTCAATGGCACGCCAACCAGAAATGGAAAGTAAGATTAGAACAACGATGTTTATTGGGGTAGGTCTCATTGAGGCAATTCCTATCATGGCAGCGGTTATTGCCTTCATGTTACTGTTCAGCTAATAGTTAGGAGGAAGTTCAGTGCTAGAAGTTTTACAACAGACTGGCCTTGGTCATTTTCTGATGACCTTAATCTCGTTTATCTTACTCCTTGCAATTGTCTATAAGTTTGCTTGGAAACCTATTAACGGGATATTAGAAGAACGTGAAAATCGGATAAAAGATGATATTAACCAAGCCAGTGTATCGCAGGAAAAAGCTCGGTTTTTGCAGGAAGAAGCTCAAGCTGACCGTAAGAAGGCCAAGCTGGATGCTACTGCTATTATGCAGGAGACAAACAAAAAAATTGAACGTGAAAAAATGTTAGCTGTAGAAGCAGCTGAGATGGAGATTGCTCAAAAACGCAAAAGAGAAGAAGAAGCTATCGAGCATGATCGTCAAGAAATGATGATTGCTATGCAGGACGAAGTTGCTCAGCTGTCTGTCAATATTGCAGGTCAAATCTTACAAAGAGAAGTTGATATAGAAGATCATCAGCAGCTTATTAAAGACCTCGTCTTGGAATTGGATGCTGATCAAGATGAAGAATAATCAAAGTAATGAGATGAATGAAAGTGATATTCTTGAAATTCTTTTGAAGCAAAGACAGCAAATTGAAGCTGGACAAGAGAGACTGAAAGAACAAAAAGAGTCACCGGTCATACGAATTACCAGCGCACATCCATTAAGCCAGCAGGACAAAGAAGTAGTTCTTAGAGCATTGGAACGGATAATAACTTTTGAACAAGATGATATTCAATATATTGTTGACGCGAGATTAATTGCTGGTATACGTATACAAAGCCGTTCTTATTATTATGACAACAGCCTTCTACGTAAGCTGGAAGATATGCGACATCATTTAATTAGTGAATAAATAGAGGTGGAAAAATGAGTAACAATACCGTAACTCAAAGACTGAGTGACCAGATTAACCAGTTTGATGTTGCCAATCATATTGAAGAGATTGGTATTATCGATAATGTTGGTGATGGTATCGCTAATGTTACTGGCTTATACGATGCCATGTATGGTGAGATGATTGAATTTTCGAATGGTTCTTTAGGCATGGTTCAGAATTTAGAGGCAGACACGATAGGGATTATTATCTTAGGAGAATATAAAGATATTCAAGAAGGTGATTTGGTCCGCCGGACTGGAGATGTTATGCAAGTTCCTGTAGGAGAAGCTTTACTTGGACGAGTGGTTGATCCAATGGGGAATCCTTTAGATGGTAAAGGATCTGTTCGAACATCTAATACTCGCCCTGTAGAGTTTGAAGCCCCGGGTATTATGGATCGTCAAAGTATTAATCAACCTCTGCAGACAGGAATTAAAGCGATTGACTCGCTTGTTCCAATTGGACGAGGTCAAAGAGAATTAATCATCGGTGATAGGAAGACTGGAAAAACAACTTTAGCCGTCGATACTATTATTAATCAAAAAAATACAGATGTTCTTTGTATTTATGTTGCAATCGGTCAAAAAGCATCCACCGTTAAGAACATCGCTACAATTTTAGAGAAACATGGAGCTATGAGTCATACAATTATTGTCTCAGCAAGTGCTTCAGAAACTTCGAGTCTGCTTTATATTTCTCCTTATGCTGCCACTGCTATGGCAGAGGAGTTCATGTATAACGGTCGTCATGTACTTATTGTCTATGATGATTTAAGTAAGCAGGCTACAGCTTATCGTGAGATGAGTTTACTGTTGAAAAGACCGCCTGGACGTGAGGCTTATCCTGGTGATGTCTTCTATACCCATTCCCGCTTATTGGAACGGGCTGCCAAATTAAGTGAGTCAAAGGGAGGCGGCTCTATAACCGCTTTGCCTATTATTGAGACACAGGCAGGAGATATATCTGCTTATATCCCGACCAATGTTATTTCTATCACTGATGGACAAATTTTCTTAGAACAAGATTTATTTAACTCCGGCTTCAGACCCGCTATTAATGCAGGATTATCTGTTTCCCGTGTGGGTGGATCAGCTCAATTGAAAGCAATGAAACAAGTATCAGGTACTTTACGTATTGATTTGGCTGCTTACAGAGAGCTGGAAGCTTTTGCTCAATTTGGTGCTGATCTTGACGAAGATACCCAGCGACGATTGAAAAAAGGAGAAGCGACAGTAGAAATTCTAAAGCAGGCTGCTCACCACACTCTTCCTGCCAATCAACAAATCATGATACTCTATGCTTTAACTGAAGATCTCTTAGAGGGCATACCTGTAGAAGACCTGCATCGATTCGAAGAAGAGCTTTATGACTATCTCAATTTAACCTACCCAGGTGAAATGAATCGTTTGTTGACGGTAGGGAGTTTTGATGATGAGGAAAAGATGCGTCAAATTATATTAGATTTCATTGAAAGCTTCGATATTTCTGTTCTTCATACTTAGGGGTGAGTACTAATGTCAATACAAGAAATTCGCAAACAGATGGATTCGATTAAAAAGACATCTCAAATTACTAATGCTATGGCATTGGTATCGACAACTAAATATAATAATATTGTCCAAACTTCAAGTCATTATCAACTGTATGCTCAGCAGTTAGAAGAAATAATTCAGCATTTAGTTTCTCATGTAAGAAATTTGGAAGATGCCCAGGAGCTAGATGTGGATTGGGATGAACGCTTCCGATTAATTAATTTCAAAGATTTTTTAATCAACCGCAAGGTAAAAGATATTGGTTATATGGTTATAACCTCTGACAAAGGCTTGGCTGGATCTTATAATAGTCAAATCATCAAGCGTTTTGAAGAGATTATTAAAGAGCGGCATGAAAGTCCTGCTGATTTTGTTGTCTTTGCTATTGGTCAGCCTATTGTCAAATATTGTAAAGATAATGGCATTCGAATCGCTCATGAATTACATAATCTGCCTGATTACCCGACTTATACTCAAGTACAAAAAATCGTCCAAAAATCAGTAGAGTTATTTAAAAATGAAACTTATGATCAATTGGATCTTATTTATAATCACTCAAAGAATGCTCTGCAAACTGAAGTTCTTGTTCATCAAATGCTGCCGTTAAAAGGTCCGGACATTCAACATGTAGATGTTTCAACAAATGAATATCTTCTGGAGCCTGATTTAACTGCAGTCTTAGAAGTTTTAATCCCTATGTATGCTGAGAGCTTTATTTATGGTTCAATTATTGATGCCAAAACAGCTGAACAAGGGAGCCGAATGCAGGCAATGAGACAGGCGACAGAAAATGCAGAAGAAATAATAGATCATCTTAATCATGAATATAACCAAAAAAGACAAATTAAAATTACGAATGAAATTATTGAAGTCATAAACGGCGCCAGCGCCCAAGAGAGTGGAAAGTAGGAAGAAGCTGTATGAGAATAGGAAAAATAGAACAAATACTTGGCCCGGTCGTTGATGTTCGTTTTAGAGATGAGGATGGTTATCCTCATATCGAAAATGCTTTAGTTGTTCCCCCTAAGGATGAGGTTTTAGGACCTGAAGTTTACGATATTACACGGGATGATATTATCGTCCTTGAAGTTCTTTTGGACTTGGGAGGCGGTGTAGTTCGTACGATTGCGATGAATGCCACAGAAGGGCTGTCACGTGGACGACTTGTCATAGATACTAGAAAAACGATTGAAGTTCCTGTGGGAAATGAAGTTTTAGGTCGAGTTTTTAATGTGCTAGGAAGACCTATTGATGAAAAAGGCCCGATGAGAAAATCTGTTCCTAAAAAAAGTATTTACAACGATACGCCTGCCTATGAAAAGCTGGATAGTGAATATGATATTCTAGAAACAGGAATAAAAGTTATTGACTTATTAGCTCCTTATCTCAAAGGTGGGAAAGTAGGCCTCTTTGGCGGTGCTGGTGTAGGGAAAACAGTTCTTATTCAAGAGTTAATTCACAATATCTCAGAAGAAATGGGCGGAACATCTATTTTTGCTGGTGTGGGAGAACGGACTCGAGAAGGAAATGATCTGGTTCAAGAAATGCGTGAATCAGGTGTCGATAAAAGAACAGCACTCGTCTTTGGCCAGATGAATGAACCGCCTGGAGCCCGTATGCGTACAGTATTAACTGGACTTGCGATGGCGGAATATTTCAGAGATCATGAAAAGAAAGATGTCCTTTTCTTTGTTGATAATATTTTTAGATTCACGCAGGCTGGGTCTGAAGTATCAGCTTTACTTGGACGTATGCCCTCAGCAGTAGGTTATCAGCCGACTCTGGCGAGTGAAATGGGTGCCATGCAGGAAAGAATTGCTTCCACTAACGATGGATCTATTACCTCTATTCAAGCAGTTTATGTACCGGCGGATGACTATACAGATCCGGCTCCTGCAACAACATTTGCCCATTTAGATGCAACAACAAATCTAGACCGTAAATTAACAGAACGGGGAATATATCCAGCAGTGGACCCCCTCCAATCAACCTCTTCTGCTTTAAGTGAAGATGTTGTGGGCATCCGTCATTATGAAATTGCTCGAGGTGTCCAGGTAGCTTTACAGAAATATGAAGATCTCCAGGATATTATAGCTATTTTAGGTATGGAAGAGTTGAGTGAAGAAGAACAAGATGTGGTGATTCGTGCACGGCGTATCCAATTATTCTTATCTCAAAACTTCCATGTTGCTGAATCTTTTACGGGTATCCCGGGCTCTTTTGTGAAAATTGAAGATACATTGGATGGTTTTGAAAGTATCTTGGATGGTAAATATGACCACTTACCAGAAGAAGCTTTCCGAAATGTAGGAACCATTGATGATGTCCTGGCTAAAGCACAGCAAATGGGTGTCGATATTTCAAGTGCTGAAAATAGGGGATAAGTATGACAAATCAAACATATCTAGAAGTTAATGTGTACGCCCCGAATGGGCTCATATTTTCTAATCAAGCATCGTTTGTTACTGCAGACACACCCAGTGGAGAAATTGGTATTTTACCTCACCATATTTCCTTAGTTACTCCTATAGATACTGGAGCTGTCAAGGTTACATTAAACAAAAAAAATCAAGAAGATAAGGAAGCTTATATCGCAGTTAACGGGGGAATTATGGAAGTCCATAATAATACTGTTAATATTGTTGCCAGTTTTGCTATACGAGCCAGGGATATTGACGAAGCTGACGTACGATTAGAGATGCAAAAAGCGGAATCTGAAATGGAAACGGCTTTAATGAAAAAAGATACGGCGGCTTATACCCGTGCAAGAATAGAGCTAAAGCATGCTATTAATCAAATTGATGTAAAAACAGCTAAATTAAAAAATCAAAAGTAACTTTACTTTTGATTTTTTTGTTTTATTGGCAGAAAAAGGGTGAAAAGATGAAACGTAAAGTATTTTCAACTCCTATAGGTTGGATCAAAATTACAGAGGATCAAGGATCTTTGGTCAAATTAGAGTTGCTTAAGCATAAGGAAGATCATAGTCAAGATAGTTTGTTATTAAAAGAGGCTGAAAAGCAGTTAAAGTCCTATTTAAAAGGTGATTTAAAAAAGTTTAATCTGCCGGTTAAATTTAACGGAACAGACTTTCAAGAAAAAGTTTGGAAAGACCTGCAGACTATCCCTTATGGACAAACCAGGTCCTATAAGCAGGTGGCTCAAAGGATCTGCAATGAGAAAGCCAGTCGGGCCGTAGGAGGAGCAAATAATAAAAATCCTTTACCCATCATCGTTCCCTGTCACCGGGTAGTTGGTTCAAGTGGGAATTTAATTGGCTATCGTTTGGGATTATCTATAAAAAAAGAATTACTTGCCCTCGAAGGAATTGAACTTTGATATTGGCTTATATTCTGATAAAATAGTAAAATGATTGGATAAAAAGTTAATAAAAAACACGACTCACATAATATTTATACTTTTTGGAAAGGATTTACTATGGATAATATAACCCTTAAAAGATTGTTTTTTACTGTGACGGCCTTGTCCCTGTTTGGATTAGCCGGGTGTAATAATAACGATACAAATTCAACTAGTGAAGTGAAAGAAGTTTCTCAGCTTGCTGAAGAGGAAACAACTTCTTATACAGAAGAGATTACTGCTTTAGAAGAACGTGTGACATCTCTCTATGAAGAAGTACAATTAGATGAAGAAAACTTAGATGAAGAGCCTGATGTAAATTTAGATGAGGAAGAAGTTTCCCTTGAAAAATTTGAAGCAGAAGAGACCTTGAAGGAAGATTTAGAAGAAATGCTGGACCAACTCGAAATGGAAGAAGAAGTTGACCAAGTTCGAGAGCTGCAAAAAGAGTATGGGATTATCGAGACGATGTATAATGTGAAACAAGTGCTTGCTGATCGATTTGAGGTGGAAACTCAAATAGTAATTGACGAAAGTGAATTACCTTCAGACTTTATGATGCAGCTTCAAAGTTTGGAAGAAATCAAGCCTGTGTTTTATGAAAAATATATGGCGATTTATGAAGCTTTTGTAGCTGCGACAGGTCTTGAGAGTGAGCATACAGAAGAAGATACTAACCAGGCACGTATAGATGCTATTAGAAACTTAGTTTTGAATGCTGATGGCAGTGTGAATACAGATCTTTCTGTGGGAGAGTTACAATCTTATTACAATGAGCTGATCAGCCTAGGTGCAACGGATACAGCGGCAGTTATTTCTGCTGTATTAAACAATCAACCAGAAGAAGATGCGGTAGAGGAAGAGATTGATGAAGATGAAGAAGAGACATCTCAGCCAGCCCAGCCGGCTGAGTCTCGTTCGACTCGTCCCTCAACTCCGACGCCGCCTAGAACTCAGGCTCCAACCACTCAGCCCCCAAGAACTCAACCGTCGAGAACTCAGCCAACTACCACTCAACCACCCAGAACTCAGCCAGAAACAAGTCAATCAGCCGCACCAGAATCTACTCCTCCGGTTCCGGCGGTTGATCCTTTTGCTGGGTCTGCTCCAGACAATGTAATTGAAGAATAAAAGATATCAGAAAAACTCTCCTAAAGCTTTACTTAAGAAAGTAAAGGCATGAGGAGAGTTTTTATATTGACTATTTTACTAAATTTATGAAAGAGTTTGGTACTTTAGATTCAAAGATAAGCTCTTCCTGGCTGATCGGATGGATAATTTCTAAACTTACAGCGTGGAGAGCCAGACGATTCAGCGGATTGGATGCAGCTCCATATTTACTATCACCTGAAATAGGATGGCCCATATCTTTCATGTGTAAACGAATCTGATTTCGACGACCCGTTACAAGCTCAGCCTCGACCAAGGAATAAAGATCGTTGGACTTAATTTTTTTATATTTTGTTTCAGCGAATTTTCCGCCATTATCGTCTGGAGAAGAAATCACCTGATAGTTATCTAATTCCTTAATATAGGAAGTATGCGTTCCTTTCTCTTCTGGAAAATCACATCCTTCGACAACCGCTGTATAGGACCGCTTAAGCACAAGTTCTGACCAGCGATCTTGAAGAATTTTTTCAGCTCTTTTATTTTTTGCAAAAAGCATGACACCTGATGTATTTCGATCAAGACGGTGGACTGAGAAAACTTCTCCGCGACTATCTACACTTTGAACATACCCCATGACTTGAATGTATGCTGAATCTTCGTCGGGCGCGGCGTTTTCAGATGGAACTGACAAGAGCCCGGATTCTTTCTCTATAGCGAGGAGATCGCGGTCTTCATAGATAACGGATACACTTTCCAGATAATCAATCTGTTTAGATTCTTTTTGTGAAAGAACATAGACGACCTGGTCTTTTTTTAAGGGGTAGTTGAATTGAGTAACAGGCTTACCTCCGACGATGAATTGTCCATGTTGTAGCATTTTTTTCACTGCGGAACGGGATTTGTCAGAAAAAACCTCCTGCATATATTTAAGTAATTCTGTTTCTTGATTAACATAAAACTTTTCCATAGTTTACTCCTTTATATTCTTTGCATAATAACCAGCTCTAGTTTAGCAGTTTTTTTAAGATAATTCAGAATGAATAAAAAACTTTAACAATAAGCGTGGAGTTACGATGTTTTACATATTTCAAACCTTCTATTTTTTATTATAAAATATTGATATAATAGAATTATTATTTATAGAAAAGAGTTTGATTATGCAGTTAGCTTTAGTCGTATTCATTTTAGTTTTACTAGTGTTAGTTCCCTTAGTCGCTTTATTTTTTTCTTTGGATGTTGGAAGGAAACCCCGAAAAATGGACGTTATCATTGGACCAGAAGGCCCTACTCGAGACCGTGCCAAAACAACATCTCACTTGTTAAAAAAGGGTTATGCAGAGAGCAACCAGATGATTATCACTTCTTTTTATAATAAGGAAACAAAAGCAGATTTTCGTCCTTTGTATTTTGACCGGCTGGGGATACCCAAGAATCAAATTATTCAAGAAAACCAGGCAACAAGTACCTATACCAATGCTGTATATTCCTTAAGTTTAATGAAGAAACATCAATTTAATTCAGCGTTGATTGTTTCATCTGACTATCATATTCGGCGGGTACGCTGGTGCTTTGAAAAAGTTAATCAAGACTATGAATTTGACCTGCACTTTACATCCTCTTATCATCAAAATTCTAAAGGGGAAGATCTTCCTTATTGGAAACATAAAGAGGGCCGTCGTCTGGCCCTCAAGGAAGTTGTTAATAATATAGGTTACTGGCTGCGCTTGTATCATTGGATTGATTTATAAAAAGACGTTCTCATTGCTTTTACCCGTTTAATCATTATAATACTTATAATATCTTTGAATAAGGAGAAATAGATGAAAAATTATCCAACATCCAGTAAAAGCAAAATTAAACTCAATATAAAAGGCACTTTGTTGGGGTTTTCAATGATGGCATGCCTCGTAAGTATAGAAGCTGAAGCGGCTCAAAATACTTACACACAACATAGCTCAAATTATCAGCATGAAGCTTATGTGTGGAAAAAAGATTCTTCGATTCCCTCACAAGAAATCAAGCTTATTGAAAAAGGCCGTCCACAAAAAACACAAAGCCAACTCACCTATAAGAATATTGATTCCGGAACTAATCACTTAATTCAATCCTCTAGTCAGACGATTCAGTCAGGAAAAGATACACAATACGAGACCGGTCAAAACGTCCAGCAACAAGAATTACAAGCTTATCATGAGCAGGTAGTCCTTGGACTGGAGTCTTGGAAAAATGCGCCGAAAGAGGCGACTGTTCTGGATACGCAGGCTCGGACCGTAGAGACGAAAGAAAATCCTATTCCTGACACTCTCCATACGACTTCTGATATCACTTATCTCGATCAAGTCAAGGTGAAAGAGGCGTCTACAAAAGCATTAACCGAGCTGCGCCGGGAAATGTATGAGATGAATGTTCCTTTTAATGGTAAAAAACTGCAGGAGGCAGCCAAAGAACATGGTTATCATGATGCAGAGTCCTATGCAACAGCCTGGTCTTGGGATAATGACCTGGAAGCAATCGCTATTCAGCGGGCAATGGAGACAGCCTATGAGACAGGAATGGCTAACCACTCACGTCCGGGCGGTATGGAGACTTTTACTATTGCCAAAATAGATAATAACGATACTTCTTTTTCTGAAAATTTAGCAGAAAATTATTCCAGCATGCATGATCTTATTTATTATGGAGGGTGGGGCTACAGTGAATTACCAGATCTTATAAAAACCAACGGCTATATTTATAGGCCTAATCCATCGGTCAATGGTCACCTGCATGCTTCCTTAAATCCAGAGTATGATACCTATGCCTCAGCATTGATTTATGGTCCAGAAGGGATACTGGCAACCGGGATGTCAGGATACAAGCAATACCTGAATCCAAAAGAAACCAATGGATCAGGCTTAGTAGGCTGGTATGAAATTCCTTATTTAACAACGGATCCTGAAAAATCTAAATATATAAAAACCTTAGACCGTGAAGATCCTACTCATGTCATTCGAATGGCGCCTGGTGAGATTATTACTGAAGTGACCGAGGGGAAAGGAACCCATCAAGTGGATAGGATCTCTGGATCTAACCGCTATACCAATGCTGTGGAAATCAGTAAGAAAGGCTGGGAAAAATCAGACCAGGTCTTTATATCTAATGGGGATAAGTTTGCGGATGCTTTAACAGGCTCGCCTTTAGCAGCTATCCATAATGCACCTCTTTTGTTAGTGAGGGAAAACAGCCTGGATGATGCAGTAAAAGAAGAACTCAAACGTCTCCAAACAAAAACGGTGACTTTACTTGGAGGTATTCGCTCTTTAACACCAAACTTAGCGCACATTATTGAGCAGCTGGGTATTACAGTTAAACGAATTGGTGGAAAAGACCGGTATGAGCAGGCGGCTCTAGTAGCGAGAGAAATTCTCAATCTGAGAAAAGATGATGCAGTTGATGAAATGTACATAGCAGACGGCAAAAACTTTTCTGATTCATTAAATATTGCTACTTTAGCTGCAAGTAAAGAAACTCCTATTCTTTTAGTTAATAATCAATTATCAGACCATGTCACTTCTTTTGTAGAAGAAAATCGCTCATTTACTATTGTGGGAGGGCCTCACTCTATCAGACAAGGTTTAGAAGATGACTTATCTGAATTAGCTTCTGTCGATAGAATACAAGGCGCAAATCGTTACACAGTAAACCGCAATATCTTGACGCAGTCTTCTCCTGTTGATCACTATTTTGTAGTGTCTGGAGATCACTATTCAGATGCTTTACCAGCTTCATTATTAGCGGATAAGATGAAGGCAGGTATTCTATTTGTTCGGTCAGGCAGTCCCTCTAATCTTAAAGAACAGTTAGGATTTGCCATGGATCAAGGGGTAGAAGAGTTTACTTTTATAGGTGGATTAAGAACTTTAAGTCTATCTACACAAAGAATGATAAAAAATCCTGAAAAATACTTACCCGACCTATTTCGATAGGAAATGACGCTCTTTGATAAAAGGGGCGTTTTTTTCATCTGTAAATATTTTCATGATATTCATTTCTATGGGAGTTTTATATGGATTTAAGATAAAAAGTGGGAAAACAGTATACTATAATCTTAGAAAAAGAATTGATATAGGTTTATAATAAAGAAGAGTGAATGGAGGCGTAAAAAATGAAAAAAGTCTTAACCAATGGTGTAACTTTGCATTATGAGAAAATGGGTGAGGGACCCGTTTTGCTTCTGCTGCATGGCAATGGAGAGAGCCATCGCAGTTTTGACAAGATTGCTCCAGCTCTTGCAGAGTATTTTACAGTTTATGGAGTAGATTCTCGTGGACAGGGTGCAAGTTCGCATCGAGGTGAGCTTGTGTCTTATGAGCAGATGGCCGAAGATATTGATTTATTTATTCAAAATCTGCAGTTAAGTGATGTTTCTATCATGGGGCATTCAGATGGTGCCATCGTAGCTTTAATGCTGGCAATCCAACAGAAAGACTATTTAAGTCACCTCGTTTTATTAGGAATAAACTTAAACACTTCAGACTTGACTCAAGAAACAAAAGATCTTATTAATGACTTATATGAGAAATCTGGTCACAGCCCAATGGTGGAGCTGATGCTCCATGAACCTAATATACCGCATGATGACTTGTTGCAGGTCAGAGTGCCGGCATTAATAGTGGCAGGGGATAATGACATTATGGATACAGACAAATATGCCGAAATTGCAAGACTGCTGCCTTGTAGCCAGCTCTATATTGTGCCTGGCACCAACCACATGAACTTTTTAATTGGAACCGATCGAATAGCTCCTGAAGTTATTCGCTTTTTGACAGCAGATGCTGAAGAAATTGAACATCAGAATCAATCGGGTGTGTTTGGGCAGAATCTAGAGAAAGGATAAATGTTGTGAGGATATTGCTTGGTTTTATTATAGGTGCGATTATTGGGTGGTTTGTTCAAGATTGGCTGGTTGGATTTTCTATTGGTCTGGGGCTTGTTTTGATGTGGGAGGCAGTGGAGTGGTTTATAGACAAAAATAAAAAGTAAGAACTCAGGTTCTTACTTTTTATCTTTATTTTACATGCACTAGGAAACGATCGTTGTCTAAATTAACCACATTAACAGGTTGGTCATAAAATGCAGTGAGTTTGTCGACATTTAAGATATCCTGCGTAGAGCCTTGTTCAAAAATCCGACCATCCTTCAGTAGTAAAGTGTGATCAAACTCCGGCATGATTTGTTCAGCATGGTGGGTGACAAAAATAATAGTAGGCCCACTCTCTCTGCCAATCAATTCAACAGTTTTATGCAACAGCTTTTCTGTAGCAAATAAATCCAATCCATTACACGGTTCGTCTAAAATTAAGAGTTCCGGTTGGTTGATCAGAGAACGAGCAATTAAAATAAATTGCTGCTGGCCCTGAGAACATTCGGAATATTTTTTACCTTTCAAATCATAAATATCTAAATTTTTCATCACCTGATCTACTGCTTCCAAATCTGATTCTGTATATTTTTGATAGACCCCAATAGTTGAAAAAATACCGGATAATATTATTTTCTCAACTGCTTGATAATGATTAATTCTAGTATTTAATGTAGATCCTACCCATCCAATTCTTTTTTGAAGATTGGGGATACTTGTTTTCCCAAAGGTTTCCCCTAAAATTTTCACGCTGCCTGTAGTGGGCCAGTTTTGTCCTTGTATGATATTTAAGATACTTGTTTTACCGGATCCGTTGAGACCCATCATTACCCAGTGTTCACCCGGCTTAATCTGCCAGTCAATAGCTTCCAGTATTGTGCGGCCTTGACGAACAAAGGAAACATTATTTAACTCAATCATTTTCATCACCCCGTCTATAATTTTCATTCTATCAAAAAAAGATACTAAGCGGTAGGACCTTATTGGCTGGTTATTTGGAAGGGGTCAGAAATAAAGATAAATCAAGATAGTTTTTATCTTTATACTTAGTAGTTGACTTTAAGGAAAGGGACACGTATAGTTGTATCTAACAAAACAAAAATATAAGAGGCGGTTCCACTATGTTATCAGCAAATTCTAATTTATTATTAGTCGTTTTAAACGAGGATTGAGACCTGAGAATTTACTTCAGTGTTTGAATCCTATTTGTTGTTAGCAGACAAGTGGGATCAAAGCATCCCATACTAACCTATGGGATGCTTTTTTAATTGTTTTGGAAATTCGAAAGATAGGAGATGTAATTTATGGAAGAAACGCAGTCATCGACAATGAAGAAGGGGACTGAATTATTAGTCCAAGCACTGGAAGATGAAGGTGTGGACGTTTTATTTGGTTATCCAGGCGGCGCTGTTATTGATATTTTTGATCAGTTCTATAAATCAAAAACTAATCATATTCTGGCTCGTCATGAACAGGGTGCGGCGCATATGGCTGATGGTTATGCAAGAGCAACAGGACGTCCAGGTGTGTGTATCGTGACAAGTGGACCCGGTGCTACTAATACAGTGACAGCGATTACCACAGCCCTGATGGACTCTATTCCAATGGTCATCATTACAGGTCAAGTTGCAGAAACTGGGATCGGTAAGGATGCTTTCCAAGAGGTAGATGTTCAAGGCTTAATGACTCCTATCACAAAATATGTCTATCAAGTGAGAAAAGCTGAAGATATACAGCGTGTTATTAAAGAAGCGTTATATATTTCTAACACCGGACGTAAAGGTCCTGTTGTTGTGGATATTCCTAAAAATGTTGGTAACAATTTTGCAGAGCTGAAAAACCCAGATGAGATTGAAATAGATCTGCCGGGATATGCTCCGGAAAAATTAGCTGAGGTGGATTTTGATGTTGCACCAGTCATGGAAGCTTTGAAGGAATCTGAGAAGCCTCTCTTCTTATTTGGACATGGTGTTTCTTTAGCTGATGCTGAAGAAGAGTTAACTGAATTTATCGATAGATATCAAATTCCTGCTATTTCTACTCTGCTGGGTCAGGGGGCTTATCCAGTCCGCGGGAAGTATAATTTAGGATTTGCCGGGATGCATGGTACTTACGCAGCCAACATGGCTATTGTGGAATGTGATTTGATGATTAATATTGGTTCGCGTTTTGATGACCGTGTAGCAACTAACCCGGATAATTTTGCACCAGATGCTAAAATTGCTCATTTTGACATCGATGCCAGTGAGCTGGGTAAAATAATTGATACTGACTTTACTTATCAGGCCGATGCTAAGCAAGCTTTACGAGCTTTACTTGATTATGATTTAGAAGACTATAAAGCGAACGAAGATTGGATTGAGCACTGCTTTAATAATCGTAAAAAACATCCTATTCATTATGAACAAAAAGACACCATTCTGGCTCATCGAGCAGTTGAATATGTTGGGGAAGTAACTGATGGAGAAGCCTTGGTAGTTTCTGATGTCGGTCAACACCAGATGTGGGTGGCACAAGCTTATCCATACAAATATGGTGACCAGCATCTGACTTCTGGAGGACTCGGTACCATGGGCTTCGCAGTACCAGCTGCTATAGGAGCTAAAATGGGAGCCCGTCACCGTGATGTTGTTTGTTTTGTGGGAGACGGCGGCTTCCAGATGACCAATCAGGAATTGAATATCCTGGAAGAAAATGACGTAAATGTTAAGTTTTTCCTATTTAATAATTCCTCATTAGGAATGGTTCGCCAGTGGCAGACACTTTTTTATGACAAAAGATACTCTCATACGATTTCTGATAAATTACCAGACTTTGTAAAATTATCAGAAGCATTAGGAGTAACAGCTGATCGTGTAAGTGACCCCAAAGAATTAGAATCAGCGATAGATAAGGCTTTTGAATACGACGGCTCTTACCTATTGGAAATCGTAATCTCGGGCGAGGACATCGTTTATCCAATGGTTGCAGCTGGAGACTCAAATGATCAAATGAGAGGTGTATATACATGTACAGATTAATTCAATTAAAGGTTGTTAATCGTCCAGGTGTTTTACATAGAATTACACAAGTGGTTTTGAAGCCTCATTATAATATTGATTCACTTTCTTTAATCGCAACAGAAGATCCAAAAATATCTATCATCACAATCGGTGTGCGCCTGCCGGAAGAAAAAGCAGAAGAGCAGGCCACCTTACTGACACTTACTTTAGAAAAACAAGTGGATGTTATCAGTGCTCTAGATATGACTTCTTTAGAAACGCATTTTTAATTAGTTGAATAAGAGATATTATTGTTATAATAAAAATAGAAATTAAAACTAGGAGATGAAAGAATGGCAACAGTATATTACGAACAAGATGTTAAAACAAACGCTCTAGAAGGTAAGAAGATTGCAGTACTTGGTTACGGTTCTCAAGGTGGAGCACATTCAAAGAATTTACGTGACAACGGAAATGATGTTATCATCGGAATCCGTCCAGGCTCTTCTGCTGACCGTGCAAAAGAAGACGGCTTCGAAGTTTTAGATGTACCAGAAGCAGTAAAAGCTGCAGACATCATAATGGTTCTTTTACCAGACGAAATCCAGGGGGATATCTACAAAGATCAAATTGAACCTAACCTGGAAGCGGGAAATGCTTTAGCATTTGCTCATGGTTTTAACATTCACTTCGAAATTATCGAACCTAAAGAAGATGTGGACGTATTTATGGTAGCACCAAAAGGGCCCGGCCACCTCGTGCGTCGTGAATTCGAAAACGGATCAGGTGTACCTGCTTTATTCGCTGTATACCAAGATGCCACAGGTAATGCACGTGATATCGCTATGTCCTGGGCCAACCAAGTAGGTGGAGGACGTGTTGGATTCTTAGAGACCGACTTTAAAGAAGAAACTGAAACAGATTTATTCGGTGAGCAGGCAGTATTATGTGGGGGAACCACTCATTTAGTACAAGCTGGTTTTGAAACTTTGGTTGATGCAGGTTACCAGCCAGAAATTGCTTATTTTGAAGTGTTGCATGAATTAAAATTAATTGTTGATTTAATGTATGAAGGTGGGATGGACCACATGCGTAAGTCAATTTCTAACACAGCTGAATATGGAGACTATGTGTCAGGACCTCGTGTTGTAACAGAAGATACAAAAACCAACATGAAAGCTATCTTAGACGACATCCAATCTGGTAAGTTCGCTAAAGATTTCCGTGCAGATTACGAAAATGGATTTGAGAATTTTGAATCTATGCGTAAAGAACAACGCGGCCATCAAATTGAAGAAGTTGGAGAAACATTGCGTGAAATGATGCCGTTCGTTAAAGAAAACGCGGTTGACACAGACAACTAATAAAAAAAATAAGCAGTCTTAAATACTATCAGGCTTAAATCAAGCTTGATAGTATTTTGTTTTTTTAAAATTTCTGTTAAACTTTTAAGCACATATCGCATTGATGTAAATAGAGGAGGACGCTCATGCCTGAATACAAAAAGCATATCAATAAAGAAAAAGTATTAGATGCCTATAAGGTATTAAAACCTATCGTTAATAAAACACCACTTCAATTAGATGATTATCTTTCACAGAAATATGAAGCAAACATCTATCTCAAACGTGAAGATTTACAAAAAGTCCGCTCGTTTAAGTTACGCGGGGCTTACTATGCTATGTCTCAATTAGCACAGAAAGAGTTAGACAAAGGAGTGGTCTGTGCTTCAGCAGGTAATCATGCCCAAGGTGTGGCTTATACTGCTAAAGCTTTAGACACTCATGCGGATATATTTATGCCGGTTACTACCCCTAATCAAAAAATTCAACAGGTTGAATATTTTGGAGAGAACAATGTCAAAATTCATTTAATCGGCGATACTTTTGATGAATGCAGTGCATCAGCCCATGAATTTTCCGCAACGGAAAAAAAATACTTTGTTGAACCTTTCAACGATTATAATGTGATGGCCGGGCAGGGAACTCTGGCTGTAGAAGCTCACCAGGATTTAGTAGCTGCCGGGGAAAGTGCAGACTACTTTTTCTGTCCGATTGGCGGCGGGGGCTTAATTTCGGGTGTTGCAGCTTATGCTTCTGATGCGATGCCGGAAGCTGAAGTTATCGGAGTAGAAGCTAGTGGAGCACCTTCGATGCAGAGCTCGATTCGCAATAATGAAGTCAGGGCTCTTGAGGATATCGATCCTTTTTGTGATGGAACTGCAGTCGCACAAGTTGGGAATCTCACTTTTGAAGTAACGAAAGATTTGATTCAGCGCATCGTAGTTGTGGAAGAAGGATTAGTCTGTTCTAAAATTTTAGATATGTACACACGCCAGGCAATTATTTCAGAGCCTTCCGGTGCTTTGACTATTGCTGCTCTGGATAAGATGAAGGAAGAAATAAAAGGCAAGAATGTGATCTGTTTAGTCAGTGGAGGAAATAATGATATTAACCGTCTAGCCGAAATAGAGGAAAAAGCCTTAATGTATGAAGGCCGTAAACATTACTTTATTTTACACTTTCCACAACGTGCGGGAGCTTTATTAGAGTTTGTGAGCGAAGTTTTAGGCCAGGGGGATGACATCACTACTTTCCAATATACGAAAAAAACTAATCAAAATGACGGGCCTTTACTTGTGGGCTTAGAAATAGCAGATCCTGACAGTTTACCTGACTTGCTCAAGCGTATTGAAGCTTTCGATCCGAAGTATGTTTCATTAAATGACAACTCAACTCTCTATGACCTCTTAGTCTAGGCTGGAATGAATCAGACTGTAAAAGTTAAAAAGACATGATTATTTATATTTTTTAAGTAATCATGTTTTTTAGATTCGATGAAAAGACCTGATGATTATGATAAACTATATGATGTGAGAACATAAGTTCGATTGATTGGAGTGATTATAAGATGTATCAATATATTAAAGGAATTATAACTCAAATTGAGCCAGCTTATCTGGTGATAGAAGTAGGGGGGATAGGTTATTTGTTATATATGGCCAACCCTTATCGTTTTACTGATGTTATTCACCAAGAGATTGTATTATATATTTACCAGCACATCGGCCAAGACAGCCAGCTCTTGTATGGGTTTAAGGATGAAAAGGAGAAAGATCTCTTCTTACGCCTGATTAAAGTATCAGGTATAGGCCCTAAGTCAGCATTAGCTATTTTAGCTAATGAAAATCATGCAGGTTTAATTCGAGCGATAGAAGGTAAGGATGAGAAATATCTCATGCAGTTTCCAGGAGTAGGTAAAAAAACAGCAGGCCAGTTGATTCTCGATTTAAAAGGTAAGCTGGGCGACTTAGTATCTGATGAGATGGAAGATTTACCAGACTTACCTATTTCTTCGAACAATCCTGCTTTAGATGAAGCATTGCAGGCGTTAGAAGCTTTAGGTTATTCGAAACGAGAATGTACAAAGATTCGGAAAATATTGGAAGAAGAAGAGGAAAAAGCCACTGATGGATACCTCAGACAAGCTTTGTCTTTATTAACTTCGTCTTAACTAAAAAATTGGAAAGGAGAAAAGGATAATGGATGAAGAGCGTATGATTTCTCCTGAAAACAGGGATGAAAATGAAGAAATTATCGAGAAATCTTTAAGACCTCAACGGCTCAAAGAGTATATTGGGCAAGGAAAAGCTAAGCACCAATTGGAAATATATATTGAAGCTGCTCAGCAGCGGCAAGAAGCGTTAGACCATGTATTATTGCATGGTCCCCCGGGCTTAGGGAAGACGACCCTAGCTTTTGTCATTGCGAATGAATTGGGTGTGAATATAAGAACAACGAGTGGACCCGCTATTGAAAAAATGGGCGACTTATTAGCTATGCTGAATGAATTAGAGCCCGGTGATGTTTTATTTATTGATGAAATTCATCGGCTGCCGCGTGTCATTGAAGAAATGCTCTATTCAGCGATGGAAGATTTTTATGTGGATATTATTATCGGAGAGGGCCCCGAAGCTCGACCTGTCCACTTTCCGCTGCCTCCTTTTACTTTGATAGGTGCGACAACACGGGCGGGAGCTTTGTCCGCGCCTTTACGGGATCGTTTTGGTATTGTTGTTCATATGCAATATTATAATGTGGATGAATTAAGCCAGGTCGCTTTACGGACAGGAAATATCTTAAATGCTCAGATTGAAGAAGCAGGTGCTTATGAGATTGCTCGCAGAAGTCGAGGAACTCCGCGTGTGGCCAACCGACTGCTCAAACGAGTCCGAGATATAGCAGAGGTCAAGGCGGATGGTATTATAGATGAACTTCTTGCGAAGCAGGCCTTAGCTTTACTCGATGTCGATGAAAATGGTCTGGATGCCACAGATAAACAGATGCTCCAGACTATGATTGAGACATATCGCGGGGGACCGGTCGGATTGACTACTATAGCAGCAAATATCGGTGAAGAGATCGATACTATTGAAGATATGATTGAGCCTTATCTCTTACAAATTGGAGTATTGCAAAGAACTCCCCGTGGTCGAATCGTGACTGAAACAGGGTATAATTACTTAGGATATCCTTATATTGATAAAGAGAAGACTTAGACCTTGTGGACTTGACAGCCACCAAGTTATTTGTAAAAATAGGTCAGTATATTTAAGGATTGTTATATAAAAACTAGATAAGGCTGATAGAGTAAGCTCTATTTTGTTAAATAGAAAGAGGATGACAGTGGAAGGACCTATGAAATTCACTATTTTAAAAGAAGAAAAACATACCGGAGCTCGATTAGGATTATTAGAAACGCCTCACGGCAGCTATGAGACACCCATGTTTATGCCGGTGGGAACACAAGCAACGGTTAAAACGATGGCTCCGGAAGAGCTTAAAGATATGGGCTCAGGAATTATTTTAAGCAATACTTATCATTTATGGCTGCGACCAGGTGAAGATCTCGTGGAAGAGGCAGGCGGGCTTCACCAATTTATGAATTGGGACCAAGCTATTCTAACAGACTCAGGCGGCTTTCAAGTGTTTTCATTAGCGAAAATTCGAAACATTCAAGAGGATGGGGTGCGCTTTAAGAGTCATTTAGATGGTTCGGATTTATTCTTATCACCTGAAAAATCAATTGATATTCAGAATAAACTTGGTGCAGATATCATCATGAGCTTTGATGAATGCCCGCCCAAAGATTATAACCACTCTCAAATGAAAGAATCCATGGAGCGGACCCTCCGATGGGCTGAAAGGGGAAAGCTTGCCCATGCTCGGCCTCATGACCAGGCCTTGTTTGGAATTGCTCAAGGTGGCGTATTTGAAGATTTACGCAGCTGGCATGCTAAAGAATTAGCTGATATGGATTTTGATGGTTACTCTATTGGTGGTGTTTCGGTTGGAGAAACTAAAGAAGATATGTACCGGGCAGTCGATTATGCAATTCCTCATCTGCCTAAGTCGAAACCACGTTATTTAATGGGTATAGGAACTCCAGATGCCATCATTGAAGGAGCTATTCGAGGTATTGATATGCAGGACTGTGTTCTTCCGACACGAATTGCTCGTAACGGAACCGCGATGACTCATTTTGGGCGTGTAGTTGTCAGAAATGCAAAATATGAACGTGATTTTACTCCGCTGGATCCCATGTGTGATTGTTATTGTTGTCAAAACTATACCCGAGCCTATCTCCGTCATTTAATCAAGACAAAAGAGGTGCTTGGTATGCGTTTAATCAGTTACCATAATCTTCGCTTTTTAATCAAGGTTACTGAAGATATTCGTCAGGCTATAAAGGATGATAATCTTATAGATTATCGAGATGAATTTTTTGAGCGTTATGGTTATAATGAGCCCAGTGCCAAAGATTTTTAAACTTTATGAAATTATAATAGTAATTAGATCTTATTTTTGATAAAGTAGAATCTGAGCTTATTAGTGAAAGGAAGATATAAAATATGAATCAAATTGTTGGATTTATTATTCCATTAATCATCATGTTTGCTTTGATGTACTTCATGATTATCAGACCACAACAAAAACAAATGAAAAAAGCACAAAATATGTATGATCAATTATCCCCAGGTGACCATGTTGTTACTGTTGGTGGTTTGCATGGTATTATTGACGAAGTTGACCGCACCGCTAATACTATTGTATTAGATTGCGAAGGCGTTTATTTAACTTTTGAATTACGCTCCGTTTCTCGTGTTGTTGAGGAAAGCAGCCAGATAGCAGCCGAATCTTATCAACCTTCTTCTGATGCTGCTGAAGAAGAATAATAACCCGCTTTAGTAGAAAATGATTAAGAAGCGCTTATACTGAGGCGCTTTTTTTCTTTCATATTGAACCTTAAGGAGGGAAGTTAATGTCGAGGGAAAAAAGACAGTATGATGGCCAATACGCTTTTTGGTTAACAAAAAAGAAGAGAGATTTTACGGCCCAAGGTTATTATAACGTCAGCCAAGAAGATATTTGGAATTATTTTGAGTATTATTCCTGGAAAAATGATCGGCCTGATCATTATTTTGCAGCTATCAGTGATATATTATCTTTAACACCCAATGAATACTTTAATTATGCGACATTAAAAGCCCAAATCCATGATGTTAAAGATATGAATGATTATGATCTCTCTAAATTATTTTAATAACTGCTTAACAAAAAACTGAAACTATAATATGTTTCAGTTTTTCTTTTGTTTAGTGCATCGGCAGAAGAATTAAAAGAAAAGTACGAATGGACGTTCGGCAGACTTTGTTTTATAATTTAATAAAGAAAAGGAGGGAGAATCTTGCAATATGGTCTTTTAACATTTAATGAACCTAAGAGAGATGTGTCAAGAAAAATCATTCATATCGATATGGACGCATTTTATGCCTCTGTAGAGATTAGAGAAAATCCTTCCCTGCAAGGAAAGCCAGTGATTATTGCCCGGCACCCGAAAGATACTTACGGACGGGGAGTAGTTACAACAGCAAGTTATGAAGCTCGTAAATATGGGGTACATTCTGCTATGCCTGCTCAAAAGGCCTATGAACTTTGTCCACAAGGAATTTTTGTTCCCGGCCGCCATGAACTTTACCGGCAAGTTTCAGAAGAAATATATGCGATTTTTAAGCATTATACGAACTTGATTCAAAAAGTATCAGTAGATGAAGCCTTCCTCGATGTGACTGAAAATCATCTAGGTTTAAGGAGTGCTACTTTACTAGCTCAGAAGATCCAGCACCATATCTATGAAAAGTTAGAATTAACTTGTTCTGCGGGTGTCTCTTATAATAAATTTATCGCTAAATTAGCTTCTGATTATCAAAAACCTAAGGGATTAACAACTATCGAACCTTCTATGGCTCAAGACTTTTTATGGCAGTTACCTATTAAGGATTTTTATGGTGTGGGTAAAAAAACAGTAGAGCGAATGCATGAATTAGATATTTATGATGGTAAGGACTTATATCAAAGGTCTGAATATGACCTGGTCCAATTATTTGGTAAGATGGGTCGTTCTTTATATCGTAAGGTCCGGGGAATAGATGATTCGCCGGTTATCAATGAAAGAGATAGGAAATCTTGTGGAAAGGAGCATACTTTTGGTCGAAGTTTAACCCGGGAAGAACAAGTGATCCAAGAGCTGAGACAGTTATCGAAGAGTGTTATTCAAGCCTTGAAAAAGCACCAGAGCCACGGAAAAACGGTAGTACTTAAAATTCGTTATAATGATTTTGAAACGATTACTAAAAGAAAAACGTTTCCTAATTATATAAAAGAAGAAGAAGAGCTCTTTCGAGTGGCTCAAGATATATGGGAAGATGTTGGAAATATGGAAAGAGGCATTAGACTTTTAGGTGTTACTTTGACAGGATTAGATCCGATTCTTTATGAAAATTTAAAGTTGCCTCTATGGGAGACTTAAGTAAAAATAAAAAATTATCCTATATAATGGATATTCCAGTATCATAGTATGTCTATACATTGGAATAGGGACTCAGCTGTGTGTCTTTTAAATTTGTTATAATTACCGGAAAAGAAAGAGGGATAGATATGAAAGTGGCTTTCCATAATCATGCTGTTGTCACTATTGAAACAAATGACGGGACTAAAATAATTGTCGATCCGTTTATAAAGGGAAATGAAAAATGTGATTTAGATGTGGACCAGCTGGAGATTGATGTGATTCTCTTGACACATGCCCACGATGATCATTTTGGCGATACGATTGAGCTTGCACAAAGAAACGAAGCACTTGTTATTGCTAATGTGGAAATATCTGCTTACTTGAGTCAATTTAATATTGAAACATATGGAATGCAGCCTGGAGGTTCTTCTACTTTAGACTTCGGTAAGATATCTTTTACTCCGGCAATCCATGGCTCAAGTCTAGAAATAGACGGCAGGCCGCATACACTCGGCTTGGCTTGTGGTATTATCTTAGAGGCTGATGGAAAGACTATTTATCATATGGGAGATACTGCTTTATACTCAGATATGAAATTAATTGGAAGTCGTTTTGATATTGATTTAGCCTTCATACCTATTGGAGATACTTATACGATGGGTATTAGAGATGCCCTCCAAGCGAGTAAGTGGATTAAAGCAAAAAAAATAGTGCCTATTCATTATAATACTTTCCCGGCTATCGAACAGAATCCACAAGAATTTACGGACCACCTGGAAGAAGCTGTCGGTATTATCCCGAATATTGGCGAATCTATCGATTTCTAAAGGAGAAACCATGACAAAATTAATACAAAATAAAATTGTTGAAGCTATTAAGCGATATCAAACAATTATCATCCACCGTCACCAGCGTCCGGATCCAGATGCGGTCGGATCCCAGTGCGGCCTGCGTGACCTGATTAAAAATACTTTTCCCCAAAAAACAGTGCTGGCTGCAGGATCATCACCCGGCAGCTTAAAGTTTTTGGCTGAGATGGATCAGGTCCAAGATGAAGATTATGCTGATTCCTTAGTCATCGTCACTGACACTGCTAATGCCAGTAGAATCGACGATGATCGTTATAATCAAGCGGATCATGTGATTAAGATTGACCATCATCCAAGTAATCCTGATGGAGATTATGCCCATTTGACATGGGAAGAGTCCAGTTATAGTTCGTGTAGTGAGATGATTGGAGAATTATGGCTCAATCACCAAGATGAGTTGAAGATGAATGATGCAGCTGCCCGCCTCTTATACGCAGGTATAGTGGGGGATACGAATCGATTTTTATATAACGCTACCTCCCCTCAAACAATGCGTATCGCTGCCGATCTCATGACCTATGAATTTGACCACACAGAAATTAATGACCTTATGAATCGAATAGGTGAAAAAGAAGCACTCCTTATGGGTTATGTCTTAAATAATCTTAAGATTTTAGAGTCAGGGATGGCTTATATCATTATCAATCAAGAGCTTCTCCAAGAGCTGGGTATTCAAGATGAGCATACTCAGTCCATTGTCTCACTTCCGAGACGAATTGAAGGAGTAGTGACTTGGGCAATATTTGTTCAGCAGGACAATGGAAGCTATCGCTGTCGTTTAAGATCCAACGGCCCGGTTATTAATCATATTGCTGCCGAACATGATGGAGGAGGACACGCTTTGGCGAGTGGAGCTAATGCAAAAGATCAAGATGAGATCGATATTATGATTGATAAACTGTCCAAGGCAGCTGAATCTTTTAACAAAGTCTACAAGTAATTAATAAAAAGAAGGCTGATACATTGAAAAAAAATGAAGATAAACTACAAAAGTTTAAAGAAAATTTTAAAAAGCAATTTTTAGAATGGAATCGTAAAAGAAAAGTTGTTTTTCAAAAATATCATATAAACAAAATAATTTTACTGTCAGTCATGTCTATCGCTTTAATTATGACTGTATCTTTATATGTCAATGCAAAAATGACGAATGTGTCCAACTTAAAATCTAACTTAGAGCAAAAAACGATTGTTTATGACATAAATGAGGAAACAGCGGGGAGCCTATACTCTCAAAAGGGGACTGCAGTCTCTTTAGACCATATCTCTGACAATATAGAGTTAGCAGTTGTATCTACAGAAGATCAAAATTTTTATCAGCATCCGGGCTTCTCTATTAAAGGGATTGGCCGAGCAGCTCTAGGCTATGTGTTGAATCGGGGAAATATTGTTGGAGGCGGGTCGACTCTTACTCAGCAGTTGGCTAAAAATGCTTATTTGTCTGCAGATCAGACCTTACTGCGTAAATTAAAAGAGCTTTTTCTATCTATCGAAATAGAAAAAAATTATTCTAAAGATGAAATCTTAGAAATGTATTTAAATAATGTTTATTTTGGTAATGGGGTATGGGGTGTTGAAGATGCTTCAATGAAGTATTTCGGTAAGACCTCAAGCGATGTTGGTGTATCAGAATCTGCTGCTATTGCGGGTATGCTGACTGCGCCTTCTGTTAATAATCCCATTGATAATTATGATAACTCGATGAAGAGAAAAAACACTGTCTTAATGCTTATGGCTGAAGAAGGCTACATTAATCAAGAAGTTATGGCGTCTTCCCAAGCGGCTGGTCTTGAATTAATGGATCTTTATCAAGATACGGATGATTATCGTTATCCTTATTATTTTGATGCGGTGATTGAAGAAGCTATTAATGACCATGGGATTAAAGAGGAAGATTTACTGAACAATGGATACCATGTTTATACTTCTTTAAACCAAAGTCACCAGCAAGCTATGAATAGTGCCTATACTTATGAAGGTTACTTCCCATCTGCTCTCGATGGAACATCAGTAGAAAGTGCCTCTGTTGCTCTAGACCCTCAAACGGGAGGAGTAACGGGAGTAATAGGAGGCAGAGGAGAGCATTCTTTCAGAGGGTATAATCGTGCAACTCAAATGAGACGTCAGCCGGGATCAACCATGAAGCCTTTCGGGGTCTATGTTCCTGCTTTAGAAAGAGGTTATGACACGGATGATATGTTGATAGATCAAGAATTATCCTATGGGGAGGAAGAATATACACCATTTAATGTCGATCGTCAGTTTTCCCCAACAGGTGAAGTACCTATGTACCAGGCAGTAGCTGAAAGTAAAAACGCGCCTGCGGTCTGGCTCTTGAATGAAATTGGTTTAAGCCGAGGAGTTTCTACAGCTAAAGATTTTGGTCTTAAAGTATCGAGTGAAGATGAAAATTTAGCAGCAGTGGGATTAGGAGGAATGAGTAAAGGAGTCACTCCCCTGGAGTTGGCAGGTGCTTATGGTGCTTTAGCTAATCAGGGTGTAAGGACTAAGCCTCATTTTATTACAAAAATAGTTGATTCGACAGGAAAAACGGTAGTAGATAATACACGTGCATCTAGTAATCGGGCGACTCCGAAGTCAGTAAGTAAAGATATGAACGCTATGTTACTTGAAGTTTTCGGACCTAATGGGACCGCAGCCAGCTTCCAGCCAGCCGGGTATAATGTTGCTGGAAAAACGGGAACCACAGATGCTCGTTTCGAATCTGGTGTAACTGACAAATGGCTGGTCGGCTATACGCCTGATATCGTCGTAGCAGGATGGGTGGGCTTTGATGAGCCTACAGCTGAACGATCATTAGCATCGAATCATAATATAGGTGAGATTGTTCAGTTGCAATTAGAAGGGATACTTCCTTATACTGAAGGTTCGACTTTTGATACAGAAGGTAGTATAGTAGCGGTTGATTCGGAACAAACAGAATCCTATTTTTCAAATCTTTTTGAGCAGGCCCGGCCAATCATTGTAAAAGCATGGCAATCTACTGTAGAAGCAACTAAAATAGCAGTTGAAAAGACTTATGAATTCTTCTACAATTTATTTTCTAGACTATAAAAAAGAAAGAGGAGAAACAATGGCAGAACAAGTAAATATTTATGATACAGCTAATCAATTAGCGAAAGAAGTAACTGAAACAAAGGAATTTAAAGATTTAAAAGAAGCTTTAGATCAAGCTAAAGCCGATGAAGCATCAAATAAAATTTATACTGAATTTCAAGAAACACAGCTGACTATCCAGCAGCAGCAGGCTGCGGGTCAGGAAGTTGAGCAAGAAAAAATTAAACGTCTACAGGAATTAAGTGAAGAAATGCAGGATGATGACTTATTAAAGGAAGTATTAAAAAATGAGCAGGAAATGAATATGCTCTTAAATGATGTTAACCGAGTGGTAGTGTCGCCTCTCACCAAGCTTTATTTATAAAGAATCCAAGAGAGCTTGTATAGTGCAGGCTTTCTTTTTTATTTCCAATTATACTTCATAAATAAACAGCTCTTTTTTTATTGAAAGCCACTAGAAAGAGTCAGAAAGTTATACTCAATTTAAAAAAGAATAAAAAAATGGTATACTAGTAGAAATAGCCGGAAATGATTTTTTAAGTAATATCAATTTAAAGAAATCATCTTTGCCGGTAAACTGACAGAATACACGTCCAGGAGGAAAAATGGAAAAACGTCTATATGATTATGAACTTGATGATAATTTAGAAATATATGTAATGATTGAGTCCTGTGATGTGAGAATTGCTAAAAATGGAAAAAAATTTTTGGCACTTACTTTTCAAGATAAAAGCGGAAAGATGGATGGAAAGTTTTGGGATGCAGGCGAAAAAGATATAGAGATGTTCCGACCGGGCATTGTTGTGGCAGTCAAAGGTAAGCGGGAACTCTATCAAGGGAATCCACAACTTAAAATCTTTAATATGCACCCCAGTAATGACCCCGCCCACCAGAATCTGGATAAATTTGTAGAAACAGCACCTGAAAATATCGAAGATTTAAAAGAAGAATTCAATCAGATTATTTTTCAAATCACTAATCCAACTATGAACCGTGTGGTTCGATATTTACTGAATAAATATCAAGAAGAGTTTTTTATCGGACCGGCAGCTAAAAAACTTCATCATGCTTACAGGGGAGGGCTGGCCTATCATACCGTGTCTATTCTCCGTTTAGCTCAAGTGGTTGTTAATCAATATCAAGATGTGGATGTATCTTTGCTTTATTCAGGAGCTATTATTCATGATTTGGGTAAAGTCCGTGAGTTGACTGGACCCATTAATACTGAATATACTTTAGAAGGAAACTTAGTGGGTCACATTGTTATAGCTGATGAAGAGATATCTAAAGCTTGTCAGGCTTTGAAAATTGATGAGAACAAAGAAGATATACTCCTGCTAAAACATATGATACTATCTCATCACGGATTGCTGGAGTATGGATCCCCAGTAAGACCCCGTATTTTAGAAGCTGAGATTCTGCATCAGCTTGACCATCTAGACGCTTCAATCACTCAAGTATCAGACGCTTTAAGCCGTACACAAGCAGGAGAATTCAGTGAAAGGTTGTTTGGGATGGATAACAGAAGTTTTTATAAGCCCAATCACCCTCGTCAAAAGCCATAAGACAGGTGAATATTAAAAAAAATATGGATATTTATAAAAAAATTTTTAATTTATCACTTGATTATGATAATATATATATTGTGAGTGTCTATTAAAGTAAAAATATAATTAGTTTACTAAGGAAAGAGTGTCGTTTGATGAAAAAAATTTTAACGGGAGCTGTGTTATTCTCAGCACTAATTTTATCTGGCTGTACAAATGATCAGGGCGAAACCGTCGCATCAACTGAAGCCGGAAAAGTTTATTCTACTGAATTATATGAGGAAATGAAAAGCCGCTACGGTGCACAGACTCTACAGGCTATACTTATAGAAGAAGTTTTAGAGCATAGATATGGTGATCAAGTCACAGAAGAAGATGTAGATGCTCTTGTCCAGGAAAATGTGGATAGCGCCGGAGGAGAAGAACAGTTTGAAATGTATTTAGCTGCTCAAGGCCAGACCATGGATACTATAAAAGAATCTACACGTTTAAGTCTGCTTATCGCTGAGGCAGTCAAAGAGTACGATGGTGTCACTGAGGAAGAGTTAGAAGCCCACTATGAAGAATGGACACCTGAGCTGACCACATCACATATTTTGGTGGAAGATGAAGAAGAGGCCGAAGAGATTATTGCTCAATTAAATGATGGTGCTGATTTTACAGAGATGGTACAAGAGCATTCTACTGACACTGGAAGCGTTCAAAATGACGGCCGTGTTACTTTTGCTCCAGGTTCTGATACCGTGGTTAAAGAATATGAAGATGCAGCCATGGCCCTGGAGGAAGGCGAATATACAGAAGAACCTGTGGAGTCTGCATTCGGTTATCATATTATTTATATGAATGAAAAGCCTGAAAAAGGAACATATGAAGAAGAAAAAGAACAAATAGAAAAAGATTATGTCGAATCATTAATGACAGATCAAGAAACTATTCAGGAAGCTATAAAAATGGTTGCTGAAGAATCTAATATCATCATAGAAGATGAAGAATTGACAGCAGCATTAACTGGAATTCTTGGCACAGAAAGTAATTCAGAAGAGTCTGACTCAGATGAAAGTGTCGAAGAAGAACCGACCGAAGAAGAAACTGCTGAGCAGGAAGAATCATCGGCAGAATAACCAAGGCCATATAAAAGGGGAGTTTAATATTAGCTGGAGTATCCAGAAAATCGAAAAGCATTCTACTTATACTGACAGTATTTGTTTACCAGAAAGATAAGTGTGGGCTTTCCTTTTATATGAATAATGTAAGCGTTTTCTCTTTTATTAAAAAAAATTAGAAAGAGGTGAGAACATGTCAAGCACAATTGATGAAATATATTCAATTGAGGAAGAAGCTCGAAAACTCGAAGAAAAATTTGCTCAACAACTTCGGGGCTTAGATGACCGCTTAGAGTCAGATAAGAGAGCTATCGATTCAAAAGTAGAAGATGAAAAAGAACAACATCGGAAAACTCAAGAATCGAAAACGGAACAAGAACTTTATGCCTATAAAGAATTAGCTGATCGACAATTTAAGTCAGAACAGCAAGCACTAGACAGAAGGTTTGAAGGTAAGAAGCAAGATTTAGTCAACTATGTGGTAGATAAGGTGGTGAAAACATATGGCCATAGCTAAAATGCACAAAATTCGCGTTGTTACTTTGAAAAAGCATGCTGAATTCTTGTACTCCGTTCTTCAAAGTCTTCAAGTCGTTGAACCTAAAGAAGTATCTAGAGAGACCTTGGAAGAGGATGAAAACTATGAAGATAGATTAAGAGATTCTATGGAATCGGATAAAGAACTTGTTCGATTACAGACTTTGAAGAGTAGAACTGGTAATGCGATAAAATTTCTTGAAAGGCATATTCCAGCAAAAAGCTTTAGAGAAAAACATGGTGTGCCTACTCCAGTCTTTACATTAGAGGAATTAGATGATGAAGTAGAAAAACATGATGTTACGGGCTTAGTTCGTGAACTCCACCAAATTCGTGACCAATTGGTTGATATTGATGTGGAAGTTGAAGAACAACTTGAAAAAGAAGATTTCTTAATTAATTGGAATAAGTTAAGGTTAACTCCTCAAGACATTAGTGATTTCAAGTATGTTGGAGTACTTGCTGGAACTGTTCCTCACACAGCAGACAACGAATATGTAGATCGTTTGAAAGATATTCCGGAGCTGTTGGTAGAAGAAGTATTACATACCGATGACCTTTTTGGTTTTGTTGGTTATTATAATACTGAGGATCAAGAACAGGTTATGGAAGAATTACAGGAAATTCGTTTTGACAGACTTCATTATCCTTACGAAAATATTCCAAGTGAAGAAGTCAAACTTACGCGGGAGTATCTTGATAATTTAAGAGAAACGCGCAAAGAAATCCTCGAGGAACTGAATGTTCGTACGAATGATATGGAAACTCTTCAGTTAGCTTATGAATATTATTATGCTGCTGAACAACGTCGTCGTGCAACTCACTTAGCATTTAAGACAGATAATCTGCATGCTTTTGAAGGTTGGATTGAAAAAGATAAAACAGATGAAATGGAATCTTTCATCTATCAAAATATTCCTCAAAATGAGCTGCTCATTGAGTACGCCAATATTGAGGATGAAGAAATTGATGATGTTCCTATCAAGTTAAACAATAATGCAATTACTGCACCTTTTGAAACTGTTACCCAGATGTATGCTTTACCAAAATATAATGAAATGGATCCTACACCGTGGGTAGCTCCCTTTTATATGTTGTTCTTCGGAATGATGTTAGCGGATTTAGGTTACGGATTATTATTGTGGCTGGGAACATTCTTCATGCTGCGGTTCATGAACTTAAAAGATGGCATGAAAAAGAATGTGAAATTCTTCCATCTCCTTAGTTATCCGACCATTATTGTAGGACTCGTCTACGGTTCTCTCTTTGGAACAACGATTCCTACACAAATAATAAACTTGAATGATCAGGCAGTTGAAGTTCTAATCGGAGCCATGGCAATTGGTATCGTCCACTTGATTCTTGCTCTAGCTCTAAATATTTATGTCAATTTAAAGTTAGGTAAGCCCCTGGACGCTATTAAAGATGGACTGACCTGGCTGACTGTACTGGTTGCCGCAGTAGTTGCCGCTTTAGCTGGATTAGTGTTTAATAATTCTGGTTTACTTACTGGAGCATTGATTGCGATAGGAATCGCCTTGATAGTAGTAGTTATTGTCTCTACTATCCAGGAAAAGAATAAATTCGCCGGACTCATGTGGGGAGTTTATGATGTTTATGGAGTTTCAGGATATATCGGAGACGTCGTGTCATACTCTCGTTTAATGGCTTTAGGTATGTCGGGTGGAAGTATCGCAGCAGCATTTAACTTGTTAGTCGGAATGTTACCTGTCTGGGCTCGATTTACAATAGGAATCTTATTAATTATAGGTTTACACCTATTTAATCTATTCTTATCTGCACTATCAGGTTATGTTCATGGATTGCGTCTAATTTTTGTAGAGTTCTTTGGTAAATTCTATGAAGGTGGCGGACGTAAATTTGAACCATTAAAAGCACGAGAAAATTATGTACGTATTAAACAAAAGAAGAAATATATTTAAAATATTAAAATAGAAAACAGGAGGTACATTCATAATGACTTGGATGGAATTTTTAACACAATACGGTGGAGCAATATTTGGATATTTAGGTGTAGCACTTGCAGTCGCATTCTCAGGATTTGGATCTTCTTATGGTACGGGTGGAACAGGGGCAGCAGCGGCGTCCTTAATTAAAGACCAACCAGAGAAGTTTACACAAGCTTTAATTTTACAGTTATTACCAGGTACGCAGGGTCTATACGGTTTCGTTATTGGATTTATGATCTTATTCACAGTTACACCAGACCTAGCATTAGCTGATGGTTTCCGTTTATTAATTGCTTCTTTACCAATAGCGTTAGTAGGCTGGATTTCTGGTCAACAACAAGGGAAAGTTTCTACAGCTGGTTTACAAGTATTAGCTAAACGCCCAGAAAACGTAGCTAACGCAATTATTTTAACAATCATGGTTGAGACTTACGCGATCTTGGCGTTCATCACTTCTATCTTATTAATCTACGTTTAATCTAAAACAAAAATAATTTAGGAGGAGAGCGCAAGTGAAAGATATTGAAAACTTAAGAAGCGGTGTAATTGAAAAGATTACTCGTCATGGCGATGAAAAAGTAGAAGCTAAAGAACAAGAAATTAATGAAGAATTAGCTGCCTACAGCGCTCAATCAGATTTAGTTAAAGAAAGAGATTTTGAACGAATTACTCAAAAATATAATAGTTTATTAACTCAAAATAAACAAAGCTATAAAAATGAAAAAAGAAATAATTTATTAGGGGTTAAAGAAGGTATCATCGGTGAAGTTATTCAAGAAGCGCTTGCTAAATTACAGTTATTTGAAGAAGAACAGCTTGTTCCATTTATAGAACAGGCACTTTCACAAATTGATGGAAACAAACCACATACAATTCAATTTGGTGATCAAACAATTGACAAAATTTCAGAAGAACTTCTTGACCGTTTGAAAGCAGAAAATATAGAATTAATAATTTCAGATCAAACGATTCAAAGATCAAGCGGTTTTATAGTTGAACAAGATGGTATAGAGTACAATTATATTTTTGAAGACTTAATCAAAGAAATTGAGCCCGAACTAAAAGTAGATATTTCAAAAGAAGTATTTTAAGAGAAAGGAGTAACTATTTTGAATAAATATGATTACGCTCCTTTAAATACGACCTTAGCTGTTTATGAAACTGAATTATTAGATGAGTCAGATTTTGCCTCATTATTAAGTGCACCCACTTTAGAAGATGCTTTGAATATTTTAGATAAGACAGTTTATGAAATTCCAGCAGACGTAGCTGATACTAAAAACTTTGAAGGGTTTTTAGGCCGAAGATTACGTATTATATTCGAATCTTTAGAGGCTAGTATTTTAGATTCACGTTTGATAGGTGTTTTTTCTTGGAGATACACTTATCATAATTTAAAAGTTTTAATGAAGGCTTCTGCAATTAAAGAAAACTTGGATCATCTTTTAGCACCTATGGGAATGCCTGTTGATCAATTGAAAGCATTCTTGAATACTGGAGATGGTCAACGTCTGCCGCGTACATTAGTGGAGAGCACACGTGAAGTTCAGGAAGTCTTAGCACATGATGGCGACTTAGGTAATATCGATATTATTTATGATCGTGCCTATTTAGCTCATATTCAAGAGATTGCTAATGAGCTGGATGATCCACAAGTGACTGAAACAACCAATATGGTTGTTGACTTTGAAAATCTTTCTGCTCTTTTACGAGCAATGAAGCAAAATAAAAGCCAAGGTTTTATAAGAAGTATACTTTCTGATGAAGGTGCAGTGAGAATTGATGAATTGGTTGAGCATGCTTCTACTAATAATATTGACGGTATTGTAGATGCTTTTCTTTCAACAACCTACGGTGGATATTTAGAAAGAGTCTTACTTGAAGAGGATTTAAGCTTTACAGATCCTGCGGTGGTAAGTGCAGCCATTTATAAAGCAAAAGCAATATTTTATCGCAATTATAGTCTGGAACCATTTGGACCTATGCCTGTTATCGCATATTTACACTTTTTATTTAATGAAATAAATAATATTCGATTAATTTTAATCGGAAAAGATAACGGTGTTCCAAATAAGACAATAACAGAAAGGATGCGACCAATTTATGGCATATAAAATTGCCGTTGTTGGCGGCAAAGACATTGTTACAGCATTCCAGTTAATCGGTTTTGATGTATATCCCAGCTACACAGCTGAGGAAACAAGAAGAACAATTGATAAATTAGCAAAAGAAAATTATGGAATTATCTATTTAACTGAAGAGTTAGCTGACTTAATTCCTGATACTATCCGTCGTTATGACGGTCTTCCAACACCAGCAATCACTCTTATTCCGACAAATAGAGGAACAGAGGGTATTGGTAGAAACAGAATTAATGATAATGTAGAAAAAGCAATTGGATCAAATATTTTACAAGGAGGAGACTAATGAATACAGGTATAATCACACAAATTTCAGGACCTTTAGTTTTTGCTAAGGGGTTTGAAAATGCCTCCATTCAAAATATTTGCCGTGTAGGAGAGCAAGGTCTTATCGGCGAAATTATTGAGATGCATGATGATATTGTATCTATTCAGGTATATGAGGAAACATCAGGTCTGGCACCTGGTCAACCTGTTCGTGACACCGGTCAAGCATTGTCTGTGGAGTTGGGTCCTGGATTATTATCACAGATGTTTGACGGTATTCAACGTCCGTTAGATAAATACTTAGAAGTTACCGATTCAAACTACATCGTTCGTGGAGCTGAAATAAGTCCATTAGATCATGATAAAGTTTGGAACTTTAAGCCTACGGTAGAAGTAGGACAAAGTGTAATAGCGGGAGATATTATTGGTACAGTTCAAGAAACTGCATACTTCGAACATCGCATTTTAGTGCCTTATCAAGTGGAAGGAACTATTAAAGAAATTAAATCAGGTGACTATACACTTGATGATGTAGTAGCAATCGTCGCCGATGGGGAGGGCAATGAGAGAGAGTTAAAAATGTCTCAACATTGGCCGGTTAAACAAGGGCGTCCTTTCAAATCTAAAACAACACCTAAGACACCTTTACGTACAGGTCAACGGGTAATTGACGCATTTTTCCCTATCGCAAAAGGGGGGACAGCTGCAATTCCCGGACCTTTCGGGGCAGGAAAAACAGTTGTGCAGAACCAGATTGCTAAATTTGCGGATGTAGACGTTGTTGTCTACGTAGGGTGTGGAGAGCGTGGGAACGAGATGACTGAGGTTATTAACTCCTTCCCGGAATTAGAAGACCCGGCTACTGGTGGATCTTTAATGGACCGTACAGTAGTTATAGCGAACACTTCTAATATGCCGGTTGCTGCTCGTGAAGCTTCTATCTATACTGGTATTACAATCGCTGAATATTTCCGTGATATGGGTTACTCTGTATCTATCATGGCAGACTCTACTTCTCGTTGGGCGGAAGCTTTACGTGAGATGTCCGGACGTCTAGAAGAGATGCCGGGGGATGAAGGTTATCCAGCATATTTAGGTTCTCGATTAGCGGACTACTACGAGCGTGCAGGATATGTTCAGACTTTAGGATCGGATGATCGTGAAGGAAGTGTATCTGCTATTGGTGCTGTTTCTCCAGCAGGTGGGGATACTTCTGAGCCGGTGACGCAGAACACTTTACGTGTTGTTAAAGTGTATTGGGGATTAGATTCGTCTCTATCTCAACAACGCCACTTCCCAGCTATTAACTGGTTATCTTCTTATTCATTATACTCAGGTGATATAGAAGAATATTATGATAATCATTTAGGTATTGACTGGGGTAAAATGATTCGTCACTCTAAAGTACTTCTTCAAGAAGAAGACCGCTTACAAGATATTGTACAATTAGTTGGTGCGGATTCCTTATCTGAAACAGACCGTGTGACCCTGGTCGTTGCAGGTATGATTCGTCGTGACTTCTTACAGCAGAATGCTTACCATCCAGTTGATGAAGCTACATCAGAAGAAAAAATGGTTAAAATGTTAGATACTATCTTAACATTTGAAGAAGAAGCACGTGAAGCTATGAAATTAGGATCTTACTATGATGAGCTGGTAGAGGGAACTGAAGATTTACGCTACAGAATTGCCCGTATGAAAGAAATTCCAGAAGATCAACTAGATGAAATAGACCAATTGAAAGCTCGCATTCCTGAAGAAATGAAAAATGTTATTCAAGAAGGAGGAGCTCAATAATGGTTAAAGATTATCGTGAATTTTCAGATATTTACGGCCCGATTATTGTTGTAGAAGGAACTGAAGGGGTCGGTTATAATGAGCTGGTAGAGATTCAAACAGAAAATCATGGATCTCTTATCGGTCAAGTATTAGAAATTCAAGAAGATAAAGCTGTTGTACAGATTTTTGGTTCTAGTACGGGTATGAATGCATCAAACACTAAGGTTCGTTTCAAGGGACGTCCTTTAGAATTTGGAGTATCGGAAGATATTTTAGGTCGTACATTTGATGGTATGGGTAACTTAATGGATGATGGTCCAGAAATCATTCCAGAGCGTTATGATGACATCGAAGGTCAGCCGATTAACCCTATGGGTCGTATTTACCCTGATGAGTTTATTCAAACAGGGATCTCAACTATTGACCACTTGAACACTTTAGTTCGTGGGCAAAAATTACCAGTGTTCTCAGGAGCTGGTCTACCTCATGAGCGTTTAGCTACACAAATTGCAAGACAAGCGACAGTTCGTGGGACTGACGAAGAATTCGTAGTAGTTTTCGCTGCTATGGGTACAACTTATGATGAAGCTGAATTCTTTATCAATGAGTTCGAAAGTACTGGTGCGATTGATCGTTCAGTATTATTCATTAACTTAGCGAATGACCCATCAATTGAACGTTTAGCAACACCTAAGATTGCTTTAACAGCAGCCGAATATTTAGCATTTGAAAAAGGCTATCATGTATTAGTTATTATGACTGATATTACTAACTATGCGGAAGCTTTACGTGAAGTATCAGCGGCCCGACGTGAAGTACCAGGACGTGGAGGATATCCAGGCTATCTGTATACTAACTTAGCGACACTATATGAACGTGCTGGACGTGTTGAAGGTAGTGAAGGATCACTCACCCAGATCCCTATCTTAACTATGCCGGAAGATGATATTACTCACCCGATTCCTGACTTAACAGGATATATTACTGAGGGTCAGATTATCATGGATCAAGGGTTGAACAACCGTGGAATCCAACCACCAATTAACGTTTTACCATCATTATCACGTCTAAAAGACGAGGGTATTGGTGAAGGTAAGACTCGAGAAGACCATGCAAATACAATGAACCAGGTCTTTGCTGCCTATGCTACAGGTAAAGATGCAAAACAATTATCTGTTGTTTTAGGAGAGTCAGCCTTATCCAAAACAGACCGCCTGTATGTTAAATTTACAGATGAGTTTGAAGAACGTTATGTTAACCAAGGGTTCAATGTGAATCGTACAATAGAAGAATCTCTAGAATTAGCTTGGGAACTTCTATCCATTCTGCCAACTTCAGAGTTAACACGTATATCTGAAGAAGAAATTGAGAAATATTTACCAAAAGAAGATAGTTCTTCTTCTGAAGAGGAAGACGCTTAATATGGCAAATGTGTTGAATGTAAAACCAACCAAAGTCGAACTTCAACGATTAAAAAACCAATTGGCATTGGCACAGAATGGATACGATTTATTAAAAAATAAGCAAGATGAATTGATGCGTCAATTCATTGGATTGATACGTAAGAATAATGATTTACGAAAAGAAGTTGAAGAACAACTTACTTCGGCATTGAAATCATTTGTTATGTCAAAATCTATGCTTAGTGAAAAATGGGTGGATGAGTTAACAATCTTGCCTTCTCAAACAGTTACTCTTGATATCCGTGAAGAGAACATTATGTCGGTTATTGTTCCTAAAATGGATTTTAACTATGAACAGGATACGACAAGTGATTTTGAATACGGGTATTTGAATAGTAATGCGGAACTGGATAAAGCTTTATTAGATATTCAAGAAGTCTTACCGTCATTGCTGGAGTTAAGTGAGATTGAAAAAACAACTCAAATGTTAGCAGATGAAATTGAAGGAACTCGTCGTCGAGTAAATGCTCTGGAGCATAAGATGATTCCGGAAACTGCAGAAACAATTAAGTATATTGAAATGAAAATAGCTGAGAGTCAACGTGAAACGGTTTCACGTATGATTAAAATTAAAGATCTATAATCAGCTTCATGAAGTAAATAAAAATCCCCACTTAAAGTGTAACTACTTAAGTGGGGATTTTTTTATTCATTATAATTATTTTTTCTCTACATTCTCTGCATTAAGTGAAGTATTGAAGT
>JAUNQW010000006.1:18260-66090 GCA_030535975.1 Atopococcus tabaci | reverse complement strand
AGCGCATGACTGTTAATCATGATGTCACAGGTTCGAGCCCTGTTTGCGGAGTTATTGGCGCAATAGCTCAGTTGGCAGAGCACGTGATTGAAGCTCACGGTGTCGGCAGTTCGATTCTGTCTTGCGCCATATATGGAGGGGTAGCGAAGTGGCTAAACGCAGCGGACTGTAAATCCGCCCTCATCGAGTTCGGGAGTTCGAATCTCTCCCCCTCCATTTATATTTTGGCGGTTGTGGCGAAGTGGTTAACGCATCGGGTTGTGGTCCCGACATTCGAGGGTTCGATTCCCTTCAGCCGCCCTATTTTTAGAATAATGGGCTATAGCCAAGCGGTAAGGCAACGGGTTTTGGTCCCGTCATTCCTAGGTTCGAATCCTAGTAGCCCAATATAATACTGGCGGAATAGCCAAGTGGTAAGGCAGAGGTCTGCAAAACCTTTATCGCCGGTTCGAATCCGACTTCCGCCTTAAAAGAATACTTTTGAAAAATATCCTTTAGGATATTTTTTTTGCTTTAAACTATTAATAAATCTGCTTGTGCTGCTCAAGTGAATAAAAGTCTTATTCCAATTCAAATGAGATATAATAAACTTAAATTATATAAAAGGAGTGGAATCGTAAATGAACAACGGGACTTTGATGCAGTACTTTGAGTGGAATTTAGTGAATGACGGTAAGCACTGGCAGCGCTTAAAAGATGATGCCGAGCATCTAAAAGAGATTGGAATTACGGCTGTTTGGTTACCTCCCTGTTTTAAAGCATCAAATCAAGATGATGTGGGATATGGGATCTATGATTTATATGACTTAGGTGAATTTAATCAAAAAAATACCATTCGAACTAAATATGGCACTAAGAAAGAGCTGAAGGCAACAATTGATGCTTTGCATGAAGTTGGTATTCAAGTATATGCAGATGTGGTTTTAAATCACAAGGCAGGTGCTGATTATACTGAAAATTTTTTAGCAGTGCCAGTAGATGAAAATGATCGTCATCATGAGATTGGAGAAGTGCGTGAAATTGAAGCTTGGGTTGGTTTTGATTTTCCTGGACGAAAAGGACTGTATTCGGATTTTAAATGGCATTGGTATCATTTTTCCGGGATTGATCATGATGTTAGATCTGGTGATAACTCTATATTTAAAATCCAAGGCGAGTTTAAAGATTGGGCCGACGATGATGCGGTTGACAATGAAAAAGGGAATTTTGATTATGTAATGTTTGCAGATATTGATTATGATCATCCTGAAGTGGTAGAAGAAACCTTGAACTGGTTAACTTGGTTTGTAGAAGAGACAGGAATTGACGGGATGCGGATTGATGCTGCTAAACATATAGATACCGCTTTTATCAAGAAGTTTATTGACACAGCTCGCCAGGAATTCGGTGAAGACTTCTTTTTTGTAGCTGAATACTGGGATGGTGACTATCAAAGCTTGTTGGATTTTTTAGACAGTCAGCAATTTGATTCGCATATTTTTGATAGTTTGCTGCATTTTAGGTTGGCAGAAGTTTCTCAGGGGACAGCCGATGTAGATATTCGAAAGTTAGCAGAAGACACAATCATGTCTCGGCACCCAACCTTAGCTGTAACTTTTGTGAGCAACCACGATACACAGCTCGGACAGTCACTGGAATCCTCCGTTGAGTCTTGGTTCATACCTAGTGCTTATGGTTGGATCTTGTTGAATGCGGAGGGATATCCTTGCATTTTTTATGCTGATTATTATGGCTTTAACGATGAAGAGTCAGAGCATACCGAAGTATTGGATAAGCTTCTTTATTTGAGACAGAATTACGCTTATGGACCTCAAGTTGATTATTTCGATCATAAAAACGTGATTGCTTTTCTACGCCAAGGTAATGAAGAGCACCCATCGCCTTTAGTGGCTGTTTTCAGCAATGGGGATGCGGGTGAAAAAGATGTTTTTATTGGGGAAGAATGGGCCGGGAAGGCTTTTTATGATTATCTGGGCTTTGTAGAAGGTCGAATTTACGTGGATGATGCAGGTTCAGGTCGCTTTAAGGTTTCTTCCGGCTCCCTTTCGTGCTGGATACCTTTAGAGGAAGACTAATTACTGGGTATAAAAAAATTAGCTTCCATTTTTAATAGAATAATTAAATTTTTATTGTTGCTGAGGTCAAACAAGCGTTCGAGTGGTATAATAGTATCTAGACGAATCAGAATATTAGCTCAAATTTATAAAAAGTTAACATTGAACTATTAAGATAGAATGGAGCGTAATATGGTACAAAAAAAACGAGGCTTTGAAATTGTCACTAAATATCTAGGTATGGAGGACGAATTGAAACCACGCCGATCGACTATGCATTCTGCAGGGTATGATTTTTTTGCAGCGACAGAGACGATTATTCCTGCTATTCACCGCCAGCTCAAACCAACTTTGGTTTCAACGGGAGTTAAGGCTCACATGCCGCCCCATGAATATCTCATGCTGGTTAATCGCTCAAGTTCGCCTCGCAAGCATAATCTGGTTTTGCCAAACGGAGTGGGTATTATTGATGCTGACTATTACGGCAACTCAGATAATGAAGGTGAGATTTATCTTCAATTAATTAATTATGGCGAGCATGACTTTACCATTAAAAGAGGAGACCGTATTTGTCAGGGTATTTTCATGCCTTATCTATTAGCAGAAGAGGAAATCACGCCGACCGAAATTCGCAGCGGCGGCTTTGGTTCTTCAGGAATTTAAGAAGGAGGAAGCAGTATGGCTCGAAAAAATGCAACGGTATATATGTGTCAGGAGTGTGGTTATACTTCACCAAAGTGGATGGGCCAATGCCCTGCTTGCCAGGAGTGGAATACTTTAGTCGAAGAGAGAGTTCACACTAAATCTGAAAAAAATGAAAGATCTGATTTTTCGGATAAAAAAAAGCTCCCTCAAAGATTAAATAAGCTGGAAGCTAAAGAAGAAGATCGGTTAAAAACCTCTATGCAGGAATTTAATCGTGTACTGGGTGGAGGAGTTGTCCCAGGATCACTCGTTCTGATTGGAGGAGATCCAGGTATTGGAAAATCTACTTTACTTCTTCAAGTAGCTGCTGAACTGGCTTCTTTACAGCAGGGTGTGCTCTATGTCAGCGGTGAGGAAAGCGAAACACAGATTAAAATGCGAGCAGAACGTTTAGAGCTTCCTTCAGATGACTTTTATGTTTATCCTGAGACTGATTTGGATGCCATTGCCTCAGCCATCGATAAACTAGAGATTGATTTTGTTGTTATAGACTCTATCCAAACAATGAATCATCCTGAAATTCAAAGTGCGTCAGGAAGTGTATCTCAAGTTAGAGAATCCACAGCTGAATTAATGAAAATAGCTAAGAAAAATAATGTCACTATTTTTATCGTGGGACATGTAACAAAGCAAGGGAATATTGCTGGACCTCGTATGCTTGAACACATGGTAGACACTGTTCTTTATTTTGAAGGGGATCAAAATTATACTTTCCGCATTCTAAGATCTGTGAAAAATCGTTTTGGATCAACTAATGAAATAGGTGTTTTTGAGATGCGCGGAGAGGGCTTGGTAGAGGTCTTAAATCCTTCCGAACTATTTTTAGAAGAAAGACTGGAAGGAACGTCCGGCTCTTCCGTCGTAGTTTCTGTTGAAGGTACACGTCCGATACTTGCTGAAATACAAGCTTTAATTACTCCAACAGTATTTGGAAATGCTAAGCGTACGGCTTCCGGCTTAGACCATAACCGATCATCTTTGATTATGGCTGTTCTTGAAAAAAGGGCAGATCTAATGTTACAGAATCAGGATGCTTACTTGAAAGCTTCTGGTGGTATGAAATTAGATGAACCAGCGATCGATTTAGCTATTGCTGTAAGTATTGTTTCGAGTTATTTGGAGAAGCAGACCTCTGCAGATGAATGTTTTGTTGGAGAATTAGGACTAACTGGTGAAATTCGCCGAGTCAGCCAAATAGAAAAAAGGGTCAATGAAGCTGCCAAATTAGGGTTTAGAAAGATCTATATTCCTAAAAATAATTTAACGGAATTTTTAGAAGTACCTGATTCTATAGAGATTGAGGGTGTAACAACAATTAAAGAATGTATTCAAAAGATCTTTAACTAGAGGCTTATGGTCAGACGAGTTATATGATTTTTAAAAGGAGGTTATGAAATGGCTAGAAAAGTGATCCGCTTTATATTTGTTATTATTGGAGCAGCTATTGGTTATTATCTGTTACCGTTTATTTATCAAGCTGTTCCCTTTCAGGTTCCAACTTTACTCAATAATGTTGTCGTACATTTTATTATATTCGGACTTATATTTTATTTTTTAGCAGCATTAGTTGAGGATTATATACTGAAGCTTATTCATCGAGGAGAGGACTTTTTAACAAACCTTAATTTATCTTATTTAATATTCGGTCTTGTAGGAATGATTTTGGGTTTAATCTTAGCGTGGTTAATTAATTTAACCTTGATTGGGCTGGGTATACCTTTTATAAGTAATGTTCTTCCTGTGATTGTCACAGCAATTTTAGCTTATTTTGGCTTTAGAATTGGGACAGACCGGCGTGAAGAAATTCAATCTTTGTTTAACAGCCGCCAAAATAAAAGTGAGGATCAGGATGTTCGCTTAGTAGATGAAAAAGTTTTCCATGAATATAAAGTTTTAGATACCAGTGCGATTATTGATGGCAGAATTAAGGATGTTTTAGACACTGGATTCCTTGAAGGAAATCTAGTGGTTACCAATTATGTTCTCCAAGAATTGCAGCATATTGCAGATTCTTCTGATTCGCTAAAAAGAGAAAAAGGGCGTCGAGGTTTAGATATTTTGAATGAGCTTCAAAACAATCCTGATTTTCATGTGCAAATGTACGAGGAGAGTCCGAAAAGGGACAAGGAAGTAGATCAGAAACTGGTAGAGTTGGCTAAAGAACTGGATGGCGCTTTAGTAACTAATGACTACAACTTGAATAAAGTAGCAGAATTTCAAAATGTTCCTGTACTTAACATCAATGACTTAGCTAATTCTCTGAAGCCTGTCGTTATTGCAGGAGAAGAGATGTCGATTCAAGTCGTGAAAGAGGGAACTGAACGTGAGCAAGGGGTAGGTTATCTAACAGATGGGACCATGGTAATTGTTGAAGAAGGTAAAAATTATATTCTTGAGACGCTGGATGTAGTAGTTACAAGTACTATCCAAACATCAGCTGGTCGTATGATTTTTACTAAGCCGACAGACCAATGGCTGACTCAAAGACACTCAGAGACAGATTAGCGGGTAGAATTATAGCTGAATATATGGTATTCTAGAGCTGATAATCAGAATTTTAAAGGAGTATGATCCATGACCAGTAAAATTAGAGTACGCTATGCACCAAGTCCAACCGGGCACTTACATATCGGAAACGCACGTACAGCTATTTTCAACTATTTGTATGCGAGACATGAAGGTGGAGACTTCATTATCCGTATTGAAGATACTGACACCAAACGAAATGTTGAGGGTGGTGAAGAAAGCCAGTTAGAAAACCTGGAGTGGCTGGGTGTGAACTGGGATGAGAGTCCAGAAAAGCCCGGAGATGTAGGCCCCTACCGCCAGTCGGAACGGGAAGATATCTATATGGAGTATGCACAACAATTATTAGAAAGTGGTCATGCTTACTATTCTTTTGACACCTCTGAAGAATTAGAAGAAGAGCGTGAAACACAGCGGGCTAAGGGTCTTATGCCCAAGTATTCGGGCAAATGGCGTGATGCAAGCGAAGAAGAAATTGCAGCAGCTCGACAAGAAGGAAGACCGGAAGCTATTCGTTTCCGCATTCCAAATGAAGGTGTCTATAGTTTTGACGATATGGTCAAGGGAACAGTTGAATTCCAGGCAGATTCAGTTGGCGGCGACTTTGTCATTATTAAGAACGATGGTATGCCGACTTATAACTTTGGAGTAGTTGTTGATGATCATTTGATGGAAATCAGCCATGTCTTACGGGGAGATGACCATGTGGCCAACACACCTAAGCAGATGATGATTTATGAAGCATTGGGCTGGAAAGCTCCAATATTCGGTCATATGACCCTCATTATTAATGGAGAAACGGGGAAAAAATTATCTAAACGTGATACTGATATTCTTCAATTTATTGAACAATATCGCACTTTAGGTTACCATCCTCAAGGCTTATTTAACTACATTTCTTTCTTAGGATGGTCTCCGGGCGGAGAAAAAGAACTCTATAGTCCTGAAGAATTGATTGAAGTTTTTGATGCAGACCGCTTAAGTACTTCACCAGCCAGCTTTGACCAAAATAAATTGGATTGGATGTCCGGGCAGTACATTTCAAATATGGATACTAAGCAGTTGACAGAGTGGGCTTTGCCGCACCTTGTAGAAGCTCAATTGATAGCTGAGGATGCTGAAGACGATGAACTTGTCTATGTTGAAAAGGTTGTAGGACTCTACCAGAAAGAATTAGACTATGCCGCACAAATAGTTGATCTCGCGAGCATCTTTTTCCATGATATCCCAGAATACACAGAATCTGCTAAAAAAGCTTTAGCTTTTGAAGGAGCAGATCAAGTCATAGAATCTTTCAAAAATCAGTTAAACAGCTTGAACGATGAAGACTACCAAGAAGATAAAGTCCAACCTCTAGTGAAAGCTGTTCAAAAAGAAACAGGCATTAAAGGGAAAAATTTATTTATGCCTTTACGTGCAGCCTTACTCGGAGAAGCTTCAGGACCAGGAGTTAATGAAACGGTTGAAGTTTTAGGAAAAGAAAAAACGCACAGTCATTTAGATTATGCATTAAAGCATATTAATCAATAAGAAACGAAGAAAAGAGAAAGTAATACACTCAATGGTTATCCAGCAAGCTTGTGGAGATGGAAGGCAAGCTAATCTTGGTGTATGAAATGCCTCTTGGAGTTCACCGAGTGATAAGTAGCTTGGTGCGGCTGCAACCGTTATATTGCTCTAAGTACTAAGAAAAGTGGAACCACGCGACAGTGTCTTTTTATCAAGGCACTGTTTTTTAATTGGCTGCCAAAAGCAAAAGGAGAAGCTATGATTAAACTATATAATACACTGTCCCAAGAATTAGAAGAATTTCAGCCCATCGCAAAAGATAAGGTTTCGATGTATGTGTGCGGCCCTACAGTCTACAATTATATCCATATTGGAAATGCGCGGAGTATTGTATCTTTTGATGTTATTCGTCGCTACTTTCAGTATCGAGGGTATGCGGTTAATTTTGTTTCTAACTTTACAGACGTGGATGATAAAATCATTCAAGCTGCTCATGAGGAAGGAATCACAACTGTTGAGTTAGCAGATAAATATATTGCGGCTTATTTTGAAGATACAGAAGCTTTAAACGTCAAACGAGCGGACCATCATCCGAGAGTAAAAGATTATATTCTTGAAATTATTTCTTTCATTGAAGAACTGATTGAAAAGGACTATGCTTATGAAATTGATGGTGATGTTTATTACCGTACACGTGCTTTTGAAGATTATGGCAAATTAAGTAATATCTCCCTTGAAGATTTACGAGAGGGTGCGAGTGAACGTTTAGAAGATGGAGCTGGAACTCAAAAAGAGGATTCTACTGATTTTGCTTTATGGAAAACGGCTAAGAAAGACGAAGTGAGCTGGGAATCCCCTTGGGGTCCAGGACGCCCAGGCTGGCATATTGAATGCTCGGTGATGTCGACCGAATTACTGGGGGACACTTTTGATATCCATGGAGGAGGATTAGACTTAACTTTCCCTCACCATGAAAATGAAATCGCCCAAACAGAAGCTAAGACCGGGGTGACTTTTGCGAATTATTGGATGCACAATGGTTTTGTTAATATGGAAGATGAAAAGATGTCCAAATCCCTCGGAAATTTTATTTTTGTTCATGAATTAATTAAAGAAGTAGATCCGCAAATTGTTAGATACTTTATGGCAAGTGCTCATTACCGCCAGCCCATCAATTATACTCATACTGCTCTGGAAGAAGCGGAGACGAATCTGCAAAAGGTCCATCAAGCTTATACCAATGTTTCTTATCGCCTCAACAGTGCTGCTTATGAATTAGATAGAGATGTGGATGATTTGGCAGCTTTCGATGCTTTAGAACGACAATTCCAAGAGAAAATGGATAATGACTTTAATGCTGCTAATGGCTTTACTATTATTTATGAGATGAGTAAATTGATGAACAAGTACAGCGAACGAGTACACGTGTCTAAGCAAGTATTAAATTATTATATGGGGCGTTATGAGGAGATATTAGATGTCTTTGGTATTATTGTACATGAAGAGGCAGAATTATTAGATGCAGAGATAGATGCCTTGATCCAAGAGAGAGAAGAAGCTCGTTTCGGAAAAGATTTTATCCGTGCAGATGAAATTCGCGACCAATTAAAAGAAGAGGGCATCATCTTAGAAGACACCCCCCAAGGTATCCGTTGGAAGAGGAAGAATCATGAATAAACCATCTTTATTCAATGGTTTGACCCTTGCTTATCTAGGAGATGCTGCCTATGAACTACAGATCCGCAAACATCTTATTGAAAAAGGAATGACTAAACCGAATCAGCTGCACCACACGGCCACTCAGTATGTGTCTGCTAAAGCCCAGGCTGGTATTGCAGCTGGTATGCATGAAGCAGGGCTCTTAAGTGAGGAAGAAGAGACCATCTTTAAACGGGGGCGCAATGCTAAGAGCCATACCAAAGCTAAGTATGCAGACCACCAGACTTATTCTGCTTCCACAGGTTTTGAAGCTATGATAGGTTATGTCTATCTGTCAGGCAATCTGAAGCGGTTTGATGCCTTGTGCCAGTGGGCTGTTGATTACATAGAGGAGATAAAAAATGACTAAACATAAACATGAAGACAGTACAGATCTATTGATTGGACGTAATCCTGTAATTGAGACTCTGCAGTCTGATCGGGATATCCACAAACTCTTTATCCAGGAAGGGTTATCAGGCACTCGTGTCAATGAGATTGAGCGGTTAGCGCACAAACGTAAAGCAGATATTCGTTATGTTCCCAAGTCTAAATTAGACCAAATGACTCGAGAAGGTGTGCACCAAGGAGTGATTATTACTGTTTCTGCCAAGGACTATGCCAGTCTAGATGATTTGTTTGACATTGCTGAAAAGCGTAAAGAAGACCCTTTCTTTATTCTATTGGACGAGATTGAAGATCCTCATAATTTAGGCAGTGTCCTTAGAACAGCGGATGCCACAGGGGCTCACGGGGTCATCATTGCTAAACATCGAGCTGTGGGTTTGACAGCTACAGTTGCTAAAGCATCAGCCGGGGCTGTTGAGCATGTGCCGGTTGTACGGGTAACTAACATGGTAGATACGATTAAGAGTCTGCAAGAAAAAGGCGTATGGGTCTTTGGGACTGACCGGGAAGGTGAAGACATTCGAAGCTGGAATGCTCAAGGACCGATTGCTGTTGTGATCGGCAACGAAGGTAAGGGTATGAGCCGTCTGGTTAAAGAAAGGGTGGATGGGAATGTATCTATTCCTATGGTAGGTCGTATTTCCAGCTTAAATGCCGGTGTAGCTGCCGGTGTCATTATGTATGAGGTGTTTAAACAGCACCAAATAAAATAAAAAATGAGGGAGGAGGAGGCAGGGGTGCTTATAAAGAAAGATGTTTTACTGGTAGATGGATATAATATGATTGGTTCCTGGCCTAATTTAGTGCCGCTTAAAGACCAAGATAAAATGGAAGATGCCAGGGATTTATTATTAAGAGAGCTCTCTGAGTATTCTCATTATAAAAAAATACAAACCATCGTTGTCTTCGATGCCCAATTTGTTCCCGGGGTCCAAAAAAAGTATGATTATCGGTCGCTTGAAGTTGTTTTTACCCAAGAAGATGAAACGGCGGACAGCTATATTGAAGCGAATTTAGAAAATTATCAAAATGTTCTCACCCAGGTGACTGTTGCAACGAGTGACTATGCTGAGCAGCGCATCGTTCTGGGTAAAGGATCGAGCAGGAAGTCGGCTCCAGAACTATATAAAGATGTGCAGGAGTCTAAAAAGGAAATTAAATCGGACTATGCAAGCTATAGGAGACAGAAAAGCAGGCGTTTTTCTACTTGGAAAGATGAAGACATTGATAAATTAGAAGAATTTTATCGTAAGATAACTGAAAAGAAGTAAGATGCTCACAAGTGGAAGGACTTTACCTTCCACTTTTTTTCATTGTAAAAAAAGTAAAGAAATATATATAATTACAGGCTATATATAATTTTTTTAAATACTAATGCATTAATTATAAAACTTGCTATGATAGGTTTGTAAGGGGATTAAAATCTGACTAGGAGGAAGAAATGAAAGATGAAAAGATGCATCAAAATAATCATAATATGAAATCACAGAAGTTTGGTAAGACTATTGACGAGACGGAAGAATTAACTACCGACGAGTTGGTTTTTTTATATCACTTTAGAACTATTGATCCTGTTCAAGAGTTAGCGCAGAAATATACTCCTCTCATCTTAAGTATCGCTGGAAAATATCATATCATCGGCTACGACAAACATGATTTGGTGCAGGAAGGCTATGAATTGTTCTGCAAGCAACTTCATAAATATGATCCTTCCAGCGGTGTGACTTTGGGGCAATATTTTAAAGTGAGTATGCACAATAGAATGAAGAGCCTATTAAGAAAAGAAATGGCTCAAAAAAGAACCATCGATCGAATAGCTGAGTCATTGGAATCTTTCTCAAATGAGGACGGCCGATCTTATTGGGAAGAAAAAATTGCTAATGATGATATTGCTCCTGATATTCAAACCATCTTAAAAGAAAAATACAGCGCTTATAAGATGACTTTATCTCCTTTTGAAAGCCAAGCCTATACTCTATATTTAATAGGTAAAAATATATATGATAGTGCTTTACAATTAAATGCCAGTCCGGTCTCAGTACGCAATGCTCTCTCCCGCTGTCGCAATAAATTAAAGAACATCATATCCTGAAGTCTGAATGGATTACACCGATAAGCAAATAAGAAACTTCATCAGTCCTACTGGAAAGCTTTCTAAACTATGGTATAATATTTTCTGTATTTACAACATATTATCTATAGAAAAAGGAGTTTTATATAAATGGAGACAAAACAACGCGATACGGGTATGATGCAGACGATCGCTTCAGCTGTTGGTAAAAAGGTAGAAACTTATGATACACATAAATTCCGTTACATAGTGCGCTGCATTTTGGCAGGGATTTACTTAACTTTACCCACTGTCGTAGGGATTATGGCTTGGGATACAGTTGGTGCAGGAGCGCCTCACATAGGAAAGCTTTTCTATGCATCAATTTTCTCATTTGGACTGATGATGATCATTTTCTTAAATGCAGAGCTGGCAACATCAAACATGATGTATTTTTTCACAGCAGCTCATCGTAAATGGACCAGCTGGGGTAAAGCTTTACAAATCATAGTGGTCTGTACTTTAATGAACTTAGTAGGTGCACTTATTGTCGGCTTTCTTGTAGGCCAATCCAGTACAGTAGCTTCCTTTGGGGCCGACTCATCGATCATGTCAGTCATTGATGGAAAACTTTCGAAAGATATCTGGACGCTGTTCATTGATGGTATTCTAGCAAATATATTTGTAAACATAGCAATTATGGGACAGATGAGATTAAAAAATGAAGTAGCTAAAATTTTATTTATCTTATTTATCATCTTTCTTTTCGTTTATGCCGGCTTTGAACACGTTATCGCTAACTTCTCCTTAATGTCTATTGCATTTTTTGCTGGCAATAGTATGAATGTCGGTGCAGTGTTAGTGAATTGGTTAGTTGCTTTTCTTGGAAATATCGTCGGCGGTGGAGTAGTTATGGGCTTAACTTACAGCTGGTTAAATAAGGATACATGCTGTTTCAGAGACTAGTTTTATAAAATAAGAAAAAGTATAGCGACCTCTTAAATCCGACCAAAGATTTAGGGGGTCTTTTTAATCTGTCATCAAAGGGTTTGACTTCTAAAAAAATCAAAGATCACTGTTATTTGTCAAAGAATCAGTTATACTATTGACTAGAATCATTCGATTCTACGAATTAGGGGGATTGCTATGAGAAAAATTGAAGGTGGTATAGAAGCGGCAGGGGAAGTCTATTCAGCTGGTGTGTCAGCCGGTGTGAAAACCCAGGGAAAAGATTTAGCATTGATTTACTTTCCACAAGCTGCTACTGTTGCCGGAGTATTTACTCAGAATAGAATATATGGCCACCATGTCAAATATTGCCGCGACTTGCTGAATGATTATGAAAAATTTCATGCTGTTATCATCAACAGTGGGAATGCCAATGCGCTCAATGGTCTGGAAGGTTATGATGATATCGGCCGGATCGTCCGTAATTTATGTCAGAAACTACCTATTGAATCAGAACAAGTCCTGATGGCTTCTACTGGTGTGATTGGTGAAAGGCTCAAATTAAAGACGATGGATGAGGGTTTTATGCAGGCTATCTCCGAATTATCCAAAGAAGATTCGCAAGCAGCCGCAGAAGCAATCACAACGACTGACACGGTCATTAAACAAGTTGCCTATGAAGCTGAAATTGCTGGAAAAACTGTTCGAATCGGCGGTATGGTTAAAGGAACCCGGATGGTTCATCCTAAGATGGGTACGATGATCGGGGTGATTACAACCAATCTGTCTCTGCCTCAAAATTTTCTACAAAGACAACTTATCCATGCAGTAGATGAAAGCTTTAATAAAATGTCAATCGATGGAAATACCAGTCCGAATGACACCGTATTTTTATGCTCTACTGATGAAGTAGAATTAGAGCTGAGCCGCGAGGTACTGTATCATTTCTCCGATATCCTGACCCGCGTATGTTTAGATTTAACTTCTATGATTGTAGCTGATGCAGAAAAGAGCACAAAGACGATTGAAGTTGAAGTGAATGGTGCTTTAGTTAAATCAGATGCTACTAAAATTGCTATGGAAATTGCGACTTCAAGCTTAGTGAAAAGTTCTCTGTATGAAAATTTTCCCGATACCGGGCGAATTCTAGCAGCTTGTGGAAGGAATCCGGATGTGACGATTATTCCTCACCAGATAGCAGTAGATATTGAATCCAGTAAAGGTATAGTGCGTATATGCGAAGAAGGTCAAAATGAGATGGATAATATAGAGGCCGCCGAGGAAATTTTAGATGATAAAGAAGTTAAAATCAGTCTCTACTTGAATATAGGAGACTATTCGAGCACTGTATGGACCTGTGACTATGAAACAGAACAACGAATTAATTAAGCAAAAATTTCTAACAGAAATGAAGTTACTAAGTAAACAAAGCTTCAATTAAAAAATCCTGACCCTTATCCCGGTCAGGATTTTTAGTTATGATATCAAGTTTTATTTTATTGGTCTGCATAATTGTCAAAATAACCTTGAATATAGACAAAAGGGGTCCCTTTGTCTCCAGATCCTGATGTTAAATCAGCAAAGGAGCCTAAAAGATCCGGGATTCGACGAGGTGTAGTTCCAAGCGAATGATCTTCGTTACTGTCATCCTCTTCACTGCTGTCTCGTTTCTCATTACGCGTTTTGAGCAGACCTGTAATCTCATTGGTCAGCTCTTCGCCTGAAAGGTCTTCGAAATCTTTGTCAGCAATCATTTTAATTTTAACTTCATTTGGAGTGCCGCCTAAGCCCTCAGTGTAGCCAGGTGAAACAACCGGGTCAGCCATTTCCCAAATACCACCGAATGGATCTTTATACGCTCCATCTCCATATACCATCGCTTCGATATGCTTACCTGTCACCTCTTGGAGAGCTTTTTGTAATTCTATGACAAATTCTTGAGAGTGTCTGGGGAAAAGCTTGACCCGTTCATCCGAAGCATAGTTAGCCCCTAGTAAGCCAAACTCATCGTTATAGCCGCCGTCCTCTGTGATCGGATTATTTAAGATATCTTGCAGAGACAATACCTGCTTTGCTCCAGCTTTTTTGATTCGGTTAAATGTGCGCTTGCGGTCGTGGATATTACTGACTAAGACGTGCTGAGTATAATCTAAAATTGTTTCAGCTCTATTCGAAAGAATAATTTCACATTCAGCGCCTTCCGCTTCTACAGTATCTCTATATAACTTAATGTAGTCATAGCCAGTGTATAAGTGTTTAATAACAGGAAAGATTTCACGAAACTCGGCTTCGGTATAGACATCGGACCAGGGATTGATTCCGCTGTCTTCTATTTCATCGATAGGGACAAGCTGGTTGCCTACTTCATCAGCCGGGTACTCTATTTGGATAACAACTTTTTTCATCGAACGGGCAATCGCTTTTAAGTTTTGCTGGAAACGATTACGACTCATGATAGGAAAGACGACTCCGATTGTATCACTTTCAAATTTTTGTTTGATATCCTCAGCGATATCATCAATAGAGGCGTAGTTTCCTTGTGCTCTCGCTAAAATTGATTCAGTTACAGCAATAATATCGCGGTCTTTAATTTCATATCCTTCACTTTTTGCTGATTCAACCACACAATTAACGACAATTTTGACTAGGTTTTGACCCTCATGGATAATGGGAGCACGTAGCCCTCGAGCTGTAGTTCCAACCATTCTCATTGTTCATCCCTCTTTTTCCGTAAATAATTATCTTTTAATAGATGACAGACTTATAATTTATTCGACATATCATTATAGCGAAAAAGAACTCGAATAACAAACTGATTTGCTGAATGAAAAATTATCCTTGACATCTTTCATGGATTAGCGTAGATTGTTAATCAAATGAATGTATAAAGAAGCGGACTAAGAGAGAGTAGCTAGATGATAAGACTTCAGCAAGTTGCCGGTTGATGCGAGGCAATAGCTTATCCTTAGTGAATACGTCTTACAGCTAACTTGCTGAAGAAAGTAGGCAGGTTCGAGTGATGCAGTCGTTACCTTGCAGAAAGTACTGGTAGGTACTTATTGAGTCTATAGTTGTGAGATTATAGAAAATTAAGGTGGTAACACGAACTAATCGTCCTTTGGGTAAAACCAAGGGACGATTTTTTGTCTTTAAATTCATTGGTTTATATTTTCTAGCCGGATCAATTGAGAGGAAGAAACATAATGACAGAATCTAAAATTAAATTCCATTCAGGGAAAAATATTCCTTTAGAAATGCATAAAGTTCGAATCATTCAAAAATTAACTCTTTTACCTGTAGAAGAACGTGCAAAGGCTATGGAAGAAGCAGGATTTAACACTTTTTTATTAAATAACAAAGATGTTTACTTAGATATGTTAACGGATTCAGGTGTAAACGCTATGTCCGACAGCCAGCAGGGTGCCATGTTAACTGCCGATGATTCTTACGCTGGATCAGAAACCTTTAACGAATTGCATGAGAAGATTAAAGAGGTTTTCGGTACAGAATACTTTTTACCTGCCCACCAAGGGCGTGCGGCTGAAAATATTGTCTCGCAATATTTAATTCAAGAGGGTCAAGTTGTTCCTATGAACTATCACTTCACAACATCTAAAGCCCATATTGATGTGAATGGCGGGCGTGTCGAAGAATTAGTCATTGATGAAGGAATCCAGGTGACAAGCGATCACCTCTTCAAAGGGAATATGGATATCGATAAATTGACAGCCTGTATCGAAGAAAATGGGAAAGAAAATATTTCTTATGTTCGTATGGAAGCCGGTACAAACTTAATTGGAGGTCAGCCCTTCTCACTCGCCAACTTACGCGACGTTCGGCAAGTTTGTGATCAATATGGGTTGATTTTAGTTCTGGATGCTTCTTTATTACAAGACAACTTGTACTTCATTAAAGTTCGCGAAGAAGAATTTAAGGATGTATCTATTCATGATATCACTTTAGAGATTGTCGATTTGTGTGATATTGTGTACTTCTCTGCCCGTAAACTAGGTTTCGTCCGTGGCGGAGGAATCATTACGAAAAATATAGAGCATTATAATAACATGCGGGAGCTTGTTACTTTATATGAAGGATTCCTGACTTATGGAGGAATGTCTGTTCGTGAGATGGCTGCCTTGACTGTCGGCTTAGATGAAACTATGGATTTTGAAATGATCAATCAAGGCCCACAATTTATCGAGTATATGACTGAACAACTTCTGGCAAATGGAGTGCCTGTAGTTACGCCGGCTGGAGGACTCGGGTGTCACATTGATGCGATGCGCTTTGTTGATCATTTAGACCAAAGTGAATACCCTGCCGGTGCCTTAGCTGCTGCCATCTATATTGCATCTGGTGCACGTGGTATGGAACGCGGGACCATGTCAGAAGAACGTCAAGAAGACGGCAGTGAGACCCTTTCTAATATGGAATTAGTACGTATGGCTCTGCCAAGACGTGTTTTCACACTTTCTCAAGTGGAATACATCGTCGATCGCATTACTTGGTTATATGAGAACCGCGAACTTATCGGCGGCATAAAATATGTTGAAGAACCGAAGGTGATGCGTTTCTTCTTTGGAAGAACAGAAGCAACGAGTGACTGGGTAGAAAAATTAACCGCTAAATTTAGAGAAGATTTCGGGGATAGTTTATAATAAGCAAGATTAAGGGAGGAAGACATGTCAATTATTGAAGAGCTAACATGGCGTGGGGCGATAAACCAACAAACAGATGAAGAGGGACTAAAGAGGCTGGTCGAAGAAAAGAACGTTTCGCTTTATTGTGGTGTCGATCCTACTGCTGATAGTCTGCATATTGGTCATTTAATTCCTTACATGGTGTTAAAACGTTTCCAATTAGCAGGTCACCGGCCGGTTATTGTTATAGGGGCCGGAACAGCTACTATTGGCGATCCATCTGGGCGTAACTCAGAGCGTGAACTTCAAACAATGGAGACTATTATGGAGAATGCGGAGGCTATCTCTCAGCAGATGGTTCATCTTTTTGATGCAAACGGTCCAAACGGAATTAAAATGGTCAATAACTACGATTGGTTAAAAGAAATTTCATTTTTAGACTTTTTAAGAGATGTAGGTAAAGATTTTTCTCTTAATACAATGCTGTCTAAAGAATCGGTTCAAAGTCGCTTAGAGACGGGGATATCTTTTACTGAATTCACTTATCAAATTATTCAAGCAATGGATTATCTCTATTTATATCGTGAACACGATGTGCAGCTGCAAGTAGGTGGAGCTGATCAATGGGGGAATATTACTGCTGGTCTAGATTTTATCCGTAAAAAAGAAGGACCAGAGGCAGAAGCTTATGGCTTAACCATTCCTCTGCTGACTAATGCAGATGGCGAAAAATTCGGAAAATCAGCTGGCAATGCTGTTTGGCTGGATCCTAAAAAGACCAGCCCCTATGAATTTTATCAATTTTGGATGAATCAACAAGATGAAGATATCGTAAAATACTTAAAATATTTCTCTTTCCGATCAAAAGCAGAGATAGAAGAAATAGCAGAACAGATGGAGGCGGAGCCTCATAAGCGTCATGGTCAAAGAGCCTTAGCTGAAGAGATGACGGTCTTTGTTCATAGCGAAAAAGACTTAAAAGAAGTACAAGTTTTGACAGATGCTCTGTTCTCGGGAGATGTAGCGAATCTGAGTGTCAACCAGGTCCAAAATGCATCTTCTGCTATGGAAAGTGTGACCGCTCCAAAAGAAAATCAAAATATTATTGATTTTCTCGTTGATGCATCAGGGATTGTTAATTCTCGCCGTCAAGCCCGTGAGGATATTAATAATGGAGCTATTTACATTAAAGGTGAACGTATTACTGATTTGGATTATGTTCTTGGTGAAGAAGATTCATATGACGGTCAGTTTATCTTAGTCCGCCGTGGAAAGAAAAGATGGTTCTTAGTAAATTTAGAGGATTAAAATTAAAAAAATAGTGCAGATTTGATGTCTGCACTCTTTTTTTACTCTTCAATAAGAGAAATTTTATTTAATCCTTCTTTAATATATGCAATGACAGGTAGAGATTCTCTGATATGTAAATCTATATCTAATTCTTTTAGAATCTTTTCAAAGTAAGATTGAGCGTACATAAAGTCACCCTTCTTATGAATGGAAATTGCTGTAGGTCTAATATTATTTTTAATAAAGAGACGAACCAACTTTCTTTGGAAAGTTACGACATCATCTGTTGTTATTAAATCCATGTAAAGTAATTCTTGAGTTGCTTCATCGGCAACAATAAAAAGTAAAGGGTAATAAGGACGTGAGAGATCGCTATCTTTCGTGCTTTTTTCTGTCGGAGTGTACACATGATGAAGGTCTAATTCCCAAATGGTTCGTTTGACAGGAATTTGCCGGGCTCTTAAAATTTCAAAATGGGACAAATAAATGGGGTGTATGCCTTCTCTACAGGCAGAGGAGGCACTATTTCGATACATTCGAGGGACTTCAAATAATTTTGTTTTGTATTGTCCGTCATATCCATATTCTCGTCCTATAAAGGCGGTGAAATTGATAATTTCCTCTTTATCAAAAATAGATAAGCTATTAATAAAATCTTGGGCTGTTTCATAGAATTTTTCAAGAGCATTTATCAGCCAAAGGAAATTATCCTCTTTATAGGGAGCAGGAAGAAAGCCAGGTTTATAATCAATTAAGATCGGCCAATCTTGCTGTCCTTTAAAAGATACGTTGCTGGATTTAATCCGTTGGTATTCTTCTTTGGACAAAATTTCTCGATCTTCAAAGTAAATAGCTAGGCAATTTTGTCGGCCGAGATTATTTTCATCGTTTTCGGTCTTATTGAGGGTTTGATAAAGATAGGCGAGTTGGTTATAACCTCTGTAAACTAAAAAACCACGAGCTTCCGTTCCTTTTCCGGTAGTAGAAATAAAGATAGGCTCTTTTTCTTGAGGGAGTTGAATGACAATTAACTGTGAATGATCTAAAAAATCCCAAAAATTTGCATCATAACACTTTTTAATGATCGAGAAAAGTCTATTGTCGAGAAGATTAGACACATAAGCCTCCTTAATATAAAGAACTGACTAATTGCGCTGTGTGTTTCTGGTTAACGGCATTCTAAAGGGCGAATTTCACCTTTTTGAGAGTGAATTAAGTTGAGAGTATCCAACAGATTGTATTTTCTGAGCAGCAGATTCGTGGGGGCGTGCTCATTAAATCTATTTCTAAGATTAAAACTTATGAGTACAAACTTGAATGGTGTTGATCAATTTTTAATTTATTTTAATTATAGCATAAAATAATAGGTGAAATAAAAAAAATCAGCTAAAAAGTCAGATGATTTATAATTATTTTAACTTAATGTAAATAAAAATGAGAAAATAGTAATAATGATTGAGTTATTTGAAGCATATACACAAGGAAAGACAAACATGTTATAATAGTGAAGTAGAAAATTAGAAAACAATCTAATTTTACTAGTCGAGGAGGATTGGAATGGCAGAGGACAATACATTTTATATTACGACGCCTATTTATTACCCAAGTGGTAAATTACATATTGGTAACGCTTATTCTACTATTGCTTGTGATGTCATGGCCCGCTACAAACGATTACAAGGCTTTGATGTTTATTATTTAACAGGCACAGATGAGCATGGACAAAAAATTCAAGAAAAAGCTGAAGAACTAGAGATTGATCCCCAGGAATATGTCGATGATATGGCAGAAAGCATGCAGAACTTATGGAAAAAACTGGGTATCACCAATGATCAATTTATTCGAACAACGGACCCTCAACATAAGAAAATTGTTCAAGATATTATGGAGCAGTTCATTGAACAAGGAGACGTTTATTTAGGAGAATATGAAGGGTGGTATTCTGTACCAGATGAGACTTATTATACAGAGTCTCAGTTAGTAGATGTAATCAAAGATGACCAAGGTAAGGTAATTGGAGGAAAGTCTCCAGAAAGTGGTCATGAGGTTGAGCGGGTAAAAGAAGAGTCTTACTTCTTTAAGATGAGTAAATATGCTGATCGTCTGCTTCAGTATTACGAGGACCATCCAGAGTTTATTCAGCCTGAATCCCGTAAGAACGAAATGGTGAACAATTTTATTAAGCCGGGTTTAGAAGATTTAGCTGTCTCGCGAACGACTTTTGACTGGGGAATTCCTGTGCGTTCGAACCCTGATCACGTGGTCTATGTATGGATTGATGCTTTAGCCAATTATATTACTGCTCTGGGCTATGGAACGGAAAATGATGAAAAATTCCAGAAATACTGGCCTGCTGATCTTCACATGGTGGGTAAAGAAATTGTCCGTTTCCATACAATTTACTGGCCGATCATGTTAATGGCACTAGACCTGCCCCTGCCTAAACAAATCTTTGGCCACGGATGGTTATTGATGCAAGATGGCAAGATGTCTAAATCCAAAGGAAATGTCGTCTATCCAGATACTTTAGTGGACCGCTATGGTCTGGATACTTTACGCTATTACTTGATGCGTGAGGTTTCTTTCGGAAACGATGGTGTCTTTACGCCGGAAGATTATATTAATCGTATTAACTTTGATTTAGCTAATGATCTTGGAAATCTATTAAATCGTACAGTCGCTATGATTAATAAGTATCGCGATGGCGTTGTTCCCCAAGAGTCAGGTCTTGTGACCGATTTCGATGAAGATTTAAGACAGAAGTCCGAGCAAGCAATTGAGAAATATTATACCAATATGGACAATATGCATTTTTCCCATGCGTTGGAAGCGGTGTGGACACTTGTTTCACGTACGAATAAGTATATTGATGAAACAGAACCCTGGGTTTTAGCTAAAGATGACAGCCGGTCAAAAGAATTAGATAGTGTGCTTTACCATCTGGCAGAAAGCCTGCGTATAGCAGCAGTCCTGATTCAGCCTGTTCTCATTGAAACTCCAAGTAAGATATTGATCCAGTTAGGTATTGAAGAAAACCCACAAGATCAATTCAAAGACTTATCTTTTGGTCAATATGCCGGCGGAACAAAAGTCGCATCATCAGGAGAACCTGTTTTCCCCCGCCTTGAAGTTGACGATGAAGTAGAATATATTCAAGGTCAAATGGGAGCTGGTGGCAGTGAAGAATGGGATCCAGAAGAAACAGAGCTCAATATCACACAGGAAATAGAATTTAAGCAGTTTGAGGACATAGAGATTCGAGCAGCTGAGATTATAGATTGCAAAAAAGCCGAAAATGCAGATAAACTTCTACAGTTCAGATTAGATGTCGGTGACAGTCAAGACCGTCAGATTTTATCAGGAGTTGCTGAATACTATCCAAATCCAGAAGAGTTAATTGGGAAAAAAGTAGCAGTTATATCTAACTTAAAACCGCGTAAAATGCGTGGCGAAATCAGTCAGGGCATGATTTTATCTTCTGAGGATAAGGATGGAAACTTAAAACTCTTAGAGGTAGATTCATCTGCTGAAAATGGTTCGATGATTTCATAGATGGAAGTGAAAGGTCTTACATCAGTAGGGCCTTTTTTCATTGAAAAGGAGAAGAATATGATTTTTGACACGCATACCCATTTAAATGTAAAAGGATTAAAAGAAGAAGCCCGCGTTATTGTTGAGAATGCCCGAAAGCTGGGTGTGCACCAAATGGCTGTGGTAGGGTTTGATTTTGAGACGATTGAAATGGCCTTAGAGCAGGTGGGTTTATTTGAAGGAGTTTATGCCATTGTTGGCTGGCATCCTACAGAAGCAGCTTCCTACACTGACGAAGTTGAAGAGTATCTAAAAGATAAGCTTCAACAGGAGAAAGTTGTGGCGGTTGGAGAAATGGGTCTGGATTACCACTGGGATACGGCTCCTCATGAGGTTCAAAAAGATGTATTCCGTAAGCAGATTCGCTTAGCGAAGTCTGTCAACCTCCCGATCACCGTCCATAACAGAGAGTCTACAGAGGATGTTTATCAAATACTTAAGGAAGAAGATGTCCGTGATATAGGCGGCATTATGCATAGTTTTAATTTAGACCCTTCATGGGCTGAAAAATTTCTGGATTTAGGCATGCACCTTTCCTATAATGGGATTATGACTTTTAAGAATGCTGAAGAAGTTAGAGAATCAGCCAGAATGACACCGAAGGACCGCCTATTAGTAGAAACAGATGCGCCATACTTAGCCCCTGTGCCTAAAAGAGGGAAAAGAAATGAGCCTGCTTACGTGCGCTATGTTGTGGAATGCCTGGCTGAAGTCCGGGGAACATCTTTTGAAGAGATGGCTGAATTGACGAGCCGGAATGCTAGAAGCTTATTTAATTTGTAAAGGAGTTTATTTGTGAAAAAAATTCGTGAAGTGATCGTGGTGGAAGGTAAATCGGACACTCAGCATATACAAAATATTATCCCCGTAGACACTATTGAGACCAATGGCTCTGCTATTGACGATGAGACCTTGGATATCATTGCAAAAGCTCATCAACTCAGAGGAGTGATCGTCTTTACAGATCCAGATTTTCCCGGCGAAAAAATTCGTAAAATAATTACCCAAAGAATACCTGATGTTAAGCATGCTTTTATCAGCCAAAAAGAGGCAAAATCTGCTGGAGCAGACAGTTTGGGCGTAGAACATGCCTCTCATGAGTCTATTTTGGAAGCTCTGAACAAAGCATCTTGCCGTACAATAGATGTTTCCAGCATAGATAGTGATATCACTTTTGCCTTCCTCAATCAACAAGGACTGGTTAATGGTCCTGGAGCTAAATTAAGGCGTCAGCTATTGGGAGATCATTTGAATATTGGCTATACTAACGGTAAACAATTAAAAAAACGTCTGGATATGTTTTCTATCACTCAGACAGATGTTATTAATGCTCTGGAAAAAATAAGTAAAGGAATAAACAATGACTAATAACAAAGCAATCGCGACACCCTCTCGAACGAGTCAAATCTTAAAAAAATATAACTTATCAGCTAAAAAAAGTTTAGGGCAGAATTTTATTATCGATCCGAATATTATGGACAATATTGTCAAGATTGCTCAAATTGATCAACAGACTAATGTAATTGAAGTGGGTCCGGGTATCGGTGCCTTAACCGAAAGTCTGGCTGAAGCAGCCCACCAGGTGCTTTCTTTTGAGATTGACGATCGCTTTATTCCAGTCTTGGAAAATGAACTGGGTCACTATGATAACCTCAAAATAGTTCATGCAGATGCTTTGTCGGTGGATTTAAGAAAGTATGTGGATGACTATTTTGATGCTGATCTTCCTTTAGTTTTAACTGCTAATCTGCCTTACTACATCACTACTCCTATTTTAATGCATTTTTTAGAGTCTGACTTGGATTTGGAGAGTATGACGGTCATGATTCAAAAAGAAGTAGCTGAACGTTTATCAGCTAAGCCAGGCACTAAGGCATATGGATCTCTGTCTATCGCTGTTCAATATTATATGCAAGTCGAAATTGCTGCGATAGTACCGCCGACTGTTTTTAATCCCGCTCCCAATGTCGATTCAGCTATCATCCACATGAGTAAATATAAAAAGAAACCTGTCGAAGTGAAAGATGAAGACTTTTTCTTTCGACTGGTCCGCCAAGGATTTGTTCAAAGAAGAAAAACGTTACGCAATAATCTGATTGTAGGCTTAGGTAAGGAAGAAGCAACTAAAGAAAAAATTGGCCTGGCGATAGAAAGCTCAGGATTAGATCCGAAAGTGAGGGGGGAAGCTCTGTCTATTAGTGATTTTTCTCGCTTAGCAGAGGAGCTGAAAGCCCTCGATGTGGCAATTACAGATTTTGAGCCCAAAAAGAGTTAAAAGTACTTGCATAAAATTAATTATGATGGTATCCTTGTTAATTACCAAAAATCATGCTATGATTACGAGTGTGATAGGGGTGATGTAATGGCGAATAAGTTGGATGATATTAAGTACTCGATACAAGAAAATTTGGGGCGCAAAGTGATTGTTACTGCGAATGTTGGTCGTAAAAAGACGAAAAAGCGAGAAGGAGTAATTACACAAAGCTATCCAGCGGTCTTTGTAGTCGCTTTAAAGGATGCAAAAGAACAGTTTGACTGTGTGTCATATAGCTATATAGATATTTTAACGGACTCCATTGAGATCGAATTTCTCACACCTGTTGAAACAGGCAGTGAAGTATAGAGCTACCCTGCAAAGCATATAGGTGATATATCAAAAGAATGTGGTTTTTCCTTTGATATGTTAACTTATATGCTTTTTTTATTGCTTTTATATAGAAATAAAGCTACAATACGGGAGTTAATAAGAACGGTTACGATTTAGAAGAAATAAAAAGAAGAAAGAAGTGGAAGTATGCCGTATATTGAAGTTGAAGGTTTAACTTTTAAATATGACAGGGAACCCGTATTAGATGATGTGAACATGATTGTGGACGCTGGAGAATTTGTGATGCTGACCGGTGAGAACGGCGCAGCGAAATCCACACTCATTAGAAATATATTGGGCATATTAGAACCAAATCAAGGAACAGTCAGGCTGGCAAAAAAAACAAAAGAAGGCAGCTCCTTGTTAATAGGTTATATTCCTCAAATTGTTTCCCAATTTAATGCAGGTTTTCCGTCAACAGTCTCTGAACTAACTCAATCTGGAACTTATCCCAGAGGAAAATGGTTTAAACCTGTGGATGATGAGGATCGTGGAAAAGTAGATTGGGCTTTAAATTTAGTGGGGATGACTGAGTATAGAGACACTGCTATTGGAGAACTGTCAGGAGGTCAAAAACAAAGGCTGTCTATTGCTAGAGTTTTGGCCATGGACCCTGATCTTTATATCTTAGATGAACCGACTACAGGGATGGACCATGAATCTCGGCATATTTTATATGACTTTTTAAAAAAAGAGACCTCGTTGAGTAATAAGTCCGTTTTAATGGTCACTCATGAACAAGATGAGTTGCAGATGGTGGCAGATCGTCATCTGAAATTAGTGAGAAAGGCGGGGACCCAATGGAGATGTTTCACTATGATTTCATGATTAAAGCTTTTTTAGCTGCAGGTTTAATTTCAATTATTGCTCCTGTTTTAGGTTTGTATTTAATCTTAAGACGTCAATCATTAGTTGCTGATACTCTCTCTCATGTTTCTTTGTCCGGGGTCGCTCTGGGCTTAATATTAGGTCTTAATCCTACTTTGACCACTATGGTCTTCATCGCAATTATGGCCCTTGTGCTTGATTATTTACGCTATATTTATAAAAGTTATTCGGAATTATCGATGGCATTTGTCATGTCGGGCGGTATGGCGCTTTCCTTTATCTTGCTAAGCATCAACCAGAGCGCTTCAGCTACGGTCAATCAATTTCTGTTTGGTTCCATCGTGACAGTTTCTAATCAACAACTGCTTTTCTTGCTTGTTTTAACTGTTATTATTATCGCTTTATATACTATTTTTAAAAAACCGATGTATGTTTTAACCTTTGATGAGGAGACTGCTTTTGTTCAAGGTCTGCCTACTCGTTTGATGTCTCAAGTCTTTATGGTCTTAACCGGGCTTGCGATTGCCCTGATGATGCCTACGGTGGGGGTTTTATTGGTCTCTGCTATTTTGATATTCCCTGCAGCCATCGCTATGCGTTTAGTGACCGGATTCACGAAAGTGATACTTTTAGGCATCAGTATCGCTTTAATAGGTATGTTTTCAGGATTAACTGCCTCCTATTATTATGATACACCGCCGGGAGCTACTATTGTGATGATTTATATCCTTATTTTTTCCTTATCCCTTATTATCCAAAAAATAAAAGCGAAGATATAGAGGAAAGATTGCTCGAATGAGAGCAATCTTTTTATTTTTTAAAATATGATATCCAGCGTAAAGAAGGGAATCTAAATTCCTTTAAGGGATAATTGATATCTTGCGTATAATTCGTTAGAATGATTAAGGATAATACAGAGAAGGATGAGTGATCATGGCAAAAAGATATGCAGTAATATTGGCGGCGGGGCAAGGTTCTCGCATGAAGTCAAAGTTATACAAAGTATTGCATCCTGTTGCAGGGAAACCTATGGTAGGTCATGTAGCAGAGCAATTAGAGGAGATGTCTTTGGATAAAATCGTGACCATCGTCGGTCATGGTGCAGAAAAAGTGAAAGACTACTTGGGTCAACGTGTGGATTATGCCTTACAGGAAGAGCAGCTGGGTACCGCCCATGCGGTACAGCAGGCCCGGAGTCTTCTTATGGGGGAAGAAGGGACGACAGTAGTTGTTTCAGGTGATACCCCTTTGCTGACTGCTGAGTCTTTGAACGCGGCATTTGGATATCACGAAAAGCACCAAGCTAAAGTCACAGTTTTAAGTGCCCATGTGGAGAACTCTTTTGGTTATGGCCGAGTGATTCGGGATGAAGACGGATCTTTAGACCGTATCATAGAAGAAAAAGACGCCACGGATGAAGAACGCTTAATCCGTGAAATCAATACTGGTACTTACTTCTTTGATAATGAGGCATTATTTAATTCGTTAAATAAAGTAGAAAATAATAATGCGCAGGGAGAATATTATTTACCTGATGTTATTGAAATATTGAAAGAAGAAAAAGAAAGAGTCGAAGCTTATTCTATTGATGATGTGAGTGAAGCGTTGGGTGTTAATGACCGCAAAGCCTTATCTCAAGCTGAAATGCTGATGCGTGAACGTATTAATGAAAAGCATATGACTAATGGTGTCACTTTAATTAACCCACAAAGCACTTATATTGACAGTGACGTGGAAATAGGTAAGGACACAGTGATTGAGCCTAATGTTTACTTAAAAGGATCTACTGCTATAGGTGAAGACTGTGTGATTGGTATTAATTCTGTTATTATCGACAGCCAGATTGGAAATCAATCCATCATTCAATCGTCCACGATTGATCAATCGACACTTGAAACAGAAGTCACCATTGGCCCGAATGCTCATATTCGTCCCAACTCTACCTTAAAAGACCAAGTACATATTGGTAATTTTGTTGAAGTGAAAAATTCCTTACTCGGCAAAGGCACGAAATCCGGTCATCTTACCTATATAGGAGATGCCGATGTAGGAGAGAAGGTGAATTTTGGTTGTGGGACGATAGTGGTTAACTATGACGGCCATAAGAAACACCGGACAACGATTGGAGACAATGCTTTCATAGGGTGTAATGTTAATTTAATTTCGCCACTTGTACTAGAACCTAATACTTTTATTGCAGCAGGATCTACTATCACAAAAGATGTACCTGAAGATGCCTTAGCTTTGGAGAGAGCGGAAGAAATTCATATTCAAGGGTATGTCAGCCGGCAACGTGAAAAGTGGGAAAAAGGTCAATAAAGAGTTGAATTAAAGAATAAAGAAGGCTAAAATAAATGAAATCAAATCAAATGGAGGCAAGCATGGAAGCGCACACACACCAAGAAATGAAAGTATTCTCACTATCATCAAATGAACCCCTGGCTGAAAAAATTGCAGAGCATTTAGGTGTAGAATTAGGAAAGCTTACAGTTGAAAAGTTTAGTGACGGAGAGTTACATGTCAGTATTGAAGAGAGTATCCGTGGAGATGAGATTTTTATCATTCAATCGACTTCAGCGCCTGTCAATGACCACCTGATGGAGTTATTAATTTTAGTTGATGCTCTAAGACGAGCGAGTGCCGGAACGATTAACGTTGTTATGCCTTATTATGGCTATGCTCGTCAAGATAGAAAAGCTCGTTCAAGAGAACCTATCACTGCAAAAGTCGTGGCCAACTTATTAGAAAATGTTGGTGTGGATCGTATGCTGACTTTGGACTTACATGCTGCTCAAATCCAAGGATTCTTCGATATTCCAGTGGATCATTTACTGGGTGCTGCCTTATTAGCCAATTATTTTTTAGATAATGATCTTAAAGGTAAAGATGTTGTCGTTGTTTCGCCGGATCACGGCGGGGTTACACGTGCGCGTAAATTAGCAGAATTTCTCAAGTCGCCTTTGGCTATCGTAGATAAACGTCGTCCAAAGGCAAATGTGGCAGAAGTGATGAATATTATAGGTGATGTAGAGGGTAAGACCTGTATTTTAATCGACGATATGATTGATACAGCTGGTACGATCACCGCAGCTGCTTCAGCTCTAAAGGATTTAGGAGCTGAAAAAGTTTATGCTTCCGGGACTCATGCAGTTCTATCTGGACCCGCGATTGAACGTTTAGAAGAATCAGTTATTGAAGAATGTGTAATCACTGACTCTATTTATTTACCTGAAGAGAAACGCATTGATAAAATTGTTCAAGTATCAGTAGCTGGTTTGGTAGGAGATGCTATTTCACGTATTCACCAAAATGCTTCAGTCAGTCCGTTATTCGAAGATAAATACGAAGGAAAACAATAAGAAGGAGATTTTATGGAGAAAAAAGTAACGTTCGAAAAAACAAAAGATAATATTCGCCTGTTTTCTTTAAATTCTAATCTCCCGCTGGCTGAAAAAATTGCTCGTAACTTGGATCTTCCTCTTGGAGAAGTTGCTATTAAAAATTTTTCGGATGGAGAAATAGCGATTAACATTGAGGAAAGTATCCGTGGAAAAGATATCTACTTGGTCCAGTCGACCAGTCACCAGATCAATGATTATTATATGGAGATATTTGTCATGGCTGATGCTTTAAGACGGGCAAGTGCTAATTCCATTAATTTAGTCATTCCTTATTATGGATATGCCCGCCAAGACCGTAAAGCTAAATCCCGCGAGCCCATTACCGCTAAATTAGTAGCAAACTTAATGTCTCGCTGTGGTGTGGATCATGTAATAGCAGTAGACTTACATTCACCACAAATCCAAGGTTTCTTTGATATTCCCACAGATCATTTTACAGCTCAGCCCGTATTGGCTAATTATTTCGAAAAGAATTATCTTGAAGATAAGAATCAAGCTGTCGTTGTTGCGCCTAATCATTCGGCAGCTAACTTTGGTCGAGTGTATGCAGAAATATTAGATTTGCCCTTAGCCATTATTGATGATCGAGAGGATGAAGAAGGTAATAAGGCTTTGCATCCTATTGGAGAAGTTGACAAGTGCCAGTGCATTATCGTAGATGATTTAACAGATACTGGATCCACCATTGCTCAAGTGAGTGATGTCTTGATGGAAAATGGAGCAAGTGAAGTCTATGCCCTTGTGACTCACCCGGTGCTTTCAGGTGATGCTTCAGACAAGATTATGCAGTCCTCTTTGAAAAAGCTGGTGTCGACTGATTCCATTCAGCTTTCTGAAAATCAAGTCAATGAAAAAATTGAACAAATCAGTATTTCTCATTTACTGGCTGATGGGATTGTAAGAGTACATGAACGTAAAACGACGGGTCCTTTATTTAAGCAGGAATATATGAGAGGATTTGAAGATTAATTTTCATTAGCTTAAACTAAGATAAAGCATGACTTTCTAAAAACAACTTCCTGGGCTGAGTGCTCTCGAGTCCCATGTTTTTTGGAAAAGGCATGCTTTTTTATATCAAGCTTTTGAAATTCTTAAGTCAAAAGCTGGAGTGATTCCTTGCTGACTTTTCTAAGCTTGGGAGGTTTGATCTGAAAAAAGCTAAATGGGCATGTTATACTGGTGTTAAGTTAACCAGACGGGTCTGTACGTAAGTTGTACAGCCCTTTTGCTGTGCCTATAAATTAAAACAAAGAGGTGTCCTGATGAAAATGATAGTCGGCTTAGGTAATCTAGGACCTAAGTATAAAGGAACAAAACATAATGTTGGATTTGAAACGGTGGATGAGCTGGCTGAACGCCATCGATTTTCTATAAATAAAAATTTATTTGATGCTTCTTATGCAGAAGTTTTTATCAATAATAAAAAAACTCTGTTCGTTAAACCTATGTCTTATATGAATAATTCAGGAAAAGCGTTGAGGCCGCTTGCAGACTACTTTGGGGTGGTAGATGAAGATATCCTCATTGTGTATGACGATTTAGATTTAGACGTTGGTCAGGTCCGCTTTCGGCTTAAAGGGAGTCCAGGGGGTCATAACGGGATGAAGGATATCGTCAACGTGATGGGCACCAAAAATATAAAGCGTGCCCGTATAGGTATCGGCCGCCCCCATCCAAAGCAATCTGTAATATCTCATGTTCTTGGAGGTTTTAAAGAAGATGAGAAAGAAATTATCCAAGGAAGTGTACAGCATACAGCCGATGCTATTGATTTCTGGCTCGAAGGCCACACTTTTGACGCCGTCATGTCGCAGTATAACTAAGGAAGGAGAGATGAAATTTGTCTGATTCAAAAGTGATTCATTATTTTAATAACCAACCAAGCTTTCAACGAATTAGTCAGGGAGTCCAAGACCGTGACATTCAGCTTGTCACTGGTTTGGCAGGCTCTGCCCGCAGCATTCAACTGTTAAATTTGTTAGAAGAAACTCAAAAACCAATTTTAGTTATTGAACCTAACCTTCATCAAGCTAATCAGTTATTTGAAAGCTTGACGGGCTTTTTGAATCCAGATAACTTACATTTATTTTCGGCAGATGACTCGATTCAGATGGAACTGGCCATTTCTTCCCCGGAAATTCATGGTGAGCGCGTGGAAGCTCTCAATTTTCTATTATCCAATGAGCCTGGAATAGTCATCGTTCCTCTAGCCGGAGTGAAGAGATTTTTGCCACCTAGTCGATATTTTTCTGATGCTGCTTTACGTTTTGACTATGAAACAGAAGTAGATACAGCACTTCTTCCGGAAAAACTGACAGCGCTCGGTTACACACGTCAAAAGATGGTTTTTTCACCGGGAGAATTTAGTATCCGCGGAGGAATTGTGGATATCTATGCTGTCAACTCAGCTTATCCTGTCCGTATTGAATTGTTTGATGTTGAAGTTGATTCTATTCGTTACTTTGATATTGAAAGTCAAAGATCGATAGAAAACATTGACGCAGTGACCATACTCCCTGGACGTGAAAATTTCTTTCTTAAGGAATGGAAGATAGAAGCAGCTGATAAAATTAAACAAGAGCTGGAGAGTCAAGTTTCCCAAATAAAAAATGAGGAAGTAAAAGAAAATCTACAGACTGAGATGACTGAGCTCATAAGAGCCCTTAAAGATGATGACTATTACGAGGGAGTAGAGCTTTTCGCATCATATATCTACCCTGAAGAAACGACAATTATTGACTATTTAACTTCAGACGGCTTACTTGTGCTTGATGAATATCCAAGAATTGTGGAAGCAGAAAGAAATTTAAATGATGAAAATGATTTATGGGTAGAAGATAAAATTGAAGAAGGATCTTTTTTACCTCAGCAAAAATTCAGTCCAACTTTCCGTGATGCTGTCAGCAAACATGAGGGTGCGATGATCTATTACTCTATCTTTGAGAAAGGAATGGGTAATCTTCGCTTAGATAGAGTTCAGCATTTTCAGTATCGTTCAATGCAGCAGTTTTACAGTCAAATGGAACTTCTTCATGCAGAAGTTCATCGTTGGTTGAAACAAGAATATGCAGTAGCTATTACGGTATCGGAAGAAGATCGGATAGCTGAAGTAGCTAAAATACTAGCGGAATATGAGATTGACCACCAGATATTGACGAAGGAAGAAAAAATTACCACCGGGCGCGTTCAGATTATTCAGTCGTCTATAAGAAGTGGCTTTGAAATGCCTGAAGAAAAAATAGCACTTATTACTGAAAAAGAATTATTTAACCGCATTCCTAAAAAGAAGGTCCGTCGCATTCAATATAGTAATGCCGAAAAGCTTAAAAATTATAACGAATTAAAGCCTGGAGACTATGTTGTTCATATTAATCATGGAATCGGTCATTATATCGGAATTGAAACAATGGATATTAATGGCATTCATCAAGATTATATGGTGATCGTTTATCGAGATGAGGCAAAGGTTTTTGTACCAGTTGACCAAATAAATATGGTTCAAAAATATGTCGGGTCTGAAGGAAAAGCACCACGAATACATAAGCTGGGTGGAACAGAATGGACAAAAACTAAACAGAAAGTCCGCCAGCAGGTTGAAGATATAAGTGATGAATTAATTGAGTTGTATTCAGCCCGTGAAGCAGAAAAAGGCCATGCTTTTCAAGTAGATAATGCTTATCAAAAAGAGTTTGAAGATGCTTTCCCTTATATCGAAACAGAAGATCAATTGAAAAGTGCTGAAGAGATTAAGCGTGATATGGAAAAAGAAAGACCGATGGATCGCTTGTTAATCGGGGATGTCGGTTATGGAAAGACTGAAGTGGCTATGCGCGCCATCTTTAAATCTGTCCAAGAAGGTAAGCAGGCTGCTTTCCTTGTACCGACAACCGTTTTAGCCCAGCAGCATTACCAGTCTGCCCTGGAGCGTTTCGAGGGTTTTCCAGTAGAGATTGGTCTTCTGTCTCGCTTTAGAAGCAAAAAGCAACAAGAGGAAACAATTAAAGGACTAAAAAGAGGTCAGGTGGATCTGGTTATTGGTACCCACCGACTCTTAAGCCAGGATGTTGATTTTAAGGATTTAGGCTTGCTGGTTGTGGATGAAGAACAAAGATTTGGTGTTAAACATAAAGAAAGACTGAAAAGTCTGAAAAAAAATGTGGATGTTTTAACTTTAACAGCAACACCTATTCCAAGAACCCTCCATATGTCTATCATTGGGGTCAGAGATTTATCTGTCATTGAAACACCGCCGTCTAACCGTTACCCTGTCCAGACTTATGTTATGGAATTAAATCCTGGAGCCGTACGCCAAGCAATTGAAAGAGAAATGGCAAGGGGCGGACAGGTCTTTTATCTCCATAATCGAGTAGCCACTATCCAGCAAAGAGCAGCCTATCTGCAGGAACTCCTGCCGGATGCTCGCATTGCCTATGCCCATGGGCAAATGACCGAAGCTGCTCTAGAGGAGGTTTTGATTCGCTTTTACGAAGGTGAATACGACGTCCTGGTGACTACTACTATCATTGAAACTGGGGTTGACCTGCCTAATGTGAATACTTTAATTGTTGAAGACTCCGACCGGATGGGACTTTCTCAACTCTATCAGTTGCGAGGGCGTGTAGGGCGAAGCAGCCGTGTCGCTTATGCTTATCTGACTTATGAGCCCAATAAAGTCTTGCGTGAAGAAAGTGTTCAACGTTTACAGGCCCTTAAAGAGTTCAGCGAGTTGGGGGCCGGCTTTAAGATAGCTATGCGTGATTTATCTATCCGGGGTGCAGGAGATCTGCTGGGCAAGCAACAGTCCGGCTTCATTGATTCTGTAGGATATGATATGTACACTCAACTTCTGACAGAAGCAGTAGCTCGTAAGCAGAATGAGCCTGTTCAAGAAAAAACAAACCTTGAAATGGTTTTAGATGTCAATGCCTATCTTCCAGAAACTTACATTAGTGATGACTTTCAAAAAATTGATATGTACCAAAGAATTAATATGATGAAAACAGAGGAAGATTATCTATTAATTCAGGAAGATATGATTGACCGCTTCGGCGATTACCCTCAAGAAGCAGCCGACCTGCTGACGATTGGACAAATTAAGAGATATGGAGAAATCGCTTTAATCGAGAAAATAAAACAGGACAAGCACCGAAGAGGACAAGTCATCCGTGTACATTTTTCGGCATCGGGAACTCAAAAAATACCCGGACCAGAAATTTTCCGAGCTTTACAAGATATACCTGTCAAAGTAGATGTAGGAAAGAAAAACGGAAAAATTTATGTGGATTTTTTCGTAAACAAGAAAACTTCTGATCAAGTTTGGCTTGATTATCTTTTAACCTTTGTAAGAAGAATGGCTGATTTTCAAGAAAAAGAATATGGACTGGAAGAAGCCAACTCTTCTCCGGATGAAGCAGAAGTAGAAAGTTAAAAATGAGGCAGTACTTATGAAGCATAAAAACACAAAGAAATTAATTAAGGGGGCGGTTATTTTATCTTTAGCTACTTTATTAGCTAAAGTACTGAGTGCTCTTTATAAGATTCCTTTACAAAATTGGACAGGAGATAGAGGCTTTTATGTTTACCAGCAAGTTTATCCTCTTTATGGGATAACAGCTGCGCTTGCATTAAATGGTTTCCCTCTGTTTGTTTCATCTTGTATAGCTGAAGTAGATAGTGAAAAAGGACAAATCGCTGTCTTTAAGCGTTTATTTTATATTTTGCTTCTTCCTTTTAGTTTTTTAGGTCTTCTTCTTTATATGTATTCTCAGCCCCTTGCTAATTTGATGGGTGACCCTCAATTAAGTCCATTGATTCAAAGTATTGCTTTCATTTATCCTTTAACAGCCGTTATTGGAAGTGTTAGAGGTTTTTTTCAAGGACAAATGAATATGATGCCCACTGCAGTAAGTCAAGTAGCCGAGCAGTTGGTCAGGGTGAGCCTGATCCTTTTGATTGCTTTCCAGTTTACGCAAAGCGATCAATCTGTTTACCAGATGGGGCAGCTGGCTTATCTAGGAACTTTTGCAGCCGCTGTAGTATCGAGTTTAATTCTTCTGCTATATGGCTTTTCTTATAGAAAAAAGCAAAAAAAACTAGAAATGACAGGTGTCACAGATCAGTTGCCGAGCAAAAAGAACTTATATCAGCGCTTTCTTTATGAAGGGCTGCTTTTAAGTGCTTTTTCTAGCTTATTTATTTTACTGCAATTGATTGATTCTTTTACTGTCTTAAATCAATTGGAGAAATCGGGATTGTCTCTAGCTCAAAGTATGATTCAAAAGGGTGTCTACGATCGAGGGCAGCCGATTGCCCAATTGGGTTTGGTGGTATCATCAGGTTTGACGGCGACTATGTTGCCCAGTTTAAGTCAGCCTCGTCTGCAAAAACGTCCAGACCGTTTGAAATTGGAAGCACGCTCTATTATTCGTCTCGTGGTGGTTTTTTCTGGAGCAGCTTCGGTAGGACTAATCGCTATTATGCCCCAACTGAACCGCTTTTTATTTGCGAGTGAGGATCAAACTCATGTCTTGGCTGTGTATATGCTGGCTGTTTTCTTAATGAGCATCCTGCTGGCTTTTCAGAATATTTTACACATTCAAAAAAAGCAAAGAGTTATCTTGACTGGTTTGACCTTTATTCTAGGAATTAAATTAATATTAAATCAGTTACTCATCCCCCTCTTTCAGACGATGGGTGCAAGTATTGCTACGGTTATCAGTTTAACAGTAGTGGTAGCCTATTTTACATACCATTTAAAGGATATCTTGCTTCAAACCAATCAAGCACCTTTTATTAAGGGTTATTCAATCAGCCTGCTTGCTTTAGGCTTATTTGTCAGGACTCTTCTAACTGTTTTACAAGCTTTGTGGGGTGTAGGACGCGGAGTAACTTTGGCAGCCATCTTATTGGCTGTTGCTGGCGGGGCTGCTGTTTTCTTAAGAATGATAATGGTTCTGCAGGTCTTGACAATAAGAGAATGGGTGATGCTGCCGATGAGTGAACGTTTATTGAGAGGAAAGAAAAATGGGAAAAATTGAAATTATTGGACTAGGTCCTGGTGACTTTCACCAAATGCCTATAGGAAGTTATGATATTATTAAAAAATCTGAACATGTGTATCTGAGAACTGAAGATCACCCGGCAGTCGCACAATTAAAAGAAAAAGGTCATTCTTTTAAGACTTATGATTTTTTATATGAGAAGTTTAATGAGGACTTTGAAAAAGTCTATCCGGCTATTGTCGATGACTTGCTGGAGAAATCTAAAAATCAAGATATAGTTTATGCTGTACCGGGTCATCCCATGGTTGCAGAACTGACAACCCAGCTGCTCTTGCAAAATGATACAGGTACTGATGTAAAAGTTATGAACGGGCATTCTTTCATCGATGATTTATTCTCTGCTGTTCAAGCAGATCCGGTTGAAGGATTCCAACTTGTCGATGGATTAGACTTCCAAGTAGAGAGCCTGTCTCCTGACCAGCACTTGATTATTATGCAGGTTTACCATCCGATGGTAGCCGGCGATGTCAAGCTGGACTTGATGAAGATCTATCCTGATGACTACCCTGTTGCTCGAGTAGATGCAGCAGGCAGTTCACAAGAAACTGTCACATGGGTTCCTCTGTATGAATTAGATTTTTTTGAAGGTGTGCATAATCTTCTTTCTGTTTATCTGCCGCCTTTAAGTCCAAACAAAAATTGGCGCTCATTTGCCCGAAGCCGGGATTTAACAGACCAAATTTTCGATTTTGATCAAGGCGATCTATGGGTTTTGAATCAAGATCATAAAAGTTTGTGGCCTTATCTGGAAGAAGAAAGTGAGGAGCTTAGACAAGCGATTGAAGAAGATGATATTGATAATATGATTGAGGAATTAGGAGATGTTCTGCTTCAAGTCCTCTATCATTCTAAAGTCGCTGAGAACGAAGGATTCTTTAGCTTGGAAGATATTCTCGAGAGTCTTAATCAAAAATTATACCGCCGCCATCCGAATGTTTTTGGGGAACTTGAAGTAGATAGTATTGAAGAACTTGAGCAGCTATGGGAAGATATTAAGAAAGATGAAAATGGTGAATAAAACAATGAGATTAGATAAATTTTTAAAAGTGTCACGAATTATTAAAAGAAGAACCGTGGCCAAAGAAATAGCAGATAAAGGTCGTATTAAAATTAATAATAAATTAGCCAAATCATCGAGTAATGTTGAAGTGGGAGATCATTTAGAAATAAATTTCGGCAACAAGCAATTAACGGTTAGAATCAATGAAATTAAAGAAACAACCAAAAAAGATGAAGCTAAAAATATGTTTTCGGTTGTAGAAGAAAAGTATATAAATTCGGATAACTAAAGAAAATTCAGAAGCTTATAGACAAAAAATACTTTTTCAAGCTATAATCAAAGAACAGGCTAAAGGAAATGGGGTGGCGAGATTGAATAAAAACGAGTTGACTGATCGAAAAAAACAAAGACCATTTATTAAAGAAATGGCTGTAGAAGATAGGGAACCGACTAAAAAGCGATCAGGCCATGGTCGAAGAAGGCTAATGATAGTAGCAGCAGGCCTTATTCTCATGCTAATCTTTGGTGTGAAGAATATCAAAAACTACACGTCTATTACCTCTTTAAATGACGAACTAAAGGTTGCTCAAGACACCCTGGATTTAAGCCAAAACTATCAAGTCGAGCTCCAAGAAAGTATACATTTACTGGAGAATGAAGAGTATGTAGCGAATCTAGCTCGTAATGAATACTATTTAACAGATGATGATGAAGTGGTTTTTAACATCGTTGGAGACCCACATAATTTTTCAATCGAAATGAATAAGAAACAAAAAGAATTCGAAAAGAAAAAAGAATCTATTGCAGGTTCTAATCAAGCAGAGAAACCACAAGATTAATCAATCAGGTATGAGATTGATTAAAGACAAAAAAATGCTATAATATAAACAAAGTTAAAAGGGAGGACTATTTTATTCATGACGATTGAAGTAGGAAGTCAGGTTCAAGGCAGAGTAACGAATATTACTAATTTTGGTGCATTTGTTGATTTAGGAGATAACAAAACAGGGCTGGTACACATTAGTGAGATTGCAGACCATTTTGTAAAAGACATTAATGATGAGTTGCGAAAAGATGATGAGATTCTTGTTAAAGTATTAAAGATTGAAGATAATGGAAATATAGCCTTATCTATTAAGCAATCCGACCAACCCAATCAGACTGCTGAGAAAAAGGCTGCTAGACCAGCGAGTACAGTAGAGTCCAGTGAGAAGAGGCCTGAAAGAAAGCCAGAAAAGTCTTATCAGCGTCAGGAAAGTGCTCCTCGTTACTCGAGCCGTCCGAGACCGACAGGTGGCTCTTCGTCATTTTCTAAAGCTTCCAAAGGAAGTGGCAGTTTCGACGATTTAATGAGTGATTTTCTAAAAGATAGTGAAGAAAGATTAACATCACTGAAAAGAAATACCGAACATAAGCGTGGGGGCCGTGGAGGTCGTCGCGGTTAATTAAAAAGATATTGGCCGGGAGAAATCCCGGCTTTTTTTATAGGAGAAATCGAAGATGAACCAACGATTTAAGGAGAATTATGAAAAAAAGCTCAACTTAACTAAAGATAGCCACATTCTTTTGGCCTTATCAGGTGGCGTCGATTCTATGGTCCTTCTCCATCTACTGTTAAATTTGCCTTCCCATATTAGACCAAGTATAAGTTTGGCATATGTTAATCATCGCCTGCGGCCTGAATCTGATGCAGAAGCAGAATTTATCAAAAAAATTGCTGATCAGCTTTGCCTTCCTTTAAGTATCAAAGAATGGAAAAACCCTCCCGATTCAGGAATTGAAAAAGCTGCCAGAGACTTTCGGTATCAGTTTTTTGCTGAAAGAATGGAAATCTTAAAGGCTGAGACCTTAATGACAGGTCACCATAGAAGTGATCAGCTGGAGACTTTATTAATGAGATTTGTTAGAGGGGGATCCTGGGAGAGGCTGGGCGGAATACGTTGGTCACAGATTTTTTCGCCGGGTTGCCTAGTCCGACCCCTCTTGTCATTTACTAAAGCAGAACTTTATGACTATGCTCAAAAAGAAAACATTCGTTTTGTTGAAGATGCCAGTAATGAAGAGAGTGAATTTACAAGAAATCGTTTTCGTAATCAGATTATTCCTCTGCTCAAAGAAGAAAATCCACAAGTTGAATATCAAGTGCAGGCTTTAGCGGAAGAAATTCAATCCTTATCTGCTGTGACAGAAGTTATTTTTAGTGAAAAACTTACTGAAGTAACATCTCATGATGGTAAGGAACTAGATAGAAAACTTTTTATGCAAGAGAGTGAGGATTATCGTTATTTTATTTTGAAGTTATGGCTTTTTCAAGAGCTGGCAGATCAAGAAATAGAAATATCTAATCGCTCCCTTTGGGATATTCTTCGCTGGATTCAAGAAGGACAGCCTAATAGCCGGTTTAATCTGCCGAATGCTTATAATGTTTTTCGGAGTTATGAAAAATTAACAATAGAAAAAGAAGTAAAGCTGTCTGATACGAATCCAGTAAATGAATTGGTAATGAATGAATGGTGCCGACTTTCGGCCAGTGAGTCTCTTGGATTCTTTGAAAAAGAAAAATTCGATTCTGCTGAAGCAAGCTGTTTTATCACTGTCAATAGGGAGGATATAGACTTACCTCTTTTTGCCCGGCATCGAAAAGATGGGGATCGGATGACTCTGAAAGGAAGCTTAAATCAGAGTAAGAAGATTAAAGATATATTCATCGACCAAAAAGTTCCTTTAGAAAAAAGAAATCATGCCTGGATTATTCAAGATATTTCGAATAGAATAATATGGTTGGTAACTTATAAGGAATCTGTTTACTCAGTCGAGCCAAGCAGAGAAGATGAGCAGTATGTTATTGCTTTTCATACAAAGAGAGGAGAATTGACCAATGACTATACATAATGATATTGAAGAGATTGTATTTACTAAGGAAGAATTACAAGACAAAGTTCAGCAACTAGGTGAGGAACTGTCTCGAGAATATAAAGATAAATACCCCCTGGTAGTTTGTATCTTAAAGGGCGGGAGTATGTTTATGACAGATTTAATTAAAGAGATGGACATCTATCTGGACATTGACTTCATGGATTTGGCGAGTTATCACGGCGGGACGGAGTCGACAAATGATGTCAAAATTCTGAAAGATCTCAGTCAATCGGTTAAAGACCGCCATGTCTTATTTGTGGAAGACATCATCGACACAGGCCGCACATTGGAATTTTTGATAAAATTATTTAAAACCCGCCAAGCTGCTTCTGTCGATATTGTCACCTTGTTAAACAAGCCAAGTCGGCGTTTGGTAGATGTAGATGTGAAGTGGACCGGCTTTGATATTCCTGATTCGTTTGCTGTGGGGTATGGCCTGGACTACCAGGAAAAATACCGTAATCTGCCTTATATAGGAGTCTTGAAAGATGAAGCAATTAATCTATCCTAATAGATTATTAATACTTTATTATTAGAGTAAAAAAGGGTACAATTAATTGGTTAAAAATGGTCAAAAATGTTATTATTAATATCTAAGTATTAAGTATAAAATCTGCCATTTATTTGGCTCAGGAGGACGCTATGCGAAGAAATATTTTTCGAAACAGTCTCTTCTATATGCTTGTATTTATCGTAATTGTTGGTGTAGCGAGTATGATTACTGGTGGAAATGATGCTTCTAACCAGGTTAATATTTCTTCAACTGAATTCATACAGCAACTTGAAGAAGATCAGGTTCAGAATTTCTCTTTGCAGCCCTCTGCCGGGGTTTATAAAGTAGAAGGACAGTACACTGAACCTATCGCAGTTGAAACAGAGGACAACACAAACATCGATATTTTTAGTTCAAGCGATGAAGAAACAGAATTTTTTACAACAACTATTTTACAAAATGACCCTCTTGTAGCAGATATTTATAATCTCGCTCAAGAAAAAGGCACTGAAGTTATTCCTATTGAGGAAGAACAGACTGGGATTTGGACAAGTCTGCTCATTTCTTTTCTTCCGCTTCTCATTTTTATTTTCTTTATTTATTTAATGATGAATCAAGCAGGCCAAGGTGGCGGCGGTGGAAAAAATGTCATGTCATTTGGTAAGTCTAAAGCTAAATTAACAGACCCGTCTGAAAGTAAGGTTCGTTTCTCTGACGTGGCTGGTGCAAATGAAGAGAAAGCTGAATTAGTAGAAATTGTGGACTTTCTAAAAGATCCTCGTCGTTTCACTGGCTTGGGCGCACGTATACCTGCGGGAGTTTTACTTGAGGGTCCTCCAGGAACTGGAAAAACATTGCTGGCTAAAGCTGTAGCCGGGGAAGCTGGTGTTCCTTTCTATTCAATCTCAGGTTCTGAATTCGTTGAAATGTTTGTGGGTGTCGGTGCAAGCCGTGTGCGTGATTTGTTTGAGGAGGCTAAAAAGAACTCTCCATCTATCATTTTTATTGATGAGATTGATGCGGTGGGCCGTAAACGTGGAAGCTCTGGAATGAGCGGCGGAAATGATGAGCGTGAGCAGACCTTGAATCAGCTCTTAGTAGAGATGGACGGCTTCCAGGGTAATGAGGGTGTCATCGTTATGGCAGCAACTAACCGCTCAGATGTACTCGACCAAGCCTTATTGCGCCCCGGTCGATTTGACCGTCGAATTATGGTGGGTATGCCAGACGTTAAAGAGCGAGAAGCAATTCTAAAAGTCCACGCGAAAACTAAACCTTTAGCTGGTGATGTCGACTTGAGACAAGTAGCTAAAACAACACCAGGATTTTCGGGAGCTGATTTAGAGAACCTCTTAAATGAATCAGCGATTGTGGCAGCTCGTCGTCGCAGTGAGACTATATCGCCTTACGACATAGATGAAGCCAGCGATCGTGTGATTGCTGGTCCTGCTAAGAAAGATCGAGCTATTTCTGAAAAAGAGAGAATACGTGTGGCTTATCATGAAGCGGGTCATACTGTCGTAGGAATGGTCTTAAGTGAAGCCCGAGTTGTCCACAAAGTAACAATTGTACCGCGAGGGCGGGCAGGTGGCTATGCCATCATGCTTCCTCGTGAAGACCAGTACTTGTACACGAAAAAAGATTTATCTGAGCAGTTGGTCGGCCTGCTTGGAGGACGTGTGGCAGAAGAAATATTCTTTGATTCACAGTCTTCCGGAGCAAGTAATGACTTTGAGCAAGCAACAGATATCGCTCGAAAAATGGTTACTCAGTATGGAATGAGCGATAGATTAGGGCCCGTTCAGTATGAAAGTGGAAAAGAACAAAGTACTTTTGACAAAACTTATTCTGAACGTGTGGCTTATGAGATTGATCAGGAAGTACTTACTATCTTGAATGATGCACATCAAAAAGCTCACGAGATTATTGGTGAGCACAGGGAAGAATTGGCAGTTATTGCTGAAAAACTACTGGAAGTTGAAACCTTGAATGCAGATGAAATTACGAGTCTGTTTGAAAAAGGTGTCATGCCGGACAGTCATAAAGAAAATGACTACCCAAGTGAGTCAGATACTGATTTACAAGAAGAGACTGAAAGAGGCGCCTCTTTTGAAGAAATTCGAGAGCAGGTAATTGAGGGTGAAAATGAACGCGAAGAAGAATTTGATGATAACCACCATCCAAAACAGGAGAAACATGAAAGACGTAATGATCACGTCAATCAAGACCATGAGTCTCTGGATGAGCGGAACTCTCACGAAGATTCGCATAAAAAATCATCTGAAGACTCGTCTTCAAAAAACTTAACAGAAAATGATTGGGATTAAATAATTTTGAAACTTAAGAATTTCCTATGAGAAATTCTTAAGTTTTTTTATTTTATTGAACTCAAAGAAGAAAAAAATCATCTATACTTGTTTGAAAATTAAGTATATAATGAACCTTCATAATTAAACTATGTTTTTGATATTTTATATTTGAAAGCCAGCCTGAATAAGCGTATTATAAGATGGATGATTCATAAAGTAATAAGAGCGATGCTAAGGCGTCGATTGCATGCTAAGACAAAATTGTTTATTTTGCGACATTGGTATCATCGATGTTTTTTTGTGGACAAATAGAGAAATGTGAAGGGAATTATGAGATGGACTATGAAGTTTTAAGTGAAATGCTGCCCCTTGGGAGACAGGGTGAGATGGTTCTTGGTTTACAAACAACTAAGGATTTAATGGAAGTGTTGGGCGATCCGCAAGACAAGGTTCCTATTATTCATGTGGCGGGAACTAACGGTAAGGGATCAACTTCTAAAATTATGGCAACTATTTTACAGGAAGCAGGGTATAAAGTTGGCCTGTACACGTCACCATCTTTATATGAATTTAATGACCGTATTCGAATCAACAACGAAAATATTTCCGATGAAGATATTATGGAATTTGCTGTTGATATTCGTAATCATGTCTTAAATACGAATCTCTATTTCACAGAATTTGAATTGTACACAGCTTTAGCATGGATGGCTTTTGATAAGTATGAAGTTGACGTGGCCATCATAGAAACTGGAATTGGAGGCCGTTTAGATGCTACCAATATTATTCAATCTCCTCTTGTTTCAGTTATTACAAAATTAGCATATGATCATCAAGACGTATTAGGAGATACAATTGAAGAAATTGCCGGCGAAAAAGCCGGTATTATGAAACCGGGATCACCAGTGGTCTATTACCCATCAGAAGAAGCCGCGGTAGATGTTATCGTTGCTCGTGCTGAGGAATTAGGCAGTTCAAAACGTACGGTTGACATAGATGCATTAGAATATAAATTAAATAATAATCGAACGCAAGATTTCGTTTATAAAGGTGAAACTTATACTATTCAATTATTAGAAGCTCATCAAATTTATAATTCCTGCATTGCTATCGAAGTAATGAACACTCTGAATGATTTAGGTGGCTGGTCTATTTCTAAAAAAGCTGTCAAGGCAGGATTAGAAAAAACTGTGTGGGAAGGTCGGTTTGAATGGGTGCATGAAAACCCGGACATCATCATTGACGGATCTCACAATATAGACGGTGTCACTGGTTTAACAGAGAATCTGTTGCGTTATTTCCCGGGACAACCACGCATCGGTATTGTTGGAATGTTGGGCGATAAAGAATTTAAGCCCGCATTATCTGTCATCGCTCCTCATTTCGATTTAATCCTGACAGTTCAGCCGGATTCTGATCGTGCATTAAGCTCAGATGATATGAAGCAAGTCATCATAGATATGGGGTTCTTACCAGAAGAAAAGATTATTTCTTTAGGTAAAGATTACAGAAAAGCTTTAGAAACGGCTCTTGAGAAGACAGAAACTGACATGGAAGATGCGATGATTTGTGTGTTCGGCAGTTTTTACTATGTTGGTGATGTACGCCAACTAATCTTACAAAGTAAAGGATAGGAATGTTATGGATAAGAAAAGAATAGAAACAGCAATGAAAGAAATTATTATTGCAATTGGTGAGGACCCGGAGCGTGAAGGTTTACAAGAAACTCCTGCTCGTGTCGCCAGAATGTTTGAGGAGGTCTTTGCAGGATTAGAAAAAGATCCATCGATTCATGCTAAAAAAGTATTTCACGAAGATAATAGTGAAGTTGTATTAGTGAAGGACATCTCATTCACATCTATGTGTGAACACCATTTTTTACCTTTTTATGGTAAAGGGCATATTGCTTATATCCCTCGTGATGGTCGTGTAGTGGGATTAAGTAAAGTAGCTCGTATTTTAGAGGATATTTCCAAACGTCCTCAGATGCAGGAGCGTATTACCAATGATGTAGCAGATACTTTAATGGATACTCTGAATCCTCAAGGAGTGATGGTGATTTTGGAAGGTGATCATATGTGCATGAATATTCGTGGAGTGAAGAAACCAGGCTCGAGTACAGTGACTAAGGCAACTCGCGGGGCGTACAAAGAGAATTACGAATTACGTAAAGAAATTATGGATATGATTAACAGTTAAACAGGGTCCTTATAGAAAGGCAGGAAGCATGTCAAAGTATCGCGATAAGATTGTCATGGAAGGCTTACATTTTTATGGCTATCATGGATTGTTTGAAGAAGAGACCAAGCTTGGTCAAAAATTCATCGTAGATTTAGAATTGTATGTCGATGTAGCAACGCCTGCAAAAAGTGGACGGATGGAAGATGGTGTTCACTATGGTGAGGTCTATCAGACCGTTCGCCAAATAGTGGAGGGAAAGCCGGTTGATTTGATTGAAAGTTTATCAGAGAATATTGCAGAAGAGCTTTTAGAAAACTATCCTCTGATTGACGGACTGATGGTCCGTTTGAACAAGCCTCAGGCACCTATTCCGGGAATTTTTGAGAATGTGGCCATTGAAATCTATAGAGAACGCTAGTCATCAATAGGGAGAAGATTATGAAAACACAAACGGCTTACATTGCTTTAGGGAGTAATATTGAACCTAAATTAGACTATTTGCAACAAGCCATTGAGCAGCTTCATGCGCATGATTCAGTCACTGTTACCCAAGAATCTTCTGTGTATGACACGGCCCCTGTAGGTTATCTGGAACAAGACAATTTTTTGAATATGGTAGTAGAAGTGGAGACAAGTTTAGAGAGTATAAGCTTGCTTGATCTATGTCAGGAGATAGAAGCAAATCTAAAGCGAGTGCGTCAATTCAAAGATGGTCCGCGAACGATTGATCTTGATATTATCCTATATGGTGATGAGCTTATTGAAAATGATCGTCTGCAAGTTCCTCATCCGCGCATGCACCTACGTGGATTCGTTCTCTTTCCTTTAGCTGAAATAGATGGGCAGATTAGGGTCCCTCAACACAATCAAACAGTAGAAGCTCTACGTGACAACTTACCTCAAGCTGATAAAGAGGATGTGAGAATTTTAGGAAAGCTCAGTCATCTGTTGCAAAAAAATTAAATACTCTTATTTTACTTACAGGGTCAAAATCTGTTTTCTCTTAAGGTTGCAGAATAAATCAAAGTCATTTGAAAGAAGGGTTTTTATTGAAGAAAATAGCAGATAACATTACTGAATTCATTGGACAAACTCCCTTAATCAAGCTCAATCAAGTTGTTGAAAATGGTATGGCACATATCTATTTGAAATTAGAGTCCTTCAATGCAGGAGGCAGTGTTAAAGATCGAATTGCTTTACAGATGATTGAAGATGCAGAGAAAAGCGGTCAATTAAAAGCTGAAGACACTCTTGTTGAAGCGTCCAGCGGAAATACAGGGATAGGTATATCTTTCGTAGCTGCAGCTAAGGGCTATAAGGTAAAAATTTTCATGCCTGAATCGATGAGTATCGAGCGCAGACGTTTAATGCAGGCTTATGGAGCGGAGTTAGAATTGACTTCTGCTGAAGGCGGCATGAAAGAAGCCATTGCTAAAGCGGATGACTTAGCGAAGCAAGAAGGTTATGTCAAATTGTCCCAATTTGAAAATCTATCTAACCCTAAAGTTCATGAAAAAACAACAGGGCCGGAGATATATGAAGCATTAGACCAACAAACACCAGATGCTTTTGTGGCAGGTGTGGGAACAGGTGGAACCATTACCGGTGCGGGTTCTTTCTTGAAAGATAAAAATTCAGCAATGGAAATTGTTGCGGTGGAAGCCGATGATTCTGCTGTGTTAAGTGGTGAGCCATCTGGTTCTCATAAAATCCAAGGTATTTCTGCTGGATTCATTCCAGAAGTATTGGATACTGACATTTACCAATCCATTGAACGAATTACTAATGATGAAGCAATTGAGATGACCAGACGTTTAGCTGCCGAAGAAGGTATCTTAGTAGGTATTTCTTCCGGAGCTGCAGTTGCAGCAGCTTTAAAAGTAGCTCGACGTTTAGGATCTGGAAAAAGAGTAGTTGCTGTCGCTCCTGACACAGGTGAGCGATACTTATCAACCGTTGCTTTTGACCAAGAAAAATAATAAAAATAAAAGGAAGTCTTGATTTATTTTGAATCACGGCTTCTTTTTTTGATTTTAAAAGATAGATAAGCTTGACTTAATATTTTTTTTAGCTTATATTCAGAAGAACAAATTAAATAAATCAAACTAACGATATGGAGATAACGTATTATCGTGCACTTACAGAAAGCTTCGGTGATGAGAAGAAGCAGAACGCAGACATACAAATGGACCATGGAGGGCGCAGCGAAAAGGAAACTCAGTACCCTGCGACGTTGAAGGCGGACGTTAGCAGCCAGAGATATGTTGGTATCTTGTTAAAGTGTTTATTTATGTACACATAAATAAACAAATAAAGTGGCACCACGGGTTTTAAAATTGCTCGTCTTTAGAAAGTAACGAAAGCGTTATTTTTTAAAGACGAGCTTTTTTTTATCCCATCGACCAACATTGATGATATTGGAATAGATTAATCAATTGACAGGAATAGATGGAGGAATAATACAATGATAAAAGAAGCAATTAATAAAGTGATAAATAGAGAAGAATTATCTTTTGAAGAAACATATGCAGCCATTAATCGTATCATGAGTGGTCAGGTTTCTTCTTCCCAGATCGCTGCTTTCTTGACTGGACTAGCGATGAAAGGGGAAACCAACCAAGAAATATCAGGCTCTGCCGCTGCTATGCGTGACCAGGCAGTGCCTATAAAAACAAGTATGGAAACTTTAGATATTGTAGGGACAGGGGGAGATAAATCTAATTCTTTCAATATTTCTTCAACAGCTGCACTGGTTATTGCTGCTGCCGGCATGCCTGTTTCGAAACACGGTAATCGTTCGGCTTCATCAAAAAGTGGAGCAGCAGATTGTTTGGAGGCTTTAGGAATTAACTTAGCTCAATCTCCTCAAAAAGCGAACCGTTTATTAGAAGAGGTGGGTATTTGTTTCCTATTTGCTCAAAACTATCATACATCGATGAGACATGTCGGAGCCGTTCGACAGGATCTCGGTATTCGTACGGTCTTTAATTTATTAGGACCAATAACGAATCCTGCCCGTCCAAAATATCATATGCTCGGTGTCTACAAAGAAGAGTTAATTGAGCCTATGGCAAAAGTAATCAAGAATTTAGGAGTCGAACGGGGCATTGTTGTTTTTGGCCAAGACGATATGGATGAAATTTCTATCTCTGCTCCGACCTCTGCCCTTTTCTTCGACGGAGATTTTGAAGAGCGAATGATTATCCGCCCGCAAGATTATGGTTTTAAGCTGGCCAAAAAGTCTGATATTGTTGGAGGAGATCCGCAGGAAAATGCTCAGATCACTCGCGATATCTTGTCTGGTAAAGAAGTCGGGCCAAGACGTGATATCGTTCTCCTCAATGCTGGCACAGGCCTGTATGTTTCACGCAAAGCAGCCAGTATCAAAGAAGGCATTGAGTTAGCCCAAGATGCTATTGATTCAGGAAAGACCCAAAAAATATTAGAGCAATATATCCGATTAAGTCAGAAAGAGGTAGCATAATGATATTGGACCAATTAGCGGATTATTCTGCCCAACGTGTAAATGAAGCTCTTAAGCTGAAATCTTTTCAAGAAATAAAAAAAGAAGCTGA
>JAUNQW010000006.1:0-18160 GCA_030535975.1 Atopococcus tabaci | reverse complement strand
CCTTATCAAATGTATGAATCTAAAGTGATGGGAGCAGATGCTGTTTTAATCATCGTATCTTTACTCAATGGTGATAAAGAGCTGCTCAAAGAGTATTTATCTATCAGTGATCAACTGGGAATCAGCAGTCTGGTGGAAACCCATGACAGCCGGGAAATAGAATTGGCTATCGCTTGTGGAGCCCGTATCATTGGTGTCAACAACCGCAATCTAAAAGACTTTACTGTGAATTTTGAGAATGCTAAAAATTTAAGGCAGCAAGTACCTGCTGACGTTTTGTTTGTAGCTGAAAGTGGTGTGACAAGCACAGAAGATGTGGCAGCTATCGTAGAGATGGGAGCAGATGCAGCTCTAATTGGTGAGGCACTTATGAGAAGCAAAGATAAAAAACAAACTTTAGCAGAATTCAGACAAGCAGGAGAGCGGTTAAATGAAAATTAAAATATGCGGTATCAATCGTCCCGTAGATGTCCAATACATTAATCAATCTCAACCAGATTATGTCGGATTTATTGTTAATTTCCCAAAGAGTCATCGCAGCGTTGACTATAATCAATTAAGAGCCTTGGCAGGCCGGATCGATGCTCCTATAAAAAAAGTCGGTGTTTTCGTTGATGAATCTGCTGAGCAGATTGCCCAGATTTTAAATGAAGAGATTCTCGATATTGCTCAACTCCATGGAAAGCAGGAGGAGGACTTTATTAAACATTTACGCAGTTTGACGAATAAAGAAATCTGGAAAGCATTTGCTGTCGAAAGTGAAGATGATCTCCTTCAGGCAGAAGCATCTTCTGCAGATTTGGTGTTATTAGATAATAAAGGGGGCGGAACCGGCCAAGCCTTTGACCACTCTTTAATAAAAAAATTTCCACGCCCTTACCTCTTAGCAGGCGGGATGGATGAAGAGACTATTCCATTAGTTTTAGACCGGTTTTCTCCTATGGGTATCGATACAAGTAGTGGAACAGAAACAAATAAGAAAAAAGATCCTAAAAAAATTGAAAATATTATAAGGATGGTGCGAAATGTCTAAAGGAAGATTTGGTAAGTTTGGTGGACAATTCATCTCAGAAACATTAATGCCGACAATTCAAGAATTAGAAGAATCTTATAACCATTTTAGTCAAAATGAAGATTTCAATCGGGAGTTAACAGACCTTTTTAATAATTATGCCGGCCGTCCCAGCCTCTTATATTTTGCAGAGAATATGACCAGGGATTTAAAGGGTGCCAAAATATACTTTAAACGGGAAGATTTGAACCATACAGGTGCCCATAAAATCAATAATGTTTTAGGGCAGGTTTTATTGGCTGAAAAAATAGGTAAAACACGAATAATTGCGGAAACAGGAGCCGGTCAGCATGGGGTAGCTACAGCTACTGCCTGTGCTCTGCTCAATATGGAATGCGTTATTTTTATGGGTGAACATGATATCAAACGACAAGCTTTAAATGTTTATCGAATGAAACTATTGGGGGCAGACGTTATTTCGGTGACCAGCGGTACAGGAACATTAAAAGATGCCGTTAATGAAACGATGAAAGAATGGTCTACTCGTATGGATGATACCCATTATGCTATTGGATCTGCGATGGGGCCGCACCCTTTCCCAACATTAGTCCGTGATTTTCAATCTGTGATCTCGAGAGAGATTAAAGAGCAGATCCTTGACACAGAAGGTCGTCTTCCGGATGTTGTTCTGGCTTGTCTCGGTGGAGGATCGAATGCGATAGGAAGCTTCTATCATTTTATTGATGATAAAGAAGTACGATTAATCGGTTGTGAAGGAGCGGGTCATGGAGTAGATCAACCTAACACAGCAGCGGCTCTTCAAGCGGGCCGCACAGGAATTTATCACGGAATGAAAACGATAATTGCTCAAAATAAGGATGGGCAAGTCAACCCGGTTTATTCTATTTCAGCCGGTTTAGACTATCCTGGTGTGGGGCCGGAACATGCTTATTTAGCAGATATTAAGCGTGCAGAATATGTAGGAATCAATGATGAAGAAGCTGTACAGGCATTTGAGTATTTTTCACGGACTGAAGGAATTATACCTGCCATTGAATCCAGTCACGCTATCGCGCAGGCAATCAAAATGGCACCTGAAATGGACAAAAATCAAATCATGGTTGTCACGCTGTCAGGTCGTGGAGACAAGGATTGTGCAGCTATTGCTCGTTACAGAGGAGAGGAAATTTATGACTAAGATAAAAGATGCTTTTAATAATGGCAAAGCCTTTATTCCTTATATCACAGCTGGCTATCCTAATATTGAAACAACAGAAGAGTTGATTTTGGCAATGGCAGAAGAAGGAGCCGATCTGATCGAAATCGGAATTCCTTTCTCAGATCCTGCAGCTGAGGGACCGGTTATTCAAAATGCAATCGAGGTTGCTTTATCTCAGGGACTAAAAACAGATGATATTTTTTCAATGGTCACCCGTCTGCGTGAAAAAATAGATATCCCGTTGGTGTTTATGACTTATGCCAATATCGTTTACGGTTATGGGACTGACAGATTTATGGAAAAAGCTGAGAAGGTAGGTGTCCAGGGCTTGATCCTGCCTGATGTTCCCTTTGAAGAAAAAGAAGAATTCAGTCAATCAGCGCATAAGCGCGGCATTGAAATGATCAGTTTAGTTTCACCTACTTCTAAAGACCGCATGGTAAAAATTGCTCAAGAAGGAGAAGGGTTTTTATATGTAGTATCTTCTTTAGGTGTAACGGGTACACGTAGTGAAATTACAACAGACTTGTCTGAAATGATGGAAATTATCAAAATGGCGAATCCAGAGCTGCCGGCAGCAATAGGTTTTGGTATTTCAGGACCTGACCAAGCAGAAGAGATGGGCCAGTATAGCGATGGTGTCATTGTAGGCTCAGCAATCATTAAATTGATCGATCAATACGGAGAAGAAGCCGAAAAGTCTGTAAGAAAACTGACTCGTGAAATCAAGGCAGCTGCTAACCGTTAACTTTAATTATTAATCAAATAATTTGGCAGGGACCAAGAGATACTTAATACATTTTGATATGAGTGAGTGGCAGACTCCTTCTCAAGTAGATCCTAAAAAACTTACTGGGGGGAGTTTTTTGATATTTTGAAAGTAACAATATAAAAAAAGAAAAAAATATAAAATACTCTGGCATTATTTAAAAGCTAATGATATACTACAAAAAATGTCACGGAAGAATTAAACTGTGACGTTTAACAAATCTTAAGAAATTTGTGGCATAGTTCATTTTAACGGTAATACTTCTTTGTCAAGAAAAATGTCAAAGGAAGAATGTTGACATTAATTAATTGCCAGGATAGACTTTGAACATCAAATCATTTGATGTTCAAAGTAATTTGCGAGGAGGATGACAATTGAAAGACACTCTATCGCTCAGTGAGATAGACGCTTATCTCACTATGATATTCAATGAAGTTGCTATCATTGAAGAGTCAGCCTTAAAAAATAGTCCCTTCTCCGATTTAACCGTCCATGAAATGCACACCATTGAAGCTATTGGTCTATCGGGTCGACGAAATACTTCGGATGTAGCCAGACGATTGAAAGTAACGCTGGGGACAGTTTCCGTAGCAGTGAATAATCTAGTTAACAAAGGTTATGTCGAAAGAAGCCGTGACCCTAAAGACCGCCGGATTTACTTATTGAAATTGACTAAAAATGGTCGGGTGCTTTACCGTGTCCACCATAAATTGCACATGGATATGGTTAAACATACGATTCATGGCTTTGATAAAGAAGAAGTTGCTGTTTTAAAAGCCGGCTTAAGAAATCTATATGATTATCTTAAAAAAGCAAAAATGAATTTGGCAAAAGAGGAAGATAACTATGAGTAAAATCGTAAGTACAGGTTCTTATTTGCCAGCTGATATTGTCACTAACACTCAACTTGTTGAGCAGACGGGTATTGACTCAAGCGATGAATGGATTAGTCAACGTACGGGAATTAAGCAGCGTCATTTTGCTTCCGCCGACGAGAGCTTAGCCCACATCGCAAGCAAAGCTGTTGAAAATGCACTTGAGAGATATGGTCAAGATATACGGGATGAGATTAATCTTATCGTGCTTGCAACCATGTCCTCTCATAACCCCACACCAGCTGTTGCTAGTCAGGTTCAAGATATTCTGGGTATTAAGGAAACTTGGGCTTTTGATATCTCGGGTGCTTGTGCGGGATTTGTAATGGCGACAGAAGTAGCTGAAAAAATAAGTCGCGACTATACATCGGGATATACTTTAGTCATTGGAGCTGAAAAGATGAGCTCTATATTAGACTTTAGTGACCGTTCAACTTCCATTCTTTTTGGGGATGGTGCGGGAGCTGTCTTAATTCAAAATGACGGGCAGGGGTTGCCCAATTATCGAAGCGAATTAAGCAGTATTCCAGACAGGAAAGACTCAATTGTAGTTGATCCCGAGTCGGATGAAACAGATAAAATGACGATGTCAGGACATGATGTATTTAACTTTGTTGTTAGAAAAATCATTCCTTCTCTATCACGCTTTATCCAAAGAGAGGCATCGGACTTTGACTACTTACTAAGTCATCAAGCCAATGAGCGTTTAGTAGGCATTATGGTTGACAAACTGGAAATAGATGTTGAAAAAGCTCCGGTTAATATTGATCGGACAGCTAATACTTCAGCAGCAAGTATCCCTATTTTATGGGACGAATTAATCCAGGACGGAACTCTCAAGCTTCAAGGCAGTCAAAAGGTTGTTCTTACAGGCTTTGGTGGAGGTTTGTCTTGGGGACATGTAACATTTGATATATAAAAAACAAAAAATTTGGAGGAATTTACCATGAATATTTTTGAAACAGTAAGAGATATTATTGCAGACCAGTTAGATGTTGAGAAGGATGTTATCACACCAGAAACAAGCTTCGAAGAAGATTTGGAAGCCGATTCTTTAGACGTGTTCCAAGTGATCAGCGAAATTGAAGATGAACTGGATATTGTTATTGAAACAGACGACAACATCTCAACAGTTAAAGAATTAGTAGATTTTATCGAAAATCAAGAACAATAATTCACTTTAATCATTTAACAAAGGAAGGCCTTGATGGAAACAACTTTAACCGAATTATTAAACATTGAATATCCTATTATCCAAGGGGCTATGGCTTGGATATCTGATGCTGATTTAGCTGCTGCAGTATCTAATGCTGGTGGTTTAGGAGTCATTGGTACAGGTGGAGATACGGCAGAGCTTGTCAAAGAAAAAGTAGAGGATATGTCCTCTAAAACAGACAAAGCTTTTGCGGTTAACTTGTATCTGTTAAACCCCCATATTGATGAGGTGGTTGATTATCTAATCAAAGAATCAGGGGTAAAAATTGTTACAACTGGTGCGGGTAATCCAGGGAAATATATGGAGCGTTTGAAAGAAGCTGATATTAAAGTTATTCCTGTAGTAGCTTCTGTAGCTTTAGCTAAACGTATGGAGCGTATAGGTGCAGATGCAGTTATCGCTGAAGGAATGGAAGCAGGGGGACATATCGGCCGCTCTACGACGATGGCTTTACTGCCTCAAATTGTTGATGCAGTGTCCTGCCCAGTGATCGCTGCGGGCGGATTTGGAGATGGTCGTTCTTTGGCGGCGGCTTTAATGTTAGGATCCAGTGGGGTTCAAGTGGGGACACGCTTTGCTGTTGCCCATGAATCCAACGCCCATGATAATTTTAAGGAAGCTATTATAAAAGCTAATGATATTTCAACGACGGTGACAGGTACTATTACAGGCCATCCTGTACGTGTGCTGCGCAACCAATTAACTAAAGATTATTTAGCTCTTGAAAAAGAGTTAACAGGCTCAGATGATCCAGACTTGAATCTATTAGAAGAGTTAGGAGCAGGTTCTTTACGTCGAGCTGTTGTGGACGGAGACTCGAAAACAGGTTCATTAATGGCGGGACAGATTGCCGGCCTCATTAACCAGCGTCAATCATGTGAAGAAATCATCCAAGATTATGTTAAAGGTGCTCACAAGAGTATCCAGCAGGTTTGTGAATTATACAATTAATTTTGAGAGGATAAAGCAATGACGACAGCAGTAATTTTTAATGGACAAGGGGCTCACTATCAAGGAATGGGAATGGACTTCATAGAACATTACCCTCAGGCTAAAAAGGTTATAACTTGTGCAAGCCAGGTGTCAGGTGAGGATATAAAAGCTTTGTTGAATGAAGACTTTTCAAAGTTATCTCAAACGCGTTACGCCCAAATCGCAACTGTTGCTACGAGCATGGCTATCTTTCGAAGCATCGAATCTCAACTACCAGCCATCAATTATATGGCTGGTTTAAGTTTGGGAGAGTATTCAGCGCTCATGGCAAGTGGGATGCTGTCAATGGAAGATGGTTTTCAACTGCTTAAAGAGCGGGGTAACTTAATGTCGAATCACTGTGAACAATTGAAAAAAGATGAAAATATTGTCATGGAAGCTGTGTTGAAGGCTCCTTTAGAAGATATCCAGCAGTTGGTCAACCAAGTGAATCAAGATGAAAGACACTTGTATATTGCTAATTTAAACTCCTCAACTCAGACCGTGATCGGCGGTAAACAATCAGCAGTAGACCAATTTAAAAAGTTAGGAAAAGAAAAAGGTATCAAGAAAACAATACCTTTAGCTGTAGAAGGACCTTTCCATACACCTTTTATGGAAGCTGTCTGCCAACCTTTCAGACTTGTCTTAGATCAAGTGGATTTTAATGATGCTGAAGTACCTGTGATTTCTAATACGGATGTAAAAGTCCATCAAATTGATCAAGTCCGTGACACCTTAACGAGGCATTTGATTGAACCTGTTCGATGGAAAAACACGATTGATTATTTTGTTGCCCATGGTGTTGATAAAATTATTCAAATAGGACCCGGCAAGACATTAGGTAACTTATTAAAACGTGAAAAAAAGGCGCCGGACTATGTTGTAGTTGACAGTGTAGATGATATACAAGGACTTGAAAGTTTTTTGGAGGGGTAACATGGCAGAGATTGCGTTAATTACAGGAAGTGTAAAAGGGATAGGGCTTGGTATTGCTAAATATCTAGCAAAAAAAGGGTATAAAGTAATACTTAACCATTACAAAGAAGTCTCACAAGAACTTCTTGATGAATTCAAAGATGCTTTTGAAGAAGTTGATTATGTCATTGGTGACGTCAGTGATTTCGATCAGGCCAAGGCGATGGTTGATGAAGTGGTAGCGAAATATGGACGTCTTGATATTTTAGTTAACAATGCGGGTATCACACGTGATGCTTTAGCTATGCGCATGAAAGAAGCAGAATTTGATGATGTTATTAATGTGAATCTTAAAGGCAGCTTTAATATGATGAGACATGTGACGAAGCCGATGTTGAAGCAAAAAGCAGGGACAATTATTAATATGTCCAGCTTAGTCGGTATTGTGGGTAATGCAGGTCAAGTGAACTACGCAGCAAGTAAAGCGGGTGTTATCGGGATGACGAAATCATTTGCCAGAGAGTTAGGCAGTCGTCAAATTACAGTTAATGCTATCGCTCCTGGCTACATTGAAACAGATATGACAGATATTTTAAGTGATAAGATTAAAAAACAGATGTTAGATACTATTCCAATGAAAAAATTTGGCAATGTAGAAGATATAGCGAAAACAGTTGAGTTCTTGATCGAGTCTGAATATATTACAGGACAAGTGATTGAAGTCAACGGTGGCATGAATATGTAAGACTGGCGGAATATAGGAGGATAACATGCATAGAGTAGTAATTACAGGTATTGGACAAATCAGTTCTTTAGGTAATGATGCAGAAACATTTTGGAAGAACATAAAAGCAGGGAAGTGTGGAATTCGTCCCATCACTAACTTTGATGCTTCAGGTATTAATGCAACACTTGCCAGCGAAGCTCAAGAATTTGATCCCAGTGAGACAATGGACAGAAAAGAACACACCCGGATGGACCGCTTTTCCCAATTTGGCGTGGCGGCGAGCGTAGAGGCCGTAGCCGACAGCGGGTATGATATTGAGGCAAATGCTGATAATGTTGGTGTTTTTGTATCTACTGGTATTGGTGGAATTGAAGAAATTGAAAAAAATGTGATCAAAGTTTACGAGAAAGGCCCTAAGCGTGTGAGTCCCTTATTTATCCCTATGATTATTGGAAATATGGGCGGAGCTAATATCGCTATGAAGGTAGGAGCCAAGGGAGCCAACTTAGACATCGTAACAGCTTGTGCATCAGGAACAAACTCTATTGGAGAAGCCTTCTTAAAATTAAAATATGGTTTCTTGGATGCTGCTTTAGCGGGGGGAACAGAAGCTCCGATCCAAGAAATGGGAATGGCTAACTTTGACAGTATTAGAGCATTGTCTCCGAATCCAGATCCTAAAACTGCTTCTCGTCCATTTGATAAAGACCGTGACGGTTTTGTTATGGGTGAAGGCGCGGGTGTGTTATTCATGGAGACGTTAGAGTCTGCGGCAGAACGTGGAGCTGAGATTATTGCGGAAGTTGTAGGTTATGGAACAACTAATGATGCTTATCACATGACAGCTCCTCGACCGGATGGAAGCGGTGCTACTAAAGCGATGGACTTAGCATTAAAGTTTGCTGGCTTAGAACCGACCGCCATCGACTACATCAATGCTCATGGAACATCGACTCCAGCCAATGATATAGCAGAAACGAAATCTATCAAGACAACTTTTGGTGATCACGCCTATGACCTGGCAGTGTCAAGTACGAAAGGGCATACGGGTCATTTACTTGGTGGAGCAGGGGGAGTAGAAGGTATCGTCATTGCCAAAGCTCTTCAGGAAGGCTATATACCAGCAACAATCGGTTTAGAGAATCCAGAAGAAGGTTGTGACCTGGATTATGTTCCAGGGCAAGGGCGTGAACAAGCCGTCCAGTATGCGATGTCCAATTCTCTTGGTTTCGGTGGACATAATGCAAGCATTATTTTCAAACGTTGGGAAGGTGAATAGAATGGCATACGATGATCTAAAGTCCTTAATTGATTATATTGACCAATCATCTCTTTCATATCTGCAGTATGAAAAAGATGACCAACAGATAATTTTAGCTAAAGAAGTCCCTAATTTCAGTGCTCCAACAGCTGCTCCTGCAGCAGTAGAACAACCGGTTGCTGATACAGATTCCAGTCTGAAGCAAAGTTTATCAGCTGACCTGAGTGAAGAGTCCGGGGAAACCGTCGATTCACCTATGGTAGGAGTTGTTTACCTGCAGCCGCAGCCTGGAGAGGATCCTTACATCCAAGTGGGGGACACTGTGAAAGAAGGCCAGGTTATTGTAATTATTGAGGCTATGAAATTGATGAATGAAATACAAGCTACTAAATCGGGCGTCGTGACAGAAATTTTGGTGACAAATGAGGAAGTAGTCGAGTATGGTCAGCCGCTTGTTCGAATTGATTAAACCTGTTAAAGGAGTAAAATGATGAGTCTATTATCAGCAAAAGAAATTCAAGAAATCATTCCCCACCGTTATCCATTTTGCTTTGTGGATACTGTTGAAGAATTAGAGCCTGGAAAGCGCATTGTTGCTTCTAAAAATGTGACAATCAACGAGCCCTTCTTCCAAGGACATTTTCCAGGAGAACCCGTTATGCCGGGTGTTCTTATAGTTGAGGCTCTGGCTCAAGCAGGAGCTATCTTATCTTTAAGAGAAGAAGAATTTCAAGGGAAAATTGGTTATTTAGGCGGATTAAATAAGGTGAAATTCCGTCGGATGGTTCGACCGGGGGATCGATTGAGATTGGAAGTTGAAATGTTGAAGTTCAGGCGAAATGTGGGCCTAGCTAAAGCAACTGCTTATGTAGACGATGAGATTGCATGTGAATGTGAACTGACATCTATAATTGGAGATAAATAAAATGTTTGAAAAAGTATTAGTTGCCAATCGAGGCGAAATTGCTGTACGTATTATTCGAGCCCTTAGAGAAATGGGGATTGGCTCAGTAGCAGTATACAGTGAAGCGGATCGTAGTGCTTTACATACTGTCTTAGCGGATGAGGCTGTTTGTATCGGCCCTGCTAAAAGCTTAGATTCCTATGCCAATCCCATTGCGATTCTTTCTGCAGCCAGTGTATCAGGTGCCGATGCCATCCATCCGGGTTATGGTTTCTTATCTGAACGAGCAGATTTTGCAGATTTATGTGAAGAAATGAATATTGAATTCATCGGACCAAGCAGCAAAGTAATAGAAGTCATGGGGAATAAACAAAATGCTCGTGACACGATGAAGGCAGCAGGTGTACCCATTACACCTGGAAGCGACGGTTTAGTAACTTCTGTAGAGGAAGCACAGGCGGTCGCTGATATAATAGGCTATCCTTTGATGATCAAAGCATCTGACGGTGGGGGCGGGAAAGGGATGCGCCGGGTACTATCGGCGGACCAGCTCGAGTCCCTATTCATTCAGGCTCAAAACGAGACTCAAAGTATCTATGGAAATACTGATCTTTATATGGAACGTATCGTTGATCCTGCTAAACATATCGAGGTTCAGATTTTAGCTGATAAACTTGGAAATGTGATTCATTTGGGTGAAAGGGATTGTTCCTTACAAAGAAATAACCAAAAAGTGATCGAATTTGCTCCCTCTTTAACATTAACGGAGGCAGTTAGAGAAGAATTATGTCAGACAGCTGTGGATGCAGCAGCAGCTATCGGTTATGAAAGTGCCGGGACCATTGAATTTTTAGTGGATAAAGATCAAAACTTCTATTTCATGGAGATGAATACACGCCTGCAGGTGGAACACCCTGTTACTGAAATGGTAACCGGCATAGATATTGTGCAGGAACAGATTAATATCGCTCAAGGCCTCCCTCTAAGCGTGAAGCAAGAGGATGTCAAGGTTGAAGGTTTAGCCATTGAATGCCGTTTGAATGCAGAAAATCCAAAAGAAAACTTTATGCCTTCCAGCGGTCCGATTGATCATCTCATTTTTCCAAGCGGGGGCTTGGGATTAAGAGTAGAAAGTGCTCTGTATCAAGGATACTATTTACCGCCCTTCTATGATTCGATGGCCGGTAAGATTATTACTCACCACAAAGATCCTGAAAAGGCTTTTCGTTTGATGCAACGTGCCCTGTATGAAGTGAGTGTAGAAGGTATCCACACCAATGTCGAATTACTTCAGGCTCTCATTGAGCATCCTGATGTCCAAGCAGATAATGTTGATACCAAGTGGATAGAAAATGTATTTATGAAAGAGTGGTTAGAGGAAAACTAATCAAGATTCTAGTTAGGAGAGATGGATATGGGCTTATTTCGTAAAAAGAAATATATTCGCTTAGAACCGGTTGAACCGGAAGAACTTAAACGTCGCCGTGATAAAATTCCCGATGATTTGGTTGAGCGGTGTCCAAGTTGTAAAAACTTAATACTCATGCAATCTATTGGCGAAGATAGAACTTGCCCGAAATGTGACTATCATTTTCAATTTCCTGCTAAAGATCGTATCAAGTGGTTGGTTGATCAACATTCTTTTGTTGAATGGGATGAAGAGTTAAAGGCACAAAATCCTTTAGAATTCCCAGAATATGATCAAAAAATAGCAAAAGGGCAGAAAAATACAGGCCTGGAAGAAGCTATTTTGACAGGCCGGGCGGAGCTGGATGGTCTGCCTTTAGCTATTGCCGCAATGGACAATCGCTTTATGATGGCGAGTATGGGAAGTACGGTAGGAGAAAAGCTGACCCGTTTATTTGAGCGAGCAACACAATTGGAATTACCTGTCCTTATTTTTATTGCTTCAGGTGGTGCTCGTATGCAAGAAGGTATCCTTTCTCTGATGCAGATGGCCAAAGTGAGCCAGGCAGTTACCAAGCATAGTCAAGCGGGGCTTTTCTACTGTTCATTTCTCACCCACCCAACTACTGGAGGAGTGACAGCCAGCTTTGCTATGCAAGGGGATGTCATACTGGCAGAACCTAAGGCTATTGTAGGTTTTGCCGGCAAAAGAGTGATAGAACAAACCATCAAGTCTGATTTGCCTGATGACTTCCAAGATGCTGAAGTAGTAATGAAGAATGGATTTATTGATGAAATTGTACCACGTAACAAGCATCACCGTGTACTTTCTTTACTGTTGAATATTCACAGAAAAAGTAAGGTAGGGGATTAAATGAAAGCATATGACATTGTAAAAAAAGCCAGGGATGTTCAAAGGATGTCTACTATTGAGGTTATTCAAGGCTTGTGTTCAGATTTTGTTGAATTCCACGGGGATCGCCGGGATGGGGATGATCAAGCTATTATTGGCGGAGTAGGTATGATGAATAATGGGAAGCCGGTAACGATCATCGGCCTGCAAAAGGGCCGGGATACCGCTGAAAATATTCGTCGCAATTTCGGATCGAGTGGACCAAGCGGCTATCGTAAAGCTCAGCGCTTGATGAAGCAGGCTGAAAAGTTCAAGCGGCCAATTTTAACTTTAGTTAATACAGCAGGCGCACATGCTGCACCAGAGTCTGAAGAAAAAGGAATTGGGCAGGCTATTGCGGAATCGCTGACTGTCATGAGTGAACTTACCGTCCCAACTCTATCTATTATTTTAGGAGAAGGCGGGAGTGGCGGTGCTATCGCCTTATCTTTGAGTAACCAGGTCTGGATGATGGAAAATAGTATTTACTCTATTCTTTCACCTGAAGGCTTTGCTTCAATTTTGTGGAAAGATGCCAGCAAGGCAGAAGAAGCTGCCGAGATGATGAGATTAACAGCTTCAGAATTAAAAGCTCTTGAAATTATCGATCATATTATTCCGGAAAAAGATGAGAACGGCCAAGATTTATCTAATCAAGAGCTGGCTCAGCGATTAGGAAAAAAAATCCAAGAAGCTTTTGTGGAAATGAGTCAAATGTCTCCGCAAGAATGCAGCCAGAGTAAATATGACCGCTTCAGAAAATATTAATGATAAAAATTAAAACCAGGCAATGCCTGGTTTTTTAGCTGGTTAATCTTCCTGATTTCTTCTCGATTTATCGAGAGTTTGTTTGTATAATTGTAAGAAGAGTTAAAAATATGATAAAATATGCCTTGTGCAAACTTTCAAATAGAAGGTCAGAGACGAGGGAGGGAAAATATGTGGAAAATTAGAGATATAGAGATTGCAAATCGTGTAGTGGTGGCTCCTATGGCAGGTGTAAGTAATGCAGCTTTTCGTACCACTGTGAAAGATTTTGGAGCAGGACTTGTGGTCTGTGAAATGGTGAGTGATAAAGCAATCCTTCACAACAATCAAAAAACAATGGATATGCTCTATATTGACCCGAGAGAGTACCCCTTAAGTTTACAAATTATGGGTGGAGAAGTAAAAACAATGGTAGAAGCAGCAAAGTTTGTTGAAGAGAATACAGAAGCTGCTATTCTGGATATCAATATGGGATGTCCAGTCCCTAAAATTACAAAAAATGATGCTGGGAGTAAATGGCTGCTCCATCCCGAAAGTATCTATGAGCTGGTCTCTGAGATTGTAAATGTCGTTGATTTACCAGTCACCGTTAAGATGCGGATAGGGTGGGATGATGAATCGATTTATGCTGTAGAAAATGCAAAAGCTGCAGAAAAGGCCGGGGCATCTGCAGTTGCCATGCATGGTCGGACACGTATGCAGATGTATGAAGGAAAGGCAGACTGGAATATTCTAAAAGAAGTTCGTCAGCATCTGACAATTCCTTTTATTGGAAACGGAGATGTCCAAACTCCTCAAGATGCGGAACGCATGCTTGCAGAAGTGGGGGTAGACGCCGTTATGGTTGGACGTGCTGCTCTGGGAGATCCGTGGATAATTCAGCAAATGGTTCATTATTTAGAATCAGGAGAAGAGTTACCCAGTCAAACACCTGTTGAAAAAATAGAAACTGCAGTCGAACATTTGAATCGTCTGACTCACTTAAAAGGTGAATCCGTAGCTGCCCGGGAATTCAGAAAACAAGCTGCCTATTACCTCAAGGGTTTCCCCGGAGCTGCTAAAGTGAAAGTGGCCGTTAACGAATTAGAAAATCCCCAGGAACAAATAAATCTTTTACGGGAAGCAGCCCTGGTTGCAGAAGAGAAGCTTTTGGAAAAAGAAAAGCGCCGCCAGAAGCGGCAAAAAGAAAAAACGATCAAACAATAAATGGAATGGGAAGGATGGATTATAATGTCGGATAAATCACAAGAAAAGCTAAATGATCAAATGCAGGTCAGACAAGATAAATTACAGGAATTAAAAAAAAGAGGCATAGACCCTTTTGGATATGCATATAAAAGGAGTCATTTAGCGGCAGAATTACAGACTGCTTATGGTGAATTTGAAAAAGCAGAGTTAGAAGAAAAAGAAGTTCATGTGAAGGTATCAGGCCGGATTATGTCAAAACGCGGCAGCGGAAAGACAGGCTTTGCTCATATTAAAGATTCATCAGGACAGCTGCAGTTATACATTCGTAAAGATGTGTTGGGTGAAGAAAATTTTGAAATTTTTGATAGTTTAACAGACTTGGGAGATATCGTTGGAGCAGAAGGAACTCTGATGAAAACTAATACAGGTGAATTATCTGTCCATGTAGAGGAATACACCTTCTTAACCAAATCCCTTCGCCCATTACCTGATAAATATCATGGTCTTTCTAATGTAGACCAGATCTATCGTCAACGTTATTTAGACCTTATTTCAAATGAAGAAAGTTATAATCGTTTTGTAAAACGTTCAGAAATAATTTCGGCAATCCGCCAGCATTTAGATGAAAAAGGCTATCTAGAGGTGGAAACACCCATTTTACAAGCGGAAGCTGGGGGTGCGACTGCCCGTCCGTTCGTTACTCATCATAATGCCTTAGATCTCGATCTCTACATGCGTATCGCTCTTGAACTACACTTAAAACGCCTAGTCGTTGGAGGCATGGAAAAAGTTTACGAAATTGGCCGTATTTTCCGTAATGAGGGAATAGATACGACTCATAATCCTGAATTTACTATGCTTGAACTTTATACTGCCTACCATCAAATGGAAGATGTGATGGATTTAACAGAGGATTTAATATCAAGTGTTGCTGAAAAAGTATTAGATACAACAGATCTTACATATGATACACATACAATTAATTTAGCTCGACCTTGGAAACGTGTTCATATGGCAGAAGCTGTTAAAGAAGAGACGGGTGTGGACTTCCGAGACAACTATACAGATGAAGAAGCCCGCAAATTAGCTGACGAGTATAATGTACCCGTACCTAAATATGCAACAGCAGGTCATGTGTTAAATGAGTTTTTTGAAGTTCATGTTGAAGATAAGATTGTCCAGCCGACTTTTGTTTATGGACACCCTATTGAGGTCTCTCCTTTAGCTAAAAAGAATAAGGGCGATGAACGCTTTACAGACCGCTTTGAATTGTTTATTGCAGGCCATGAATATGGAAATGCATACAGTGAATTAAATGACCCATTTGACCAATTAAGTCGTTTTGAACAGCAAGATGCTGAGCGTGATGCAGGTAATGATGAGGCTCACGGCATCGATCGAGAATATATTGAAGCGATGGAGCATGGCCTGCCGCCTACAGGAGGGCTGGGTATAGGTATCGACCGATTAATTATGCTTTTTACTAATTCCCAGACTATTCGAGATGTTCTCCTATTCCCAACCATGCGTCCTTTGGATAAATAGAGGTAAATAATAATGAAATCTAGTAAATGGATCCGATTCTTAGGCGGGCGAAATTTAATATTTACGCTCGTTGTTATTATTTTAGCAGCAGTTGCCCTTTTACTACTTCGCCAGATTAACTTTATTTTCTATCCTTTGGTTGTTGTTTTTTCAAACATTTTTATTCCTTTATTGATTGGGCTCGTCTTATATTATTTATTTAACCCAATCATCAGCTTTTTTGAAAAGAAAAAAGTGCCCAGGCTGGTATCTATTATTCTCTTTTATCTTGTTTTAATTTTACTGGTTATCTGGGCTTTCAGTGCAGCTATTCCTGCTCTTTATGATCAAATTGAGATGTTGGTTCAGGCCTTTCCGGGCTATATTGATTCTTTGTCGAATAGTTTGGAGCCGTTTTTCTCTCGCTTTATAAGTTCTGATAACTTTAATCAACTATCGGCACAAGTGAATGACTTGTTAAGTGATTTGCCTGGACAGGCGCTTGATTTCCTTCAAGGTGGGATAACGGGTCTGTCTAACGTTATTTCAAGCGTGACTAATGTTGTTATAACTACTATTTTTGTTCCAGTTATTTTGTTTTTCCTGTTAAAAGACGATAAACAGTTTGCTGACACCTTCATCAATATCTTACCTCCTTCTTGGAGAAAAGATTTTATCCGGGTGATCAAGCAAATGAGCAACCAAGCAGGCTCTTATGTAAAAGGTCAGATGATTGTTGCTAGTGCTTTAGGATTGATGACCTATATCGGCTTTAAAATTATTGGCTTAAAATTCGCTGGTGTACTTGGTTTAACGACGGGTCTCTTGAGTGTTATTCCTTATCTCGGGCCGACTCTTTCATTTATACCGGCATTAACTATTGCTCTACTGGATTCCTGGTTTATGGTCGTAAAATTACTGATTGTCTGGGTCGCTGTTCAGTTTATTGAGGGGAATATTTTACAGCCTAATATTATGGGCCAGCAGCTTAGTATTCATCCTCTCACTATTATTATTATTTTATTTGTAGCTGGAGATATGGCTGGAATTTTTGGTATGATTTTTGGAGTCCCGATTTATGCAATCCTTAAAGTTTTTATATTATATTGGTTTGAAAGATATAAAATACGATATAATAACTATTTTGCCAGTGAAGGAGAAGAATACAGGCTCAGATCTATTGAGGACCTGCCTCTTGCAGACGTATCTAAGGATATTAAACAGGGGAATGATAAAAAAACAGAAGACCAAAATAAAGGTCATAAAAATTGATGCTTATAAGATTTGAAGGGATTGAATATACTAATGTCTACTGAACCATCGCAAGATAATCAAAGTTGGATATTCCGTTTTGTTAAGGGAATGTTTATCGGCTCCGGCTTTATTATTCCTGGAGTAAGTGGCGGAGCTTTGGCTGCTATTTTTGGAATTTATGAAAGATTAATTAAGTTTATTGCCAATATAACGACCAACTTTAAGAAAAATATGAAGTTCTTTTTACCCGTTGGTTTAGGGGCATTTTTTGGAATATTCCTCCTTTCTTTTGTTGTTTCATTTGCTTTGGAAAACTATGCCACCATTTCAATCTGGTTCTTTGTTGGAGCTATTCTAGGTATGATACCTTCTTTATGGAAGGAGGCAGGTCTGAAAGGACGAGACAAAATCGATTGGATATTCCTAATTTTATCCTTTGTTTTTGGTGTCCTGCTTTTAGGATTTGGTAATCAATTATTCGATGGCCAAGTCCCACCTTCTTTTTGGTCCTTCTTACTCTGTGGTATTTTTATTGCCTTAGGGGCTTTAATCCCTGGACTGAGTCCATCTAACTTTATCGTTTATATGGGACTCTATGGGGCGATGGCAGAAGGGTTCATGAGTTTTGACCTGTCTATTCTTGTTCCTCTCGGTATAGGTATTGTGATAACCATGTTTTCTCTGGCTAAGGTTATAGAGAAGATTTTCAATCGCTACTACAGCCAATTTTATCATTTTATTTTTGGTATCGTTCTGGCCTCAACTATTATGATTATTCCAACAGACTACAGTGGCTTTGGTTTTATCCAATATGTGTGGTGTGCGGTGATGCTGGTAATTGGAGCTGCTATTGGTGCTTGGATGTCTCGACTAGAAGAAAGGTACAAATAAGAAGTAGTTGACGAATAAAGCAAATAATGCTATTATTAAATGGTCGTCTATCCTCTTTTTGAGGATGACCGGTCATTTAAGCCGGCTTAGCTCAGTTGGTAGAGCATCTGATTTGTAATCAGAGGGTCGAGGGTTCAAGTCCTTTAGCCGGCATGATATAGATGTGAAGTCTCTCGTTAGTCTATTGTAGACTTAACATCTTTTTATTGCGCCCTTGGCTCAATTGGATAGAGCATCGGACTTCGGATCCGAGGGTTGGAGGTTCGAATCCTCTAGGGCGCGTCATAATTATAAAAAAAGCATCCATTATGTAGTGCACCCTAAAACACGGACTTTAATTGAATCGTTTGCTTAAGCGGCTTG
>JAUNQW010000031.1 GCA_030535975.1 Atopococcus tabaci | reverse complement strand
TTATTTCTAGCTTAATTTGACAAATGAAAAATTTATAAATGCTTGTTATTTATAGCATTAACTAATTAGAGATTACTCGTCTTTTCTGTATTCCAAAATATCTCCCGGCTGACAGTCTAAAGCTTCACATATTGCTTCTAAAGTAGAAAAACGTATAGCCTTTGCCTTTCCATTCTTTAAGATAGAAATATTAGGCATTGTAATGCCTACTCTTTTTGAAAGTTCTGTGACACTCATTTTTCTTTTCGCTAACATGACGTCAATATTGATTAATATGGCCATTTTATTCACCTAGACCGTTAAATCATTTTCAGATTTTATATCACGTGCTTCTTTGAATATTCTTTGAAGAAGAGCCGCAAAAACTGTGATAACTAAAGAAGCAAAAATAGGAACTAGAGCCATAAGAATTAAACCTGGGGCATCATCCATTTGAGCTAAATCAGCAATAAAAGGCAGAATCAATACATATAAGCCGCTGATTATCATAGCACACCACTTAATTTTATTAAGGGAGTGATTAGATAATTCAGAAAAAGATACATCCTTATCAATGTAGTTTATAAGCTTAAACGATTGATATAAAGCAATAAAATAGGGAATCGCGGATAAATATAGACCTATAATAATAGGATAAAGAATAGGAGCAAATTCTGGGCTGGCTGGATAATTTACCAGCAAAAACAAACCCATAATACCCAAAGAAAGAACAGGTATATCCAGAAGAATGATAGCTGCTTTTAAAAAAATGTCGATATTTTTTTCATAAAACGACCTCACTCAATTTTTTCTTTATTCTACCCTGTAATTTATCGTTTATGGAAAAATTAACCTTTTCGAACTTTTCATTTTCAGCAACTGCTGATCCAATGCAGACTTATATTTCTTGAATTTAAAAAGCCAGTCGCTTGGACTGGCTTCAACATTAATTATAATGAAGAGTAGTACCCGTAAATCTTTTCTGACATCAGATTTACTCTTCAGAAGAAGAAAATAATCCATCTAGGAAGTTGAAAAGCTGCCATTTTTTTTCTTCCGGCATACTCTTGATGACTGAAAGCAGTTTGGCATCCACAACCTCAGTTTTTTCATTAAAGAATTCAGAAAGAGTCACTTCCAGCGCATCACAAATTTTTCTTAGTGTTGAAAGTGAAAGCTTGCTCGTATTATTCTCTATTGCAGAGATGAAAGACGGCGAAATATCAATCTTTTCTGCTAGCTCTTTACCCGTCATGTTACTTGCTTTCCTAATTTCCTGAATACGATTACCTATATCCATTTTCTTATTTCCTTCCCCGATTTTCTTTAGTTTATATTAACACAAAGTTATTTAAAGTTATTTAATGAAGTATACTCTTTCAGGAAATTGTTGTTTCTTTTTGAGTCTAAAAACTTAAGATTAACAGTGAGGTGGTTGTTCAATCTTCTGCTTATCAATACTTGTAATTTTTCTAGCATCTTTAAATAAATTCATACTATATCTTCCTACATGGTTTAAGATAACTTTTTTACCGCAGGCTTCATACTTCTCAACGAGTGTATTAATAGCTTCTACCCCGGAGTAGTCCATCACTTTAGCAGTTTCGAAGTCAAAGATGACCACTTCCGGATCTTCCTTTGGAGAAAATAATTCTTGGAAATTCAAAACAGATCCAAAGAATATAGACCCATTCAACTTGTAAGTTCTTGATCCATCAGGATTATCAACGATGAGTGCATCAGCTTCAGTTCCTTTTTTCCATGCGAATGCCAAGGCAGAAAGTATGACACCTGCGATAACGGCTGTTGCTAAGTCTGAGAAAATAGTAATGACCGTGACGGCAAGCATAACGACCATATCCTGTCGAGGGATTTTTCCATTATATTTGAGACTTTCCCACTTAAATGTCCCAATAACTACCATAAACATAACTCCTACTAAAGCAGCCAGCGGAATAACATTGATGATGCTGGAACCAAACATGATGAAAATCAAGAGTCCTAAAGGAGCTACGAAGGAAGAGATTCTCGTTCTGCCTCCTGATTTTATATTAATAATAGACTGGCCAATCATTGAGTCGCCACCCATACCACCAAAAAACCCATTCGCCAAATTCCCCAATCCTTGGGCGATAATTTCTTTATCTGTATGTCCTTTTGTCTCTGTCATTTCATCAATCACTCTTAATGTTAAGACAGCTTCTGTTAAGCCTACCAAAGCTGAAATCACAGCATACGGTAAAATAATTCGAAATGTTTCTAAACTCAGTGACACTTGAGGAAGGTAGAATTGAGGAAGACCGCCTTTGAGGGTCATTCCGGCAAAATCTTGGACTGTCTGCATGTGGTATCCCCCAAATCGACCTAATAGGACTGCAATGACAGTTACTACTACGATGGCAGCTAAACTTGCTGGAATCGCTCGTGTCAATTTAGGTAAAAAGTGTATGATAGCCATTGTTACACCAACAAATGCCAACATAATCAATAAATCAGAGCCTTGGAGCCACTCTCTCCCGCCCGCAATATTCACTTTGAATAAATCAAATTGAGAGATAAGTATCACGATAGATAGACCATTAAGAAAACCTAACATCACCGGATAGGGTATCATTCGGGCATATTTACCCAATTTCAAAACACCGATTAAGAGCTGAATCATCCCCATCAATATAACTGCTGCAAAGAGATGCTCCAATCCATGAGAGGCTACGAGCCCTGCCATGACGACAGAAATGGCGGCAGTAGAAGAACTGATCATTCCTGGTCGCCCAGAAAAGAGGGCTGCCACCATCCCCATAACAACTGCTGTCTGTAAACTTAAAATAGGACTTACACCCGCTACGAATGCGAAAGCAACTGATTCTGGAATAAGTGCAAGCGCTACCGTTAATCCAGCTAATATTTCATTTTTTAAATTAATATTTGATAATTTATGGCTTATTATCTGTTTCATTTTTTTCTATTCACTACTTTCTCTGTAAATTTAGTCACGATGAACATCTTAACACTTAGATGAATTAAATCAAGAATTTATTCACTCGAGAATGAATTAAAGTTGTAAGTTTGTATTTTTGTCTTAAGATTCAATCCTTTCTGGAAGCCTTTTCAATGTTAGAGATTCAATGTAAAAAACTGTGTTTGTTTTGAGATTACATGATGGTTTAACTTAATATTTATTGATGACATGCGTGTGCATACCATTATAAGATATGTAATTTTGTTGAGAGTCATAATTGGTTCCACCCATTTTAAGTAAAAGTAAAACAGCTTTTCCTTTCAATTTTAAGCTTAAGGTCTTAAAGCTTAAATAAGAGACTGATGCTTCTTATCGTAAATTGATCGATTACGTAGACCTTCAGTCCCATTGGTAAAAGGTTCTAACCGGTAGGCGATGGGTATTCTGTCTGTAGTGGGTCTCGCAGCTGGAATTGGTCTTTATGTTTACGTCTTCTCTATTATTATGACCTACCAGGTGTCACTAGTTATCTTCAGTCGCCTTTCATTTTGGCTGATCGTCTTACTCACTCCCCTTCTAGCATTCTTTTGGTGGGAAAATCATGCAACCCTGAAAAAACAAGAACATTTAGGGCTGACATTACTGTTCTTGGGCGGTATCCTTTTATACCTTGGGCATTCCATCGACAGTTACTTTCAATTTAATTCGTATGGGTTGGTATCACAAGTGAACTATTTTATACTTTAAAAGAGAAGATAGATTTCAGGTTTTGGATACTGATCCCCCTCATCAGTTTCTCAATATATCTTTGTGAAGACAGCTTCGGATATCCTTGAAGCAGTTCATTTCGTAAAATATAACGACTTAAAAATAGCTGTTACGAACACAGGACATAGTGTCGCACTTCCCGAAAATGATGATAGGCTGATGGTGTTTATGGGTAGAAATAGATTCAGACACAAAAAAGAACTTTCTACCCACTTATAAAGCCTGATAGAAAGTTCTTTTCTCTTTTATCCTTATTTATGATAAGCATGGCCGTGATTAATGCGGAAGGCACGATAGATCTGCTCGACTAAAATAAGTCGCATGAGTTGATGGGGCAGAGTGATACGGCCAAAGGAAATCGACCAGTCGGCCTGTTTTTTAATTTCGTCTGAAAGTCCAAGAGAGCCTCCGATAATAAAAGTCAGCTTGCTGTTTCCATAAGTTCCGTAGTCATCAATTTTCTTTGCCAGTTGTTCGGAAGTGACTAAGTTTCCTTCAATCGCCATAACGATTACTTTGCGGTCCGGCGTGATTTTAGACAGGATACGTCCGGCTTCTTTTTCCAGCACCATCTGAGCTTCAGATTCTGACAAGTTTTCCTGGGCTGCTTCATCCGCCACTTCTATTATTTTAATCTTACAGTAAGCGTCCAGCCGCTTTTGGTATTCTGCTATACCCTGCTTTAAATATTTTTCTTTTAGTTTCCCCACGCACACGATTTCAATATTCATTGCACCCCTCACTTTCTTTTATAGTTATATCACAAACATAGGACCAGTAGACAAGGAATAAAAAATATATAGTCAAAATTTACCTTCAAAGTAGATAGGAGAAGATTTCACCTATTTTTTGTAAATTTGATTTATAATATAGGAAATAAAACTCGAGGTGTTTTTATGAAATTAACCACTTATGAACAGAATATGTTAGATGGACTTGAAGGTGAAGATAAACAATTTGCTATGAAGCTCATCGTCCAAGTAGCAGAAGCTATGGATGCTTCACGTCTCCAGGAGATTTCCCAAGCACATGTAGTCGATACATTGACTACGGGTACGGGAGAAACGGGTCCTGAGTATGCCTATAAACTGAGAGATATGCAGGCGAAAGTTGCTGTCCCTACTACGATCAATGTAGGAAATATCGATTTGAAGAATCCAGAAAATAATGTCCCTGCAGAATATGCATTCGAAGTTTCCAGGGAAGTCATGAATATATATAAAGATATGGGATGTGAACCGACTTATACTTGTTCCCCTTTTCAAGAACCTGCGAATCAGTTATCTTTAGGTCAGCACGTGGCCTGGGGAGAGTCTAGTGCTGTTCCTTTCGCCAATTCAGTTTTTGGAGCGAGAACCAGTCGCTACGGTCAGTTTATTGCATCCTGCGCTGCCATATGTGGACGGGTCCCTTATGCCGGCCTGCATGTTACAGAAAACAGAAGAGCAGAAATCGTGATATCCATTGAAAATCTTCCTGATCATTTCAAAGATATGGGGCTTTTCTATCATATTTTAGGCTACCGTGTCGGTCAAATCGTGAGTGAAAAAATACCTGTCATCATAGGTATTGACCCTGACATTTCTAGAGACCATTTAAAAGCCTTTGGAGCAGCAGCAGCCACTTCGGGTGGAATCGGGATGTTTCATATGGTTGGGATTACTCCTGAATCCCCTACTTTAGAAGATGCACTGCAACATCAAGCTGCAGAAGACTATCATGAAATCACTCTTGTGGAATTGGATACCGTCCTCCAAGAGCTAACAGAAAACGAAGTCGGACAGGCATTAGAGGCGGTCGCTTTTGGAGCACCTCATCTGTCTTATGATGAAGTCATTGAAATTTTCCATCTATTTGAAGATGTTGATTGGGATATCCAACTTCCAGTCTATATTGCGATGAGCCGCCGCACTCAAGATGAAATTGAGGCCAATGGTATGATAAAAAAATTTGACGAGGCTGACATCACGATAGTGGCTGACCGCTGTGTTTATTATGCAGGAATATTATGGGATGACGGTTTGAAAGTCATGACGGATTCAGCAAAATGGGCACATTACGCTCCTAAATGTATCGACGCTGAAGTCACTATCGGCAGTTTTAAAGATTGTGTAGATTCAGCTGTTGCAGGAAAAGTGGTCTTGCAGGGCTTCTCTGAGGAGGAATAATATGCCACAATTAAAGATGCATGCATTAGTCGATGGGGAAATACATGGTAAAAGCTTTTGTCTTCAGGCACCACTCAGTTTATGGGATGGAATCGATAGTCAAACAGGTACAATTATTCAAGTCGGCCATCCCGATCGAGGAAAGTCAATTTCAGGAAAAATTTTAATCTTTTCAAATGGGATGAGTGGTGCAACAGCTGGAGCAGCATTAACAGAAACCGTTCGAACAGGCAGTTCGCCTCTCGCAATGATTTTACCCGAGCCGGATGCTATCGTCGTAACTGCTTCCGTTACAGCGGGTCTGCTTTATGATAAGAATATTCCAGTTTTTGATGTTAATGCTGATCTCATCAAAAAAATACCTAGTCAAACCGAATGTCAGATAAAAAGTCAAACCATATCTTGGCAATAAAAAAAGAGGTCTGTCATAGACCTCTTTTTGTTTATTTCCAGCCTGGAAGTAAAGTTCCATTTGATAATTCATCCATTGCATCAACTACAGCATCATTCTGATAAGCTGCAACTAAATCAGATATTTTTTGAGAATCATTTAATTCTTGTGTGGTGACGATCTGAACAGTATATGGAGAGTCTATACTTTCAGTAAAAATTGAATCTTCCTTAGGATTGAGACCAAAGTCGACAGCATAATTACTATTGATTGCAGCAAAATCTACATCTTCTAAACTCGCAGTAACCTGAGCGGGTTCCAATTCAATAAACTCTAAGTTTTTAGAGTTTTCAATTATATCATCAGTTGTTGGGTTGTCTACGCCTTCTTCTATTTCAATTAAACCGGTAGCCTCCAATACAAGAAGTGCACGTCCCATATTAGTTGGATCATTCGGTAAAGCAAATAAATCCCCATCTTGAACTTCATCAATAGAAAGATAGTTTTCAGAGTAAATAGCCATCGGATTTAAAAATGCTGCGCCTGCTGAAACAAAATCAGTTCCTTTATCCCTATTATATGAGTCTAAAAACGGTGTGTGCTGGAAAATATTAGCGTCTAAGCTATTTTCTTCTAAAGCCGTATTTGGTGCCTGGTAATCAGAAAAAGTGACGATCTCAACTGTATAACCTTGTTCTTCAAGTTTCTCGACGGCGACATCTAAAACTTCAGATTGAAGTCCTTCCATCGAACCTATTTTTAACGTTTGGTCATCCGGAGAACTCTCACTATTCCCACATCCTGCTAAAAATAAAAGCAAAGCTAAAAGTATCGATAATTTTACAAATAAATTCTTTTTCACAATAACTCCCCTTATTAATTTAGAAAACGTTATCTCAATGAAGTTAAAAGAGCATTGGGATATCGTTTTATAAATCGGATAATTTATACAATAATAAAAGTATATATGATGGAAATCATACTTATAAGTTAGTCGTCATGTATCCTTTTAAAATTGATAAAGTAAATCTTACAAAATAATTTAGATCCTGTCAATCTATTACTAACAGAGTTAAAAAACACCTCCGGGAGGTGTTTTATTTATTCTTATTCTCAAAGTAATCCGCTGATTTCTGCGTATACTGGCTTTTGATCGCTTCACGCAACTGCTGGACACCTGTGGCAATGGCTTCGGCATCCGAACGGCCGTGGGTAATGACGACAGGAGACGGCAGACCTGACAAGAGACAGGCGCCGTAACGCGTCGTAGCCAACTGTCTTTTCAGCAGGATGATTTCCTGGCTGATTAATTTCTGACTTTCTTCATCTAAATCCAGACCCTGGACTCTTTTTAAAATTTCGTTGGAATACTGCTCGGACATCTCTTCATGCTGCTTCAAGTAGACATTGCCCGAAAAACCGTCCGCTACCAGGACATCGATTGACCCATCCAGAAGGCCATGGGGTTCGACATTCCCGATGAAATTAATTTCTTTATTTTCGATCAATGATTGGTAGGCTGCTTTATGGATTTTATCTCCTTTAGTCTCTTCGGTCCCATTACTCAAGAGAGCCACTTTAGGAGAGTTTTTTCCCTGGACAGACTGAGCATAGTGGCTGCCTAAAACAGCAAATTCATTCAGGTTGCGGGCTTTGACATCCGCATTGGTTCCCACATCGATCAAGACGAAAGTAGGATTATCTTTAGAAAAAGTAGGGATATGCATCAAGCCGGCCGGGCGGTTGATCCCTTTGATCACGCCAAGTAAAGTGAGAGCAGAAACGAAGACACCACCGGTTGAACCGGCGGATACAGCCCCGTCACAGCGTCCTTCTTTGACGGATTCGACCGCATTGATGATAGAAACCGGTCGTTTTTCTTTGAGGGCATCGAATATCTGCTCAGTTTCTCCAAGTGTCTGAGGCGTATGCTCAATGATTACGCGGTCCGGCAGGTTCTCTTCCACCTCAAGAATTTTTTCTCTGTCTCCGTGCAAGGTGATCTGTATATCATCAAACTTCTTGACGGCCTGAAGTGCTCCTTCGACTGTACTCTTCGGGGCATTTGAGCCGCCCATGGCATCTAAAGCTATATTAATCATCATTTTCTCCTCTAATCCATATGCACATCGGCACAGAATATTCTTTTTAGTACTTTTATAATATATCATGAATGATCAGATTGACAGCTGAAAAAAAACTCATCCTTGCTTCTTTAAATGTGAATCCGCCAAATTAAATGTATAATACAGATAGCTTATCAAATGAAAAAGGAGAATTCACTTGTGAATAAAGAAATATCTTATTGGAATTTGTTCCGCCACACTTTCCACCTTAGTGCCTTTACTTTTGGCGGCGGCTACGTCATCGTTCCTCTGATGAAGAAGCGTTTCGTAGACGATCTGAATTGGCTCAAAGAAGACGAGATGATGAATCTAATCGCCCTGAGTCAGTCTGCACCCGGGCCGATCGCTGTCAACTCGTCGATCATCGTCGGCTATAATCTTCTCGGTGCGCCCGGCGCTTTGGCCGCAACGCTGGGAACCGTTCTCCCGCCTCTCCTAATCATGACGGTCGTCTCCTATATCTACTTAGCCATCCGGGACAATGCACTCGTCCAGAATGTTATGAGGGGAATGCAGGCAGGTATCGCAGCCATCATCGTCAATGTGGTGTGGAAATTGGCCCGAGGTGTCCTCAAGACGAAGAATGCACGCCTGATTGCGGTCATGATTATTTCCTTGATCGCCGCCATCTTCTTCAATGTCAATGTCATCTATCTACTGCTCTTTGCGGCAATCGTCGCCTTGATCAGCCATTTCATGAGTAATGACAGTGGGGTGAAATCATGATTTATCTGCTTCTTTTTTGGGAATTCTTCGTCATCGGTGCTCTCAGTTTCGGTGGCGGCTACGCTGTCCTGCCCCTCATCGAGCAGAATATCGTCGAAAAACAGGCCTGGATTTCTGCCACAGAATTCGTCGATCTATTGACTATTTCCGAAATGACCCCCGGCCCCATCGCGATCAATGCGGCAACTTACGCAGGCAACCGGGTCGCAGGTATTCCAGGCGGGATTGTAGCTACCTTGGGCGTCGTTGCGCCTAGTTTGATCATCGTCTTGCTGCTGGCCTATCTCTATAAAAGATACAAGGAACTGCCTGTGATCCAAAGACTCATCACAGGTCTGCGGCCGGCCATTGTCGCTCTGATCGCTTCAGCGGGTATGACGATCTTACTCACCGCCTTTTTTGGGACAGAGCCCGCCAGCTTGTCCAATCTCAACTGGATGGCTGTCTCAATCTTTGCCATCTCCTTCTACATCCTTGAAAAATTCAATGCCGACCCTATCAAGATCATCATCTTTACCGGGATCCTGGGGGGCATCATCTACACCGCCTTCCCTGCCTTATAAAAAAGTCACAGGTCTCTTTCCAGAGCATCCTGTGACTTTTCGTCTGTTAAATAGTTTATTTATCTTCTTTGATGACATCATGAGCCACATCCAAAGATCTGAACAGAGCAGTCTTCTTCAACATATGCTTGGAGTTATCGACTAAAATCTGATTCAGCAGATCGACCGTCTCCGGCATGTAGCCCCCTTTATTCAGCATGACTACTTCCGCCCGCCCGGCCATCGTCGCATCCGTAATCTCTGCGCGGGTCGGAATACCTTTTTTAGACATGGATTCTAAGACCTGAGTAGCCCAGATGACCGGTGTATTGGCCGCTTCTGCGAACCAGAGGATTTCTTCCTGCACTTCTGATAAGCGGAGATAGCCCACTTCCACCGCCAGATCTCCCCTGGCAATCATGAGACTGCACGGATGGTGGCGGGCGGCTTCCACGATGATTCTCGGCAGGTGCTTAAAAGCACCGTGAGTTTCTACTTTGACGCAGATCGGTACATCATAAACCTGATCCCCATAAACTTCCTTCAGATAGGAATGAATGATCTCCATATCTTCCGGAGTCTGGACAAAGGAGAAGCCCAGAACGGCTTCATAACCTTTGATGAAATCGATATTTTTCTTGTCTATCTCTGTCAAAATATCGATGTCGATCTCCCGGTCGGTGAAGTTGATTCCTTTGGTCGCCCGGATTCTCTGCCCCTTCTGTTTTTGGAGCTGTTTGACCTCGACACTGACCCCTTCAGGATAGACCTGGACGACTTGGCCGACTACTTCTCCGTCATCCATGCTCACCGTCTCGCCTTCTTCCAGGAGGCTGATGAGCTCAGGCTGGTCCACTCCCAGGACGATCTCATGGCCGTGAAAATCTTTCAAGAGTTCATGGGAAGTGATGAAGAAAGTGTCTCCCAGTTTGACTTTGGGTTTCTGCAGGGTCGTATAAAGACCGTCGACTCTGATTTTCGGACCGGGTATATCAAAAAATAAATATACCGGCTGTTTCAGTTTTTCAGAGGCGGCTTCGATATTAGCGATCATCTTCTTCCATTCTTCCGGCCCGTCATGCGCGCTGTTGATGCGGGCAATTCCCATCCCCTTCTCTACTAATTTTTCCACAAAGCCTGGATCCTCTGCTGCTTCAGGCGGCAGGGTCACCATGATATGTGAATAGCGGTCCGGATGAGGCTTTCCGAACATCACCTCAGTATTTTCATCTAATTTCTGCTGGCCGATTTGATTGCTGATTGGATAATGGTCCTTGTCTTCATCTGAAAATTTATCTAAGATGTGGCAGATATTGACAATGACATTATTGAGTGTGGCCATGACATGACCTTCTAAGCGCCCCAAGGAGGAAAGACCAAAGTCAGCCATCTTAATTTGAAGCTCTCTTAAATCAAATTGTCTCAGGATGATATAGTAAGCCAGATTTTGGGCACTCGGCTTAAAATCCTCCCTCATACTTGAAGGATCCCAGGATTCATACAACTGCTGCCCTTCATCCCGGACTGTCCGCCTGATCTCCAGTAACTTCTGGTACATCCTCTCTAAAATTTCTAATTGTTCATTCATTGTTGAGCCCCCCTGTCTCTTTCCTTTTATTGTAAGAAACTTATCCAAAGACTTCCACTTATACTATGTTAAAGTTATGTAAAGGCCGCCAAAACACAAAAAAAGAAAGATAGTAAATTCCTATCTTTCCATGAAGTCATCAAAGTTTTTAATTTGTTTACTCTTGTCGATGATTCGGGCAGGTACCCCCACAGCCGTCGTATTATCTGGAACATCGGTCAAAACGACCGCATTGGCTCCGACCTTGGCATGTTCACCAATCGTGATTGTACCCATGACTTTAGACCCAGCACCAATCAAAGCATGGTCTTTCACTACCGGATGGCGCCGCTTGTCCTGATCTAATTCGATACTGCCCAGGGTCACACCCTGGTATATCGTACAATAATCTCCGACGATGGCTGTCTCGCCGATGACTGTGCCGAAGCCGTGGTCGAGATAGACAAATCTGCCAATCTGAGCGCCCGGATCGATCTCTATGCCAGTCAACTGCCGGGCCTCTAAGGTCAGCTTGCGTGCTTCAAAATAATCCTTGGCCAGATACCTTTTCCTAGCCTCATTATGATACTTCTGCGCTATTATGCCGGGCAGCAGCAGAGCCTCTTTAACACTTCTGACAGCAGGATCAATCGAGACGATATATTCCGCCAGCTCATTCCAATACCCTTCATGTTTCTCCATGGTCATCACCCTTTCACAAGCAAGAGACTCTCCATCGTAACAGTCCTTGGTTGCTTGTAACTTTACGGACTATTTGGATGAAGTCAAGTAATATCCCTTTTCTTAATCCATCGATTTTAGGAATCACCCCTTTTAACCAGGTTTTTCCTTGACTTACAGAAAGTAATCCAGTATTGTAAAGTTCAAATCAGTCAAATTTAAGACAAGTAGAGTAGTCGACGGAAGCTTTTCTCAGAGAGCCTGGAAGCTGGTGAAACCAGGTAAAAGTGAGTGGATGAAAATGGGCTTGGAATGTCGGGAAGTGAAAGCGACCCGGCCGGCAGCAGCCGTTACCCTGCACCTGTTTACCGTGACAGACGACAGACAGTAAAGAGACATCTCAGGATGTAATTTGGGTGGTACCGCGAAAGAATCGTCCCATTATTCAGCAAGCTTTCATTGCTGGATGATGGAACGATTTTTTTATTTTATAGGAGGTTTTATTCATGGATAATTTTGATACATTCTTAGCACAGTTGGGAAATAAAAGTGAAGAAGAAACGGG
>JAUNQW010000030.1 GCA_030535975.1 Atopococcus tabaci | reverse complement strand
ATTCCCCTTTAAATAGAAAAAACCAGATGACTCTCATCCGGATTTTTTCTATAAAGGTTATTATATTATTTTTTGTTTTTTTTGCGTTGGTAATTAAGGCCCCATGGGATGATGCTTTCTTTTCCCTCTTTGATTCTTTGAATGTTATCCTTGTGCCGGTAAAAGATGAAGACAAGCAGGAAACCGGTCATAATGACGAGAATCCAATCTTTTAAGAGTAAGGCGATGATAAAAGCAGAGACAACAGCAGCCATACTAGCGACGCTTACCGTCGATGTTAAATAAAGAACAAGGCCGAAGACGATAGGGAAGTTGAAGAATAAAAAGAGCGGTTGATATGCAAAAGCAACACCTGCAGATGTAGCAACTGCTTTCCCTCCCTTAAAACCGGTAAAAATAGGATAAGTATGCCCCAAGATAGCTGCCAGCCCAAAAATAAAAGGATTCCAATCTGTATTCAGCCAGACAGCCAGGCTGTAAGCGAGGGCTCCTTTTAAGAAGTCGACGAGGAAGGTTGCTATCCCTGCTTTAGGTCCCAGCACCCGCCAGGCATTGGTGGTTCCTGTATTATGGCTCCCATGTTCTCTGATATCTACCTTATAAAAAAGCTTTCCGATAAACAAGCCGCTGGAAATTGAGCCTAGTAAATAAGAAATAAGAAATATTAAAATATTTAAGATCATAAGTAAAGGTCTCCTTTTTATAAACTAGAATATTATTGAATAGTCTATCAACTATAATCTTTACAATTCTACCATAAAAGAAGGATTATAAAAGAAAAAAAAGCGAACGTACTTTCGCTTTTTTTGGAATATGTTAGAATAGAACAGCTGATGAATTTTAAAGAAACCTATTAGAGCTTGACAAGCAGATAGGACTTGAAATATCATTCAAGAAACTACGTGTTGAGGAGTTTGATGAAATGTCCAACAAATATGATGACCAATCAATTCAAATATTAGAAGGCTTAGCTGCTGTCCGGAAAAGACCCGGTATGTATATCGGTTCGACCGACAGCCGCGGCTTGCACCATCTCGTGTATGAGATTGTTGATAATGCGATAGACGAAGCCTTGTCAGGGTATGCTGATGAGATTCAGGTTATAATCCATGATGATGGATCTATTTCAATAATAGATAATGGACGAGGTATGCCTGCAGGGATGCATGAAAGTGGTGTTCCTACAGTTGAAGTAATCTTTACGGTTCTTCATGCAGGGGGTAAATTTGGCCAAGAGGGTGGATATAAAAGCTCTGGTGGTCTGCATGGAGTAGGGGCTGCAGTGGTTAATGCTCTATCTGAAAAGCTAGATGTCACCATCTATCGTGACGGTAAAGAATACCACAAGACATTTTCAGATGGAGGAATCCCACAGGGAACATACGATTCTAAAAAAGGAAAGTCTAAAGACAAAACAGGTACACGGGTTACCTTTAAACCGGATGCAGAGATATTTTCTACTACTGAATTTAATTACGAAACTATTCGCGAGCGGTTGCGTGAATCTGCCTTTTTACTTAAAGATATCAAAATATCTCTTCAAGATGAACGTACAGGTGATGAAGAAATCTTCCATTATAGAGAAGGGATCAAGGCTTTTGTGGAATATCTTCATGAAGATAAGGATGTCTTAACCGATATCGCTTATTTTCAAGATGAAAAGAATCAAATTCAAGTGGAAGTGGCCCTTCAATATAATGATGCTTATTCAGAAAATATTTTGTCTTTTGTTAATAATGTTCGGACCGATGACGGCGGAAGTCATGAAGTAGGGTTTAAGACAGGTTTGACCAAGACTTTTAATGAGTATGCTCATCGGATTGGTGAGTTGACAGAAAAAGATAAAAATTTGGAAGGCAGTGACGTTCGGGAGGGGCTAACAGCTATCCTGTCTATTCGAATACCGGAAGATATTTTACAGTTCGAAGGTCAGACCAAGTCCAAGCTTGGAACCCCTCAAGCCCGCACCGCGGTTGAACAGGTTGTATCAGAGCAGATAGCCATTGTTTTAGCAGAAAATGGTGAAGTAAGTAAACAATTGGTTAAGAAATCTGTCAAAGCACGCCAAGCCCGGGAAGCTGCCCGTAAAGCAAGAGATATGAGCCGCGACAGCAAAAATCGAAGAAACAGTGAAAGACTTTTATCCGGTAAACTTACCCCTGCTCAAAGTAAAAATGCCAGGAAAAATGAACTCTTTTTAGTGGAGGGAGATTCCGCTGGTGGATCTGCTAAGCAGGGAAGGGACAGAAAGTTCCAGGCTATTCTGCCTCTAAGAGGGAAGGTCTTGAACTCAGAAAGAGCGAGTTTAGAAGATATTTTGAAGAATGAAGAGATCAATACGATGATATATACGATTGGGGCGGATGTCGGAGCGGAATTTGATTTAGAAAATTCTAACTATGATAAGATTATCATCATGACAGATGCTGATACAGACGGCGCCCATATCCAAGTTCTGCTTTTAACATTTTTCTACCGCTATATGCGTCCTTTAATTGAAGCAGGTAAGATCTATCTTGCTATGCCGCCTTTATATAAAGTTTCTGAAGGAAAAGGTAAATCCTATAAAGAGCAGTATGTATGGACAGATGAAGAGTTAGAAGATACGTTGAAGGGCTTTGGCAGGAATTATCAATTACAACGCTATAAAGGTTTAGGGGAAATGAATGCGGAACAATTGTGGGAGACTACGATGGATCCCGAGCGGCGGACCTTGATCAGAGTTAATTTAGACGAGCCTGCCAAAGCAGAAAAAAGAGTATCTGTTCTCATGGGCAACAAAGTAAAGCCGAGACGAGAATGGATTGAAGAAAATGTAGAGTTCAGTCTGGAAGAAGATGGGACTTTATTAGACAATGAGCAGATCACTTCTCACATACCTTTAGAAGATGAAGGAGCGGAGGATTAAGATGGCACAAGAACAATTTCAAGAACTTAATTTAAGCGAAGTTATGAGTGAACGTTTTGGACGTTATTCTAAATACATTATTCAAGAGCGTGCCATTCCTGATGTGCGGGATGGCTTAAAACCTGTCCAAAGGCGGATTATTTACGCCATGTACCATGAAGGAAATACTTACGACAAAGGTTATCGTAAATCTGCAAAGACTGTGGGAAATGTTATCGGTAATTACCACCCCCATGGCGACAGCAGTGTGTATGATGCTATGGTCCGTCTCAGTCAAGATTGGAAAATTAGAGAACCTTTAGTGGATATGCAGGGAAATAATGGATCTATGGACGGCGATCCGGCTGCAGCCATGCGTTACACCGAAGCTCGTTTATCAAAAATAGCGAATGAGTTAACGATGGACCTGGATAAAGATACGGTCGACTGGATCTTGAACTTCGATGATACAGAAGAAGAACCCACCGTACTGCCTGCTCGCTATCCTAATTTAATCGTCAATGGTTCAACCGGTATTTCAGCAGGATATGCAACAGATATCCCGCCTCATAATTTAGGTGAAGTGATTGACGCAACTGTCTATCTCGTCGATCACCCGAATGCCGGTCTCAAAAAAATAATGGATTTTATAAAAGGACCGGACTTTCCAACAGGAGCTATCATCCAAGGAAAAGATGATTTGGCCAAGGCTTACCGTACCGGAAAAGGACGAGTCGTCGTGCGATCGAAAACTGAGATCGAATCAATCCGCGGAGGAAGACAGCGCATTGTGATCGAAAGAATACCTTACGAAGTCAATAAAGCAAATTTAATCCAACAAATTGATGACATCCGCATCAATCGTGATATTGAAGGAATCCAGGAAGTTAGAGATGAAACGGATAAAGATGGATTGCGTATAGCTATCGATTTGAGGAAAGAGAGTTCAGCTGAAGGTATTTTAACCTATCTCTTAAAAAATACGGACATGCAGGTTAACTACAATATGAATATGGTAGCTATTAATCGAAAACGTCCCGAGCAGATGGGAATCATCGATATAATTCAAGCCTATATTGACTACCGGCGTGAAGTGATTATGCGCCGCACACAATACCTCCTGCGTAAGGCTGAAGACCGACAGCATATTGTTGAAGGTCTAATACGTGCCCTTTCGATATTGGATGAGATCATTGCGACCATCCGAAAAAGTAAAAATAAGAAGAATGCAAAAGATAACTTAATGCAACAGTTCCAATTCTCAGAGCGCCAGGCTGAGGCCATAGTTTCTCTGCAGCTTTACCGCTTGTCTAATACAGATATCAAGGAATTAGAAGCTGAAGCTGAAGAATTAGAAGAGAAGGTAACTTCTTATGAACTGATTATAAGTAATCCGGAAGAATTGGACCGAGTAATTAAATCAGAGTTAAGAGAAACTAAGAAAAACTTTGCAACACCTCGGCGAACGGCTGTCGAAGACGAGATTGAAGAGCTTGAAGTCGATAAGGAAGTCTTGATTGCGGATGAAGATGTTATCGTGACAGTGACTAAAGAAGGCTACTTAAAACGAACCAGCACCCGATCCTTTGCTGCCAGTGAAATTTCAGATCTCCAACTTCGAGATAATGACTATCCTCTTTTTGCCGAGAAGATGTCGACGCTGGACCACATTATTCTTTTTACTAATAAAGGAAAAGCGATCAATCGTCCGGTCCATGCTTTGGCTGATATTAAATGGAAAACAATGGGGAACCATCTTTCCCAAGAGATAGCTTTAGAAGAAGATGAACAAATTCTTTCTGTTTTCGGTCTAAAAGAATTTAATGACCAGAAAAAATTTGTTTTTGCCACATCTCAAGGCTATATCAAACAGACCCTGGCCGGTGAATTTAAACCGAAAAAGAACTTTAAATCAACCAGCTATAAAGCGATTAATTTGAAAGAAGATAAATTAATTCAAGTCATGATGGTGGATGCAGACCGTGCCCTGGATGTTTTTACTGTCACAAAAGAAGCTTATGGTCTGCGTTATGATTTGGAAGAAGTATCGACTGTTGGTCCCAATGCTCGAGGAGTACTTTCAGTCAATCTTAAAGAAGAGGACCAAGTGATGGGGACCGTGCTGATTGATCCTTACGAAGGGATTCAAGAAGTTCTTCTACTCAGTCAAAGAGGTTTTATCAAAAAAATGAATCTGATTGATTTTGAAAAGAGTACTCGAAATAAACGCGGCCTTAAAGTCTATCGGAGCTTGAAAAGTAATCCGCATGAAGTTTCTCTAATCATTCCTGTCATCGATCCTCAGGAGGAAATAATTATTATAACGAGTATTGGTAAAGAAAAGACTATTCAAGCGAAAGATTATGCTTCAGCAGACCGACAAAGTAATGGCAGCGGACTTTTTGAAGAAGGCAGAGACGGGGCGCCTAAAGACTTTCGTCGAATGCCTCTTGAAAAGCTTGAAGAAGATTAAAGAATCATTTATTCTTAACTTATGAATTGATAATAGGAGTGATATAAGTGAGCGAAATTATAATTTTTGGACATAAAAACCCAGATACAGATGCGATAGGATCAGCTATTGCGTATTCTTACTTACAAAATAAATTAGGACTTCAAACAAAAGCTGTTGCTCTGGGAGAAGCCGGGGATGAAACAAAATATGCCCTGGACCATTTCGGTCTGCAGCATCCGGAGATTGTAGAAAGATTAGAAAATCCTGGAGATCCAGTCATGCTGGTGGATCATAATGAATTTCAGCAAAGTATCGATGGGATAGAAGATGCTGAGATTTTATCTGTGGTAGACCACCATCGTATAGCTAACTTTGAAACCAGTAACCCACTTAACTTTAGAGCGGAGCCTCTGGGTTCGACATGCTCCATCGTCTACAAGTTGTTCAAAGAAAACCAGATAGACATTTCCCAAGATATTGGTGGAATCATGTTATCTGCTATTATTTCGGATAGTCTTTTATTTAAGAGTCCTACCTGCACGCCGACAGACGCAGAAATTGCCAAAGACTTAGCAGAAATTGCTCAAGTAGACTTAAATACCTACGGCTTGGATATGCTTAGAGCCGGGACCAATGTAGATAAATTTACAGAAGAAGAAATTCTTGAAGGCGATGCTAAAACTTTTGAAATGGGAGAATCAACTGTACGCATTGGTCAAGTCAATGTGGTCGATATTCAAGATGTCCTTAAGCGTAAAGAAACACTTATCCATGAGATGGAAAAATTATCTACAGCTAATAATTATGGACTCTACTTACTAGTCATTACTGATATTCTAGAAAGTAACTCTCAAGGGCTTGTCGTGGGTTCTCAATTAGAGGCTGTTGAAGAAGCTTTTGCAACAGGTATTGAAAACCATGAGATTGCACTTGAAGGAGTAGTTTCACGTAAAAAACAAGTAGTTCCTCCTTTAACTGAAGCACTCTCTTAGTATATGAAAATAAAAAGCTTGAAATCCGGCAGTTGATATGCTCCCCCTAAAGTGTAAACACTTGAAAAAGTAAAACTACTTTAGGGGGTTTTTTTATGCGTTCAAACAGTAAACATACTGTTCACGAACTTGAAAAATACATTCACATGTACCTTGAAGAAGGAATAACTTATAAACAATTAACAGAAGATTATGGTTTATTATTAAGTGATTCGACCTTTGGTCAAAAAGTCCTTAGATACAGGGAATATGGTTTATCTGGAATTCAAACCCATTCAAAAAATAATCAGTACACCCAAGCGTTTAAGGAGACCGTTCTTCGAGAACATCTCGAAGAAGGAACACCGGTCCTACAATTGGCTCGGAAGTATGATATTCCATCGCACGAAACTGTCAGAAATTGGATAATCAAGTATACTAAAGGGGAAAATATGAGGAGTTACACTCCAAAACCCGAGGTGTACACAATGAAAAGTAAAAAAACGACACAAGAAGAGAAAATTAAAATTGTCAAAGATTACTTAGCCAATGGCTTATCCTATAAAGAAACGGCTAAAAAACATCAGGTATCTTATAATAATGTCTATTCATGGGTTCAAAAATACAAAAATCATGGTCCTGACGGACTAGTCGATGGACGGGGCCGGGGAAAACCGGACGCCATTCAAACAGAAGAAGAGAGAATTAGAGCTGAGAATGCGGCATTAAGAGCACGCAACGAGTACCTGGAAACGGAGAACGCAGCGTTAAAAAAGTTAGAAGAAGTGGAAAGAGAGTTGATGTCACGCAAACGCAGTATGAAGCGGAATACCAAACGATTACAAAATTACAAAAGGAAGGGTTCAAAGTAGCTCATCTCTGTGAAGCTTTAGAAGTGAGTAGATCTGGTTATTACAAGTGGCTAAAACGCAAACCGTGTGCGTCGGAGAAACGTCTACGACAACTTATTGAATGGATTCTTCAAGTCTATGAAGACCATAAAGGAATCTACGGTTATCGTCGAATAACCATCTATCTGAACCACTTCATGAACGCTAAAGTAAATCATAAGTGTGTCTACCGCTTCATGAGTTTATTAGGGTTGAAAGCCGTTATCCGTCGAAAACAATACCGTTACAAGCCCCACCATCCGACACATATCATCGAGAACGTCCTTAATAGAGAATTCCGGAAGGAATATCCAGCGATGGGCGTCCTATTAACTGATGTGACCGAATTCAAATATGGAAAAGATTCTAAGGCTTATCTTAGCGCAATACTAGATTACGGAAAGAATAAGATTGTGGCGTTTAAATTATCCAAGCGAAATAATAATGCCTTAGTTCGTGAGACAGTTCGTCAAATTGAAGACGACATTATACCTGCCCAAACACTCCTGCACAGTGATCGTGGCTTTCAGTATACTTCACACGGATTCAAATACTTTGTCAAGAAGAATCAAATCATTCAAAGCATGTCACGCGTGGGCAAGTGTATTGATAACGGTCCAATGGAGAACTTCTGGGGCATTATCAAAGAAGAAATGTATCGTTTGAGGACTTATCAGATTTTTGAAGAACTCGAACAGGATATCAAACAATACATTCGATTTTACAACACCCAACGGGTGACGTTAAACATGGGCTTGAGTATTCCAGCATAAGAAAAAACCAGGAATGAAATTTATCATCCCTGGTACAAAATATTTTGTTTATTTACCTGTCTACTTGACAGGGGGCAGTTCAAGTGGGATTTCAAGCTTTTTTCTTTTCTTTATTTTTAATTGTTATAAAAGAGGGCTTTTTCCTCTAAGTAATCTTCTAATCCCCACAGACCTACTTCACGTCCCAGACCCGACTGTTTGTATCCTCCAAAGAGGGCATGGTCTAAACGTCCCGATCCATTAATTAAAATATTTCCTGTACGGAGTTGACTAGCGACTTGATAAGCTTCTTCATCCGGTCCGACCACTGCTCCAGATAAACCATAAGGAGAATCGTTAGCAATTTCGACAGCTTCTTCTACAGTCGAGTAGCTTAAGACACATAAGACCGGGCCAAAGATTTCTTCTTGGGCAATGGTCATGTCGTTGGTCACATCAGTAAAAACAGTCGGCTGTACAAAGAAACCTTTACCTTCTATCGTTTCTCCACCTAAGAAGACTGTTGCTCCCTCATCTTTTCCTTTTTGGATGTAGGATTCCACCCGCTCTTGCTGGTCTTTGGATATTTGAGGCCCGACGATCGTTTGATTATCTTTTGGATCGCCCACAATTGCTTTTTCTTCATAGTAATCCCGAATGACTTTCTTGGTTTCCTCTAATTGATCTTCAGGGACTAAGAGCCGGGTAAGAGCAGAACAAGACTGACCCGTGTTATTCAAGACAGCATCCATGGCTTGTTCAACCGCTGTCTGTAAGTCTCCACCTTCGAGGTAAATCATGGCAGATTTACCTCCCAGTTCAAGAATCAATTGTTTGACCTTGGGAGCCGCTTTTTCATAAAGACCCTTACCAACTTCAGTGGAACCTGTAAAGGAAATCACAGAGACATCTTCATGTTCGGCGAGGTAATCTCCTGTATCTGATCCTCCGCCTGTTACAAAGTTAAAGACACCAGCTGGAAAACCTATTTTTTCAATCAATTGAGTCAGATAGAAACCAGCTAGGGGAGTATTAGAAGCCGGCTTGACCACTACCGTATTCCCAGCCAGTAAAGCTGGAGTGATCTTTCTTTGAATCTGATTCAGTGGATAGTTCCAAGGGGTAATACAAGCGACCACACCGAAACCTTCTTTGATCACATCAAAGCCTTCATATTCTTCCTTAAATTCAAAATGGTCCAATTCAGCAACTAAGCTGCGGATTTCAGAAATAGAACGTCCGACTTGGGCAGTTCTTCCAAAATCCCGAGCCGTTCCCATTTCTTCAATAATAATCTCTAGGATTTCTTCTTGATTTTCTTCAATAGCATCTGCCAGCTGCATCAAAAGATGGCTTCTTTCGCTGACCGGCAGGGTGTTCCAGGCAGGAAAAGCTTCCTTGGCAGCCGATACTGCTTGATCTACATCGTCTTGATTGGCGTGAGGAACTGTCGCAATGATTTCTTCTGTGGAAGGGTTCAAGACAGTGATTGTCTGATCACTCGAACTGTCGACCCATTGACCATTGATAAATAGTTGACTATAATTCTTATTTTTCATTTGTTCTCCTCCTCATTCCTGATACATTGAGTATATAAGATTCCACAGGTCTCAACAAATGATAGCGCTTATAGCATCCTTTTCTGCAGGTAAATAAAAATGGTGGATAAATCATTACAAGCAAAATTGTGATAGAATCAGTTTATGAACGAGATGAAGATTAGAATGTATGTTGTGATGAAGTAACACTACAACTTGAAAGGGGACATATGATGACACAGACTATATACACAAATTATTGGATTGACAAGCAAAATGACATTCGTAAAGAACATGCCAGTTTCAAAACTGAGGAAGAAGCGATTAATGCCATCGAAAGATGGTGGGAAATCAAAGGTGAAAATCATGAGGATATTAAACAATATCGAACGAATACAGGAGCTCTGGAAATAGACTATGGTTTTGAGCATTACTTCTACCGCATAGAAAAAAGAGAAATAGAGGGTCAGCTGCCGGCTATTTCCTATAAATTAAAAACACCAAAGGAAATTGAAGCTAAACGTAGTCAGTTAATGCTGGATGAGGACTATTTTTTATTTGACGAGCTGCCAGAACCTTACCGTGACCGACTGATCGAAACTATGGCGGATGCCCAAAAAGTGAGAGAATGGTCTTATACGGACAAAGGTGTCCCTGTTCTTAAACTCAAAGATATTTAACTGCCTCAAGCCTCCTTTCCCGTGATAAGAAAGGGGGCTTTTTATCTCAACTTAGTATTATTATTTATTAAAAATTGTGATAGACTAATCATATTATTTATATATAGAATCAATAAAATTTATTACTAGAAAGAAGGACCTTAATATGATTGAGTTGATTGCAACAGCTGAATCCTTGGAACAAGGTAAGAAATTAGTAGATATAGGCGTTAAATATATTGTTATTGGGGAAAAAACATACGGCTTACGTCTGTCAGGCTACTTCACCTTTGAGGAAATGACTCAAATGGCAGACTATGCCCATCAAAATGACAGCCAAGTCGTTGTGGCGGCTAATGCTATTTTACATAATGATAAAATAAATACCGCACGCGATTATTTAGCGCAGGTTAAACAGACAGGTGCAGATTTATTGATGGTTGGAGATACGGGATTAATTCAAATTCTAAAAGAAGAAGAATATCAGATGCCTTATTTCTATGATGCATCTGTACTCAACACAAGTGCCGGCCAAGTTAATTTTTGGGCGAAATATGGCGCGGTGGGAGCGTTAGTTGCTCGAGAAGTTCCTTATGTTGAAATGATTGAAATGGCAGAGGAAGCAGAAATTCCCCTCTTGGTACAAACTTACGGTGCTTCTTGTATCCACCAAAGCGGCCGTATGCTCTTGGATAATTACTTCTCCTATGTAGGCAAAGATACAGGAGAACTGGAAGACCATGACCTCTTTTTATCGCAGCCGGGTTTAGATGAGACTCATTTCTCAATCTTTCAAGATGATCATGGAACTCATGTCTTTGCTAATAATGATCTCAACTTGCTGCCGCATGTCGATCAACTATCGGATATCGGCATTTCCTTATGGTATAATGACGGAATTTATTGTCCGGGGGATGCCTTTGTTGAGATTAATGCTTTATTTATAGAAGTCCGTAACCAGATTCACGCAGGAACTTGGAATGAGGCGGAAGCTGCTCGATTAGACGAGAAGCTGCAAGACCTTCATCCGGTTAATCGTGAAGTCTCAACTGGCTTCTTCTTATATGACAAAGATACAGTTCGTTAAAATAGGAGATAAGAAAATGACTAAAAGAAAATTAAAATCCCCGGAGCTGTTGGCTCCAGCCGGGACTTTAGAAAAGTTAAAAATTGCTGTTCATTATGGAGCAGATGCTGTATATATCGCGGGAGAAGCCTATGGTCTGCGTTCACAGGCAGGAAACTTTAATTATGAGGAGATGGCTGAAGCGGTCGAATTTGCTCATGCCCGCGGGGTAAAAGTTTATGTGGCATCCAATATGGTTACGCATCATGGAAATGAGCGGGGAGCAGGGGACTTCTTCCGTATCATTCGAGATATCGGTATTGATGCGGTGATTATTTCGGACCCGGCCCTGATGCAGATCTGTGCGACAGATGCACCGGGACTTGAAATGCATCTATCCACTCAGCAGTCAGCCGTCAATTATGAAACCTTAAACTTCTGGGAAGATGCCGGTTTGACCCGTTGTGTTTTAGGGCGGGAAGTTTCCATGGAAGAAATCGCTGAGATACAGGAAAAGACCAATGTAGAGATTGAAGCCTTTATCCATGGAGCCATGTGTATTTCATACTCGGGACGCTGCACTTTATCTAATCATATGTCTAATCGTGATGCTAACCGAGGAGGATGTTCACAGTCCTGCCGCTGGAAATATGGACTTTATGATATGCCGGCTTTAGGAGAAAGATACAAGGTGGGGGCGGGAGAAGAAGATACAGATATTACTGAAGAATTCTCGATGTCTGCAACAGATCTTTCTATGATTAAGCATATTCCTGATATTGTTGAAAATGGAATAGATTCCTTAAAGATTGAAGGACGCATGAAGTCGATTCACTATGTTTCAACAGTGGTTAATGTTTATCGTCGAGCCATTGATAGTTACTTGGAAGACCCGGAAAACTATGAACTTGATTCTGCTTGGATTGATGAATTATGGAAAGCGACTTCCCGTGAATTGAATACTGGCTTCTTTTACGGTCAGCCAGATGAAAGCTTCCAATTATTTGGAGAACGCCGCAGAAAGCAGGCCTATAAATTTGCTGGAGAGGTCTTAGCTTATGATCAAGAAACCGGTATCGCGACTGTCCAGCAAAGGAATGTCTTAAACACAGGTGATTCCATAGAAATATATGGTCCAGGTATGCGGGTTTTCACTCAAGAGTTAGGCGTCATGGTCAATGAAAAGGATGAAGAAATCGAAAGAGCCCACCAAGCTATGCAGATTGTCAGAATGAAGGTAGATCAGCCGGTTCGTCCCCATGACATTTTACGCAAGGCTAATGTTAAAAAAGTAAGACAAGATAAGAAAAAAGAATTGCAGCAACAAGGATAAATTAGCCATTTAAAGTAAAAGAAGCTGAGACAGATTTGTCCCAGCTTCTTTTTATTGAGAAAAGCCTATTTAGGTTGTTTTAGTTTCCGGTTCTAAAGGGTGATTTTCCTCTTGTTTTTTACCCAAGAGTCGTAAGCCGTTTAAGATCACTAGAATCGTAGATCCTTCATGGAAAAGGACGGCTAAAGGTAAAGTAATTAAGCCGAAGAGGTTCAATATAATTAAGACAGCAATGACACCGACCGCAAAGATAACATTTTGTTGGATAATTGTATTGAGACGCTGGCTCAGCTTGTAACTGTGGAAAAGCTTTTCTAAGTCATTTTGGACAATAACAACATCGGCAGACTCCATGGCGACAGAAGATCCAGACCCCATGGCTATACCGATATCAGCACTGGCCAAAGCAGGAGCATCATTGATTCCATCACCAATCATACCTACCATTTTTTCTTTATCTTGTTTATTAATAACAAAATTAATCTTATCTTCTGGCATTAAGCCTGCAGAATAACGCTCTATACCTACTTGGTCAGCTACAACTGCGGTCACTTTTTCATTATCTCCTGTCAAGATTTGGACATCGATGCCTTCTTTTT